>NZ_JAKWJU010000002.1:1292500-1615625 GCF_022524345.1 Streptomyces marispadix | reverse complement strand
TTGGCGCCCGTCACCACAGCGGTGCGTCCGCTCTGGTCGGGGATGCTGCGCGCTGTCCAGCTCATGCGGTTCAGCGTATGGCGGGCGGGCGTACCGCGCGAGGGAGCCGTCCCATACGGGAGCCGCGACCGGGACCGCGACGGCGACCGCCACCGTGACCGTCACCGGGACCGAGGCGCGAACGGGGCTCAGGGCCGTCAGCCGGCGCCCCCACGGCCCATCCGCATGGCATGCGCACCGGCTCGCTCCCCCGCCCGTTCACTGCCGGTCGGTCTGCTCGGGCAGCCCGTCGTGGTGTACGACCAGCGCGGCGGTGACCGGATCAGGGCACTCGGCGTTCGCGAGATGAGCGGCACCCGGAACCTCGATCAGCTTCGCGCCCGGGATGCCGTCGGCGATCTCACGGGCGTGCTCGGGCGGGGTGGCCGGGTCGGCGCCGCCGGCGACCGCGAGCGTCGGCACCGTCACCTCGGCGAGCCGGTCGCGCAGATCGAAGCGCGCGAGGGCGTCGCAGCAGGCCGCGTACCCGGCGGCGTCGGTCCAGCGCAGGTCCTCGATCATCGCGGCACCGTGCGGGGTGCTCTCGTACTCGGACCCGGGGCCGAACCACACGCCAGGCCGCGACGCGATCATCGATTCGGTGCCGTGCGCCCTCACGCCCGCCGCACGCGTGCGCCACGCGGACGGCTCCCCGAAGCGGGCCGAGGAGCACACCACGGAGAGCGAGGTCAGCCGCTCCGGGTTGTGGACCGCGAGGTGCAGTCCGACGGCGCCGCCCAGCGAGACACCGGCGTAGGCGAACTCGTCCCAGCCCTGTGCGTCGGCGGTGCGCAGCACCAGTTCGGCGAGGTGGCCGACGGTGGCGGTGCCGTCGGTGGGGATGAGTTCGCTGGACGAACCGGCCATCGGCTCGGCGGGCGAGGCGCCGTGGCCCGGCAGGTCCCAGCGCAGCACGCGGTGGCTGCGGATCAGCGCCGGGAGCTGGGGTTCCCAGACGGCCAGCGAGGTGCCCAGGGACGGGCCGAGGATCATCGGCTTGCCGTCGGCGGGCCCGTCGAGCCGGTGGTGGGGGAGCGGCACGGCATCGAACGGGACGGAAGCGGTCACGGTGATGTCTCCGGGCCTGCGTGAGCTGCGTGAGCTGCGGGGGTCGCGTGCGCCGTCCGGCGACGCGGGAGATGGGATTCCGTTGCCGATGGTCTTTCACCGCTCTCCGGTGTCGTGGGCCGTGCGCTGATCCGCCGGGGGGTCGGCCGGAGGCACGTCCGGGGGCTGCGCCGGGTGCTCGGCCTGGTGTGCTGTCCGGTGGCCCGGCCCGTCTTCTCTCCGGTCTTCTGCCCCGTTTTCGGCCGGATGCGCTCCTCGATCTGATCCCGGCTCCGCTTCCGGGTGTCCCTGCGGTTGCGCTCCCGGGCCCGCCCCCGCCGTATGCACGGGTCCCGGCCCCCGCGCCGCAGCGCGCGATCGGTGAGGGCCGCCGCGGAGCCCGTGTACCGCGTGGGGTCCGTCAGATCGTGCAGCCGCTCCTGGGAGAGCATCTCCCGCAGGGCGGGCTCTTCCTCCTCCAGCGCCTCGTCCAGCGTGATGCCCTCGTCGACGGCCTTACGGGAGGCGGCGTCGAGGAGCTTGCGTGCGCGGGCACGGCCGAGGAGCGGTCCGAGGGCGGCGGTGAAGCGTTCGCTGACGATCAACCCCTCGGTGAGGGCGAGATGTTCGTGCATGCGGTACGGGAACACCTGGAGCGCTTCGGCGAGTTCGGCCGCGGAGTGCGCGGACCCGCCCGTCAGCCGCAGCAGTTCGCGTACCGGCTGCCACTCGGCGTGCCAGGCGCCCGCGGGCCGTTCGTCCTCGGCTGCCAGCGACGACAGCACCGTCGAGGCGAGGCCGGTGGCCTGCCGTGCGGCGGCGGCGATCAGCGTGGCCCGCACGGGGTTCGTCTTGTGCGGCATGGCGGACGAGCTGCCCCCGCCGCCCTCGGCGACCTCACCGATCTCGCTGCGTGAGAGCACCAGTACGTCCGCGGCGAACTTGCCCAGGGCACCGCACGCGAACGCGCACGCGGTGCCGAGGTCGGCGACCGGGGTGCGCAGGGTGTGCCACGGCAACGGCGGTTCGGCGAGCGGCAGTTCGCGAGCGTAGGCGGCGAGCAGGCGAAGGCCCAGGTCGGTGGCGGGGACGCCGTGCGCCGCGCCGTGCGAGGACTCCTTCTCGGGGCCGTGGCTGCCGGGACCTGTCCTCGGCCGGGAGCCGTCGCCGCCTCCGCCTCCCGCGCCCGTGCTCGCAACCGTGCCTCCCCCGGCCTCGGCGTAAGCGGTGAACGCCGCCAGCGTGCCCGCCGCGCCGCCCAGTTGGACGGGGAGCGCCGCCCGTGCCGCCGACAGCCGGTCGTATGCGTCCAGTACGAGGCTGCGCCAGCCCGCGACCTTCAGGCCGAAGGTCGTCGGCACGGCGTGCTGGGTCAGCGTCCGCCCCGGCATGGGGGTGTCGCGGTGCTCGGCGGCGACGACGGCCAGTTCGCGCGCCGTACGGTCCAGATCGGGCAGTACGGCGTCCAGGGTGCGGGCTGCGACCAGCATCAGCGCGGTGTCGAGCACGTCCTGGCTGGTGGCGCCCCGGTGCACATACGGCGCGGCGTCCGGCCCCACGGCGTCCGTCAGGTCCGCCACCAGGGGAATCACCGGATTGCCGCCGGAGCGTGCGCGCAGCGCCAGGCCGCGTACGTCGAAGCGGTCGGCGCGGGCGGCGTCCGTGACCGCCGAGGCGAACTCCGCGGGCGCCAGTCCAAGCCGGGCCTGGGCCCTGGTCAGCGCGGCCTCGGCGTCCAGCAGGGCCTGAAGGACCGCGGCGTCGCCGGTGGCGGACTCGGCTGCGGAGCCCGCACGGGCGGGTGCCAGCAGACCGTGGTCCTCCGGTCCGGGACCCGGCCTCTCACCGGGGCCGCCGCCGCTGCCGGGGCGGGGCTCCGCGCCTGCGCCTGTGCCGGGGCGGGGCTCCGCGCGGGGGCCGCGGTCGTCTCCGTCCCCCGGCCTGTGGCCCGGATCAGTGGAAGTCAAGGAAGACCGTCTCCTTCTCGCCCTGAAGCCGGATGTCGAAGCGGTACGAGCCTGTGGCGGCACGTTCAGCCGTAGCCACCAGGGTCTCGCGCCGTCCGGCGTCGAGCGAGGCGAGAAGAGGGTCCTCGGCGTGGGCCCGAGTGTCCTCCGGGAAGTACACGCGGGTGAAGAGGTGGTGCAGCAGTCCGCGGGCGAAGACGCACACGCTGATGTACGGCGCGTGCCCCGGGCGTGCGCCGGGCTTGAGCGTGCGTGCCGCCCAGTGCCCGTCCGCGTCCGTCGGCACACGGGCGAAGCCGGTGAAGTCCACGCCGTTACGGCCGAGATGGCCGCCGTCGACGGGGTCCCGCCGCATGGAACCGGGCGCTCCGCCGAGGTCCCCGTCGGGCGCGGCCTGCCACAGCTCGATCAGTGCGTCGGGCACGGGCGCGCCCGACCCGTCGTAGACGTGACCGTGCACCGTGACGGTCTCGCCGTGGCCGGTGGGCGCGACGTCGCCGCCGCCGGGGAAGGGCAGCGCGTATCCGTAGAACGGGCCCACGGTGTGGGACGGGGTCGGCTGAAGCGACGGCTGAGGGGAGGCGCCGCCGGGGGTGTGCGCGCTTGTGTGTGTGCCGTGCATCAGCGGCCCTCCTCGATCCAGGTGGCGGACGGTCCGTCGAGGACGATGTCCCAGCGGTAGCCCAGCGACCACTCCGAGCGCGAGAGCCCGTGGTCGTATGCCGCCACGAGCGCCTGCCGCGCCGACTCGTCGGTGACGGACTGGAGGATCGGGTCGTGGGCGAAGAGCGGGTCGCCGGGGAAGTACATCTGCGTCACCAGCCGCTGCGTGAACGCGGTGCCGAAGATCGAGAAGTGGATGTGGGCGGGCCGCCAGGCGTTCTCGTGATTGCGCCACGGGTACGCGCCGGGCTTGATGGTGGTGAAGCTGTAGCTGCCGTCGTCGCCGGTCAACGTCCGCCCTACGCCCGTGAAGTTGGGATCGAGCGGCGCGGGATGCTGGTCGCGCAGATGTGCGTAGCGTCCGGCGGCGTTGGCCTGCCACAGCTCGATGAGCTGGCCGCGAACGGGGCGGCCCGCACGGTCCAGGAGCCGCCCGGAGACGGTGATGCGCTCGCCGAGCGGTTCACCGGTGTGCTGCCGCGTCAGGTCGTTGTCGGTGTCGGTGACGTCCGTCGGGCCGAACACCGGGGTGTGCAGTTCGACGGTCTCGGGGTCCGGCTCCACCGGGACCAGGGGCTGCTTGGGGTGGCGCAGCACGCTGCTGCGGTACGGGGCGTAGTCGCGGGAGGGATGGGCGGCGGCGGGGGCTCCGGCCGCGCGTGACCTCTCGTAGGCGTCACGCAGCTCGGCGACCTCGCGGTCGATGTCTCGCTGGGTGAGGGTCATGGACGCACTCCCTGTCGGCTCTCGCGGACGGGCACGAGTCGCCGGCCACATGCGGCGGAACCGACGAACCGGCCGCGGAGCAGCTCACGAAATGCTCAGTGTGCTGAGCGATTTCTGCGGAATGGCTCCGACGCTGCCACTGTGGGCGCAGTGCGTCAAGGGTGGTGCGGGTCGGTGAGGCCGAGGTGAGACCGGGTACGCAGGACGGCGGCCAAAGCGCGGGGAAGTCTCGACACCCTGAGCAGTGGGACACCAGAATCAATCAGTGCACGATCGGAAAATCCCGCCGGGGCGGTCCCGTCCCGGGCCGCACGGGGTGGCGGCAGCGGGCGAGGGAGAGCGGGGAGCGCATGGCGGCGGTCGATCTCAGCACGCACCCGGGGCATCTGGCCCGTCGGCTTCAGCAGGCCCACACCCTGCTGTGGGGCGCGATGGTCTCCGAGGAGACGACGTCACCGCAGTTCGCGGTGCTCAACGCGCTGGAGGAGAAGCCCGGCATGGACCAGCGCACCCTCAGCGACCATGTACGTCTCGACCGGTCCACCATCGCCGACCTGGTGGCCCGCCTCGCCGGGCGGGAGCTGGTCGAGCGGGTGCGCGACCCGGAGGACGGGCGGCGCAATGTGCTGAGGCTGACGGAGGACGGCCGCAGACTGCACCGCAGACTCGTCGCCCGCACCGCCCGGATGAACCGCGTCTTCCTCGCGCCGCTCGACGCCGGCGAGCAGGAGACGCTGCTGCGGCTCATCGCGAGGGTGGCGGAGGCGGCGGAGGAGCTGCGCGGCTGAGTCCGGGCCGGGGCGGGAGCCGGTACCGGCCGCCGGGCCGTGGCTCGCTCGCTCCGGCGCCGTACGTGACTCGACTGGCCCGCGCCGGGGCCCGGTCGAGGCGGACCGTGCCCAGGGCCGTTCCGCGCGTGGTGCGCGGTGCGCGGTGCGTGGCGCGCGGACCCCGGACCGCGCCCGCCCTCAGCGCGTGCGGGAGCGGAACACCGGGACGCTCACCCCGTCGTCGTCCAGGCAGCGTCCGCTGCGCAGGTCGAAGCGCTGCTTCAGCAGCGGAGACGCGACGAACGGCACGCCGTCCGCGGAGCCGAGCAGCCCACGGGAGAGGACGTAGGCACCGGTGAACGGGTCCCGGTTGCCCACGACATACGTACGTCCGGCGCGGTCGAGGAAGACCGCGGCCTGCGATCCGTCGCGCAGCAGCGCCGCCACTCCGCGTCCGGGAGTCAGCCCGTCCAGGGCGCACACCGTGAACCAGCCCTGCTCGTCGCGCACTTGGAGACTGCGGGCGGCGACCGCCGCCCCGCCAGTGCCAGTGCCGGTGCCGGTGTCCGCCGCCCCGGCCGCCCCGGCCCTCGTCTCCTCCGTTGCCACGTCCGTCGTCATGTCCGTCGTCATGGTCGTCATCGGGTGACCGTCCCTTCGAGTTCGGCAGTGCGTACGCCACCGGTGGCGCGCACGGGGATGTCCGGGCCGGAGAGAAGCGTCAAGTCCGGCTTGATCTGGTCGCGTTCGGCCACGAAGCGCACCGCGGGGTCGGGAACGTCGGGTGCGTTGACGAACGACACGAAGCGGGCCAGCTTCTCCGGGTCGGCCAGGGTCTCGGACCACTCGTCGCGGTAGTGCGCCACGTGCTCGGCCATCAGCGCCTCCAACTCGCCGCACAGCCCCAGCGAGTCGTGCACCACGACGTCCCTGACGTGCTCCAGCCCGCCCTCGATGCGCTCCAGCCAGGCCGAGGTCCGCTCCAGCCGGTCGGCGGTGCGGATGTAGAACATCAGGAACCGGTCGGTCAGGCGCACCAGTTCGCCGTCGTCGAGGTCCTGCGCGAGCAGGTCCGCGTGGCGCGGCGTCGCCCCGCCGTTGCCGCCCACGTACAGATTCCAGCCGGACGACGTGGCGATCACCCCGAAGTCCTTGCCCATCGCCTCCGCGCACTCACGGGCGCAGCCCGATACGGCCGCCTTCAGCTTGTGCGGCGAACGCAGCCCCCGGTACCGCAGTTCGAGGTCGATCGCCATGCGGACGCTGTCCTGCACGCCGTAGCGGCACCAGGTGCTGCCCACACAGGACTTGACGGTGCGCAGCGCCTTTCCGTACGCGTGGCCCGACTCGAAACCCGCCTCGACGAGGCGTGCCCACACGGCCGGAAGCTGGTCCACGCGGGCGCCGAACAAGTCGATGCGCTGACCGCCCGTGATCTTCGTGTAGAGGCCGAAGTCCCTTGCCACCTCGCCGATCACGATCAGCTTCTCCGGGGTGATCTCACCGCCGGGCACGCGGGGCACGACCGAATACGAGCCGTTGCGCTGGAGGTTGGCGAGGAAGTGGTCGTTGGTGTCCTGCAACGCGGCCTGTTCGCCGTCCAGTACGTGACCGCCGGCGCCGATGGAGGGAGCGAGCGAGGCGATGATCGAGGCCACCGCGGGTTTGCACACCTCGCAGCCCTCGCCGTCGCGTGCCTCCTCGCGGCCGTGGGACTCCAGCAGTTCGGCGAAGGACGTCAGCCGCAGCGTGCGTACGATCTCGTACAGCTCGGCGCGTGTGCGGGCGAAGCAGCCGCACAGCCCCTTGTCGACGGCCACGCCGTTGGCCTCCAGCTCGGCGTCCACGATCTGGCCGACGACCTTGACGCAACTGCCGCACCCCGTACCGGCCTTGGTGCACTTGCGCACCGACGCCGCGTCCGTGCACCCCAGTTCGGAGACGGCGGCGCGGACGGCGCCCTTGTCGACGTGGTGGCAGTTGCAGACGACCGCGGTGTCGGGCAGCGCGGCGGGGCCCAGCCCGCCTGCCCCGCCCGCGGCGGAGCCGTCGCCGCTGCCGGGCGGGAGCACCAGCGACTCCGGCGGTACGGGCGGCACGGTGCCGGTGAGCGCCCGCAGCGTGCCGTAGGACTCGGCGTCGCCGACGAGTACGCCACCGAGCAGCGTCCCCTCGGGGGAGACCACCAGCTTCTTGTAGACCCCCGCGCGGGAGTCGGAGTAGACGACGTCGAGGCTGCCTGCGCCGGCCGCGCCGTGCGCGTCGCCGAACGACGCGACGTCGACGCCGAGGAGTTTCAGCTTGGTCGAGGTGTCGGCGCCGGTGAAGCTGCGGGGCTCCTCCGGCCTGGCGGCGCCCGCCGGCCGGTCCGCGTCCGCCAGCCGGGCCGCGACGGCGTCCGCGGCCGTCTCCGCCATCTCGTAGCCGGGCGCGACAAGCCCGTAGACCGTCCCGTCGGCGGCCTCGGCGCACTCGCCGATCGCATACACGTCGGGGTCGTCCGTGCGGCACCGCTCGTCGACCGTGATGCCGCCGCGCCCGCCCGTGGCCAGACCGGCCTCGCGAGCGAGCTGGTCGCGGGGGCGCACCCCGGCTGCGAAGACGACCATGTCGGTGGGCAGCCGGGACCCGTCCGAGAGCGCCATGGCCGTCACGGCACCCGGGCCGCCTCCGCTGCCGCCCTCGCCGGTGACGATCTCCTCGGCCGCGACGCCGGTACTCACCTCCAGCTCCATCCCTTCGAGGGTGCGGCGCAGCGCCGCGCCGCCTCCCGCGTCGACCTGGAGCGCCATCAGCCGTTCGCTCAACTCGACGATGTGCGTGCGCAGTCCGAGCCCCCGCAGCGCACCCGCGGCCTCCAGGCCCAGCAGCCCGCCGCCCACGACGACGCCGGTGCGTGCCGAGTTCTTCGCGTACTCCTCGATGGCGAGGAGGTCGTCGACGGTGCGGTAGACGAAGCAGCCGGCGGCGTCGCTGCCGGGGACGGGCGGCACGAAGGGATACGACCCGGTGGCCATCACCAGCACGTCGTAGCCGACGGTCAGCCCCGAGCGTGAGGTGACATTGCGGCGCTCGCGGTCGACGGCGACGGCGGGGTCGCCCAGGTGCAGCTCGATGCCGTGCTCGGAGACGAAGTCCTCGTCGCACAGGGCGAGTTCGGCAGGGGTCGTGCCGGAGAAGTACGAGGTGAGCCGCACCCGGTCGTAGGCCGGGCGCGGCTCCTCGCACAGCACCACCACGCGTGCGGCCGCGGTGACGCCGCGAGCGGCCAGGGCCTCCAGGAAGCGCTGACCGACCATTCCATGACCGACCAGCACGATCGTCGGTTTCGCGGTCGCGGTCTTCTGCGGCATCGCGGATGTCGCGGGTGTCCCGGACGTCCTCGGCGTCGCTGTCATCGAAGGGCCTCTCCGTCGTGGGTGAGCAGGTGCAGCAGCGGCTCGGGCGGCAGCGTTTCGCCGGTCTCATAGGTACGGGCGAGCGTGCCGACCGCGGCGAGATCGCCGAGGAGGATGCCGCCGACGAGCCTGTCGTCGCGGACGACGACCTTGCGGTGGACGCCTCGGGTGGCGTCGGTGAGGCTGACGACGTCGTCGTCCTCGCGGGGAAGCGGATCGCCGAACGCGGCCAGGTCCAGGGGCTGTCGGGCCCCTTCACCGCCCGCGAGCGTGAGGCGGGTGAGGGAGCGGGTGCCGCCGTAGGCCGCCGCGGCGGAGCCGTCGGCGATGACGCGGGCCAGGGCGTCGGCCTGCTCCTGCGCCGGTCCGGCGAGCCCGTAGAGGACGCCTCGGTGCTCGGCGCAGTCGCCGACGGCGTGGATGCGCGGATCGCTCGTACGCAGCCGGTCGTCGACGACGACGCCGCGGGAGACGGTGAGACCGGCCGCCTCGGCGAGCCCGGTACGGGGGCGTACTCCGCAGGCGAGCACGACGAGCCGGGCGTCGAGGGCGTGGCCGTCGGCGAGTTGGACGGCGTGTACGGCGCGTGGACCCTGCGGGCGGGTGCGCGTGGCGGGTGCCTGGGGCCGAGAGTCGTGGCCGCCTCCGGGGCGGGCCGTCCGGGCGCCTCCGGCTTCGGACGTGCGCTCGTCGGCGGGTCCCGTGAGCAGACCGCGTACCCGGCACTCCGTATGCACCTCCACGCCCAGCTCTTCCAGGTGGCGCCGCAGCAACTCGGCGGAAGCGGCGTCGAGTTGACGCTCCATGAGGCGTTCGCCCTGATGCGCGAGCACGACCTGCGCGCCGCGGCGGGCCAGCGCCCGTGCAGCGGAGACGCCGAGCAGCCCGCCGCCGACCACCACCGCCGGTATGCCGGGCCGCACCTCCGCGTGCAGGGCGAGACAGTCGTCCATGGTGCGGAACGCCCTCACGCCGTCGGGGAGTTCGCCTCCGCCGGGTGTGAACAGGCCGCGCAGCGGCGGCAGTACGGGGTTGGCGCCCGTGGCCAGCACCAGAGTGTCGTAGGGGAGTACGCCGCCGTCGTCGCACACGACGCGCCGCTCGGCACGGTCGATCCGTACGGCACGCACCCCGCGCAGCCACCGGGCCCGGCTCGCGGGAAGCGCGACGACGTCCGGCGCGTACCGCCCGGCGAGCACATCGGCGAGCAGTACCCGGTTGTACGGGGCGTGGGACTCCTCGCCGACGACTGTGAGATCCACGGCGGCGCCCGCGCCGGGGGCGGCGCCCGCGGCACCCAGCGCCTGGGCGAGCCGCGCCCCGGCCATGCCGCCGCCGATCACCACCACCCGCTGCCGCGCGCTCCGCAAGTCCATGGCAACGAGCCTGCGCGCTGCCTGTTACCCCACCGCATCACCGCTGTTTCCCCAGGGGAACGGTGCCCTCAGCGGGCGGGCAGGCGGTGTGTGAGACGTTCGCGCGGCCGACGGTCAATGTGCTGGTTGGAGGTTCCACAACCTTAATGTCGCTGAAGAAGACGACCGTCATGGTCGACGAGGAGTATCTGCGGATCATCAAGGAAGCGGCGGCTCGTGAAGGCCGTCCGGAGTCCGAGTGCTTCCGTGAGGGCTTCAGGATCGCCGTACTGCGCGCCGCCGCTCTCAACCCCCGCCCGCGCGCAATGTTCACGCGCCCCATAGCTCGGCCCCATCGCATGGGCTCCGTCGCCAACATGCTTCCGGTTCTGCAACTTTGCGCAGGCGGCAGCTTCCCCTCGCGTACTCCGCTCGTCAGGATGCGCCGGGACGGACCGGGCCCGGAGCGAGCGAGGTGGACCATGGCCAGGAACGACGGGACCGAGGCTGCGGGAGAGAAGGACAAGCCCCGCGGGCCGGAGACGACCGCGCAAGACGACGGCACCGGCGGCGCCGGTAACGCAGGGAGCACCCGGAACGCCGGGGAGCCGGCCGGAGCGGAGCCGAGGGAGACGCTGCTGGCGCGCACCGCGCTGCGGTTCACCGCCTTCACGGAGAAGTGGCTTCCGGACGCCTTCGGCTTCGTACTCGTCGGCACGTTCCTGATCTTCGCGCTCGGGCTGTCGACGGGTGAGCGCCCCGCCACGCTCGTCGACTCCTGGGGCAAGGGCTTCTGGTCGCTGATCGAGTTCACCCTCCAGATGGCGATGATCATCATCGGTGGGTACGCGGTCGCGGTCTCGGCTCCCGTCGCGAAGCTGATAGCCAGGATGGCGCGGATACCGCGGTCGCCCCGCGCGGCGATCACCTTCACCGCCGCGGTGGCGATGGCCAGTTCGTATCTCAACTGGGCGTTCAGCCTGGTCTTCTCCGCCATCCTCGCCAAGGAGACCGCCCGCGTCGTACGGGGCGTCGACTACCGCGCGATCGGCGCGATGGCCTTCCTCGGGCTGGGCACGGTGTGGGCGCAGGGGCTGTCCGGGTCCGCCGCGCTCCAGGTCGCCAGCGAGGCCTCCAGCCCCAAGCCCGTGCGGGACGTCATCGCGGAAGGACGCGGCGGCGACGGGGTCATCCCGCTCACCGAGACGGTCTTCACCTGGCAGAGCCTGCTGGCCACGGCCGTGGTCTTCGCCGTCGCCCTCACTATGGCGTGGTTCCTGACGCCGTCGCCGTCGCGGGCGAAGACCGCCGAGGACCTGGGCATCGAACTGCGGCCGCTGGTGGGGGAGAAGACCGTGGAGGCGCGCCGTTCGCGGCCCGGAGACTGGCTGGAGAGCAGCCCCGTCTTCACCGTCCTGATCGGGCTGCTGGGCCTGTGGTATCTCGTACGGCACTTCGCCGCGGCGGAGGGGAACCCGATCGCGGCGCTCGATCTGAACACCGTCAATCTGATCCTGCTGCTGCTGGCGCTGTGCCTGCACTGGCGTCCCATACGGATGGTCGACGCGGTGCGGCGCGGAGCGCCCGCTGCCTCCGGCGTGCTGCTCCAATTCCCGTTCTACGGCGGCATCTTCGGCATGATCGCCTTCACCGGCATCTCCAAGCAGGTGGCGGGCTGGCTGGTCAGCGTCTCCAACGAGGTCTTCTTCGCACCGCTGATCGCCGTCTACTCGGCGGTGCTGGGCGTCTTCGTACCGAGCGGCGGCAGCAAGTGGGTCATCGAGGCGCCCTACGTCATCGACGCGGCGAACCGGCTCCATGTCGACCAGGGCTGGATGGTCGTCGTCTACGACCTCGGCGAGGCGTCGGCGAATCTGCTCCAGCCGTTCTGGATGCTTCCGACGCTGGCGATCCTGGGGCTCAAGGCCCGCGACATCATGGGCTACACCTTCGCGATGTTCCTCGCCTGCTTCCCCGCCGTGCTCGTGATGGTGACCGTGCTCGCGGGGACGCTGCCGTTCCCGTGACGTGCACGGCAGTACGGCCGTACGACAGCGCACCAGTACGGCAGCACCGCAGCGCCGGAGCACGGCAGTACGGCCGCACGACGTCGGGGGAGCGGGCGCGGCGCGTCGGCCACCGGTGACAAGGTGGAGCCATGAGCGACGAGCCCAGGTTCTTGACCGTGCTGACGACGACCGGCAGCGAGGAGAAGGCACGCGAGCTGGCGGCCGGTGCCGTACGCGAACGGGTGGCCGCCTGCGCGCAGATCAGCGCACCCGTCACCTCCGTGTACCGCTGGGAGGGCGCCGTACAGAACGACCCGGAGTGGCAGGTGCTGTTCAAGACGAGCAGCGCTCGCTACGAGGCGCTGGAGGCGTACATCGACCGGGAGCACGACTACGACGTACCGGAGATCATCGCCACCCCGGTGGTGCGCGGCGGCGAGGCGTATCTCGCCTGGGTCGAGGAGGAGACCTCGGCCGGGTGAAGTCCCGGGCCCCCGGGGGCCGTCGGCCTCCGGGGGCGTCCGCGTCGCGGCACGGGCAGGCGCCGGCGGCGGTGCACTCCCCGCCGCGCCCGTACCGTTCGGCCGTTCAGCTCTCCTGCTGCTCTATGACGGCCGGGTCCATCCACACGACCTCCCAGTGGTGGTCGTCGAGGTCGTAGAAGCTGCGCCCGTACATGAAGCCGTGGTCCTGGGGGTCGCCCGCGGCGCGGCCTCCGGCCGCCAGCGCCTTGTCGGCGAGTTCGTCGACGTCCGCTCTGCTGTCGGCGCTCAGCGCGAGCATCACCTCGGTGCTGTTACGGGAGTCGGCGATCTCCTTCTTCGTGAACGACTTGAAGAAGGGCTCCGTGAGCAGCATCGCGAAGATGTCGTCGCTGATGACGAGGCATGCGCAGTTGTCGTCCGAGAACTGCGAGTTGAAGGAGTAGCCGAGCCGGGAGAAGAAGTCCCTGGACTTGTCGAGGTCCTGAACGGGGAGATTGACGAAGATCTTCGTAGACACGTTCTGCCGCCTTTCCGCTGTTTTTCCCTGTACGGATGGAGACCGGGGACGCGGCGGCAACTCATCGCTCCCGGCGGGATTCTGTGCGCGATCCTGTGCGGGACTCTGCGGGATTTCCGCACGGGCCCCGTCGGTGACGGTCCTACGAGGCACGCAGCAGCAGCGTCACGAAGCCGAGCGTCCCCCGGTAGCCGCGCAGCCAGCCGTCGCGGTGCGCGGTCGCGGCCCGGAGGGCTTCGGCGGAATCGGGACGCCCGGGGTGGTCCAGGGCCCAGCGCGACAGCGAGCCCGTCCACGACCACTCGTAGTCGTCCCACTCGTCCTGCGTGGAGACATGCCCGTACACGGGCGTCCAGCCGTCCTCCGCCACACGCTCCACGGTCGTGGCGAGATCGTCGAACTCGTCGTGGGACGCGCCCAGTCCGGCCAGCGCGGCAGGCGAGGGCTCACGTTCCCAGAAGCCCTCACCGACGAGTACGCGGCCGCCCGCCGCCAGATGTGTACGGGCCGTGGCGAGAGCGGGCAGCAGACCGCCGAAGGCGTGGGTGGAGCCGACGACGGCGACGAGACCGAAGACGTGCGGCGAGGTGAAGCCCGCCGCGTCCTGCTCGTGCAGCGTCAGACGGGCGTCCAGCCCGGCGGCGCGTGCCGCCTCACGTGCCCTGGTCAGCGCGTCCCTCGACGTGTCGACGCCTTCGCCGCGGGCCCCCGGGCGTGGTGTGAGCGCCCTCAGCAGCCAGGCCGCCTCTCCGCAGCCGAGGTCGAGCAGACGCTCGTCGCCACGCGGCAGCGCACGGTCGAGGAGACGGTCCACGGAGGCGTCGCTCAGCGGGGCGGCGACGGGGTGGTCACGATGGGCGAGGCTGCTGATCACTCGGCGGTCCATGCCGGGTGAGTGTGCCGCCGGGCCGGTCCGATGTCGCATGAGTTTCCGACGGGCCGGTTCGGCGGTTCCCGTACGGGCTGCCGAAGGGGCCTCCGGCCACTCCGGCCTACCGGTCCTTGCCGGCGTCGGCGAGCGCCCGGTCCACGCCGGGCTCGTGCGGCCCGAGGAAGTGCGGGTCCGGGGTGACGGACGCCTCGAACGCCGCCTTCGCGGCACCGGGGATCTCGCGCGCACCGCCCGCGTACCAGGTGATGTCGCGGGGTTCCGGGACGGCGACCGCGTAGGAGTCGATGCCCGCCGCACGGCACAGCGCCAGGGCACGGCGGATGTGGAAGTCCTGGCTGACCAGCAGCGCACGGCGGACACCGAAGACGCGGGAGGCACGCGAGCACGAGTCCCAGGTGTCGAAGCCCGCGAAGTCTGCGGCGATGCGCCGTGCTGGGACTCCGCGCTCGGTGAGGTAGTCGCGCATGGCGTCCGGTTCGTCGTAGTCCTTGCGGCTGTTGTCGCCGGTGACGAGCACCGCCCGCACACTTCCGCGTTCGTAGAGCCCGGCCGCCGTGTCGAGGCGGTGCGCGAGGTACGGGGAGGGCTCCCCGTCCCACAGGCCTGCGCCGAAGACCACGGCGACGGGGGCCGAGGGGGCGCCTGCGCCGACGTCGCCGGAGGTCATGCGTATGTCACCGGTCGACACCCGGAGCCATGTAGCGGGCAGCAGACCGAGCACGCAGCACAGCATCAGCGCCTGCACGGCACGTCTGCGGCGGGCGGTGCGCGCGGTGCGGGCCGCGCCCTCCGGCGGCCCCTGACCCGTACGGGCGGCGCCGCCGGAACGGGTCACGTCACCACTGCTGTCTCCGGTACGTCCAAGTGGCACGACACGTCTGAGAGGCACGACACGTCTGAGAGGCACGACCGGTGGGACGCGTCAACTGCCGGGTGCGGTTGCTCCGTTGGGCGGGTGGGGGCCGTCCCGCCCGTCGGTGGCGTCCGGGGCCTCCGGGGCTTCTGGCGCGTCCGATGCCTCCGATGCCTCAGGTGCGTCCGGGTGTTCCGTGCGTCCCACGCGTTCCACCCGTACCGCGCAGACCTTGAACTCCGGCATCCGCGAATACGGGTCGAGCGCCGGATTGGTGAGCGAGTTCGCGCGGCCCTCGCCGCTCCAGTGGAACGGCATGAACACCGTGTCCGCCCGTATGCCGCTGGTCACGCGGGCCGGTGCCACCGCACGCCCCCGCCGTGAGACGACAGCGAGCACATCGCCGTCCTCGGTGCCCAACTGCCCCGCCAGCCGCGGATGCAGCTCGACGAAGGGGCCGGGCGCCGCGTCGTTGAGCGCGTCCACCCGGCGCGTCTGCGCGCCCGACTGGTACTGGGAGAGCACCCGGCCCGTCGTCAGCCGCAGCGGGTACTCCTCGTCGGGCTCCTCGGCGGCCGGACGGTGCGACACGGAGACGAAGCGGGCCCGCCCGTCCGGGGTGGCGAACCGTTCGCGGAAGAGGCGTGGCGTGCCGGGATGCGCCCGTGCGGTCCCGTGGCCCGTGCTCGCGCTGCTGCCGCCCTCTCCCGGGAGCGCCTGCCCGGCCACCGGCGGAGTCTCGGCGCTCCCCGAGTCCCCCTGCTCCTCCGGGAGTCTGGGGCACGGCCAGAACACCCCGTCCTCCGCCGCGATACGTCCGTAGGTGATGCCCGAGTAGTCCGCTGGGCCGCCCGCCGAGGCACGCCGCAGCTCCTCGAAGACCTCACCGGGATCGGCCGGGAAGCCCTTCTCCCAGCCGAGTCGTGCGGCAAGCCCCTCCAGCACCTGAAGGTCCGTACGCACCCCTGGAGGCGGTTCGGCCGCTTTGCGGCGCAGCAGCACGCGGCCTTCCAGATTGGTCGTGGTGCCGGTCTCCTCCGCCCACTGCGCGACGGGAAGCACCACATCGGCCAGTCGCGCCGACTCGGAGAGCACGACGTCGCACACGACGAGGAAGTCCAGTGCGCGCAGCCGCTGTTCGACATGTGCGGCGCGCGGCGCGGAGACCACGGGATTCGAGCCCGCGAGCAGCAGGCTGCGCACGTCGCCGCCGAGCGCGTCGAGCAGTTCGTACGCGCTGCGCCCGGGGCCGGGCAGGCTCGCGGGGTCGACGCCCCAGACACCGGCGACATGTTCACGGGCCGCGGGGTCGTCGAGACGGCGGTAACCGGGCAACTGGTCCGCCTTCTGGCCGTGTTCGCGTCCGCCCTGCCCGTTGCCCTGCCCGGTCAGCGAGCCGAAGCCGGAGAACGGGCGGCCGGGGCGGCCTGTCGCCAGACAGAGATCGATCCAGGCGCCGACGGTGTCCGTGCCCTTCGACTGCTGTTCGGGACCGCGTGCGGTGAGCACCATCGCGTGCTCGGCGTCGCAGAACAGCCGTACGGCTTCCCGCAGTCGGGGCACGGGCACCCCGGTGATGCCCTCCACCAGTTCGGGCCAGTGCGCCATGGCCGCGCTGCGGGCCTCGGGCCAGCCGCTGGTGCGGGAGTCGATGTACTCCGTGTCCAGCCGCCCTTCGGCCACGACCAGGTGCAACAGGCCCAGCGCCAGGGCCAGATCGGTGCCGGGGCGCGGCGCGAGATGCAGGTCGGCCTGCTCGGCGGTCCGGGTGCGGCGGGGATCGACGACGATCAACTTGCCACCGCCTTCGCGTAGTTCGGTGAGGCGGCGCAGTGCGGGCGGCATCGTCTCGGCGAGATTGGAGCCCACGAGGATGAGGCAGTCCGTGCGTGCGACGTCCGCGAGCGGGAAAGGCAGCCCGCGGTCGAGCCCGAAGGCCCTGTTGGCGGCGGCGGCCGCGGACGACATGCAGAACCGCCCGTTGTAGTCGATCTGCGAGGTCCCCAGCACCAGGCGTGCGAACTTGCCCAGCGCGTAGGCCTTTTCGTTGGTCAGCCCGCCACCGCCGAAGACACCGACCGCGTCAGGGCCGTGCGTCTCGCGGGTACGGGCCAGGGCGGCGGCGGTCGTCGCCAGCGCCTCGTCCCACCCGGCGGGCTCCAGGCGGCCCGACTCGGGGCGCCGTATCAGCGGCTGGGTGAGCCGGGCGTGCGGTGCGAGCAGTTCGGCGGCGCCGTACGGCCCTTGCCGCACAGCGCGCCCCGGTTGACGGGGAAGTCCGGGCGCTCGGCGACCTCCAGACGGATGCCTGTGCCTGCCTCCGGTCCGGTCTCCGGACGAACGGGCCCGTCGCCGCCTCCGTCCGCCGGGCGCAGCGTCATTCCGCACTGGAGCGCGCAGTACGGGCAGTGGGTGTCGGTGCCGGGCAGGACGTCGACGGAATCGCCGTCCAGGGCGCCGACCGCGCCGAGGGGGCCGTCGAGGGGGTTCGCGTGCATGGCGCCAGCGTGCGGCGTGACTGTTACATACGGCCGCGGCCCGCGTAACGGCCCCGGCAACCGGTGCTCAGCACGCCGTCGCCGCCTCGGTGAGTTCGCCGCAACGAGGCCGCCGAACGCAGGCAACAGCACGGCAAAGACCGCGAGGCAGCCTCTGTCCATGACGGCGTCGCCACCACCCGAATCCCGTCCCGGCCCCGAGCCACTGCCCGGCCCCGACCAACCGCACGGCCTCGACAGTACGGCGCAGCTCATGACCCGCCTCACCTCCCAGCTCCACACCCAGTTGACGGCGATACGCCCGGCCGGAGCGCGTCCCGCTACCCGGGCCGCCGCCCCCGTGCTGGTCGCGGTCGCCCACGGCTCCCGCGACCCCGCGGCACTGCGTACAGTCGACTCGCTGCTCGCGGCCGTAAGGGCGGCACGCCCCGGGCTCCACGCCGAGCTGGGCCATATCGAGCTGAACGAACCCGCCCTTCCGCGCACACTGGCCGCGTTGCCGCGCGGTGCCGAAGTGGTGCTCGTACCGCTGCTGTTCGGGCACGGGCACCACGTCAAGCACGACATCCCGCGTGCCCTCGCCGACGCCCCGCACCTCCGCGGCACCGTTGCCGAACCCCTCGGTCCGCATCCGCTGCTCGCCGAGGCTCTGCACGAGCGGCTGACGGAGGCCGTACGGGGCGAGAGCCGGGGGCCGGACGCCGTGGTGCTGGCCGCCGCCGGTTCACGCGATCCGGAGTCGGCGGACGATACGCGTCGCATCGCGGCCGTACTCGGCGAACGGCTCGGAGGCGGCACTCCCGTGCTGCCCGCCTACGCCTCCGCCGCCCGGCCCACGGTCCCCGAGGCGGTAAGCACGCTCCGCGCCGAGGGGCACCGGCGCATCGCCATGGCGTCCTGCTTCACCGCACCGGGGTACTTCGCCGCGCGCTGTGCCGCCGAAGCGCCCTGGGCGGCCTCGTCCCCGATCGGTGCGCATCCGGCGCTGGTCAGGCTCGTACTGCACCGCTTCGACGAGGCATGCGCGGCGGTACCGGCGCTCCGGGGCGGCGCCCGCCGTGGCACCGGTACCCGTCCGGCCGCCCCCGCCGAAGTTCCCGCTCCCGCCCTGACCCCGCTCGCACACGCATAGCGCACGGGTCCCGGCCCGGCACCGGCCAGTGCTCCGCCCGTCCCGTTCCGCGCCCGTGCCGCTACGGTCGGCTCTATGCACGGCACGTACGACACACAGACCACCGGTGGCACCGGCGGTACCGGCCACGGGCCCGCCCACGAGCCCGGCCACGGACGGCCCGGTGGCGCTCCGGCCCCCTACGGCCCGGCCGACATCGAGCGCTGGGCGCCCGAGCCCGACAAGCGGCCGGGGCGTACCGCCTTCCAGCGCGACCGTGCACGCGTACTGCACTCGGCAGCACTGCGGAGGCTCGCGGGCAAGACCCAGGTCGTCGCCCCCGGCACCAGCGCACAGGCATGGGACGCCAGCCCCCGCACCCGCCTCACCCACTCCCTTGAGTGCGCACAGGTCGGCCGTGAGCTGGGGGCGGCGCTCGGCTGCGACCCCGATCTGGTGGAGGCCGCCTGTCTCGCGCACGACCTGGGGCATCCGCCCTTCGGGCACAACGGCGAGCGGGTACTGAGCGAAATCGCCGCGCCCTGCGGCGGGTTCGAGGGCAACGCCCAGTCGCTGCGGCTCCTCTCCAGGCTGGAGCCGAAGCGCTTCCTCGACCCTCACCCGGACCAGGCCCGGGGCGCGAACCCTCTCTCCGGCCCGGGCCCCGAGGCGACCGCGAGCCCCGATGCGACCGCCGCCGCGAGCCCGCTGCCGGGCCCCGGCCCGGACGGCGGCGACGTGGGCCGCACCGCCGAGGGCGCCGCAGCCCGGCCCGAGGACCTGGCCCCGGGCGCGCTGATCCCCGTCGGCCTGAACCTCACCCGTGCCGCGCTCGACGCCGCCACCAAATACCCCTGGAGCCGCGGCTGCCACCCCCACGATCCGGGCTCCGGCAAGTTCGGCGTCTACGAGGACGACCTGCCCGTCTTCGAGTGGTTCCGGCGGGGCGCGCCCGAAGGGCGTACTTGCTTCGAGGCGCAGGTCATGGACTGGTCCGACGACGTCGCCTACTCCGTACACGATGTCGAGGACGGTCTGCACGCTGGCCACCTCGACCCCAACGTCCTGCTGGCAGAGCCCGAACGACGCGACATCTTCGACGTCGCAGCGAAGCGCTACGCCCCCGACGCCGCACCCGACGAACTCGCCGAAGCGCTCGACCGGTTGCTCGACCAGGAGTGGTGGCCGCACGGCTACGACGGCTCCGCCGTGGCGCAGGCCCGCCTCAAGGACGCCACGAGCCAGCTCATCGGCCGCTTCGCGCTCGCCGCGGAAGGCGCCACCCGCAGCGCCTACGGATCGGGCCCGCTCACCCGCTACGCCGCCGAACTCGTCGTGCCCCGCGGCGTGCGGCTGGAGTGCGCGGTGCTCAAGGCCGTCGCGGACCGCTATGTGATGCAGCGCCCCGACCTCGAACGGCTGCGTGCCGAGCAGCGCGTCGTGCTCGGCGAACTCGCGGACGCACTGACCGCTCGCGCGCCGGAGGGCCTCGATCCGCAGTTCCGGGCGCTGTACATGGAGGCGGGCGACGACGCCGCGCGGCTGCGTGTCGTCGTCGACCAGATCGCCGCGCTGACGGACGTCTCGGCACGCTCGCTGCACGCACGCCTCACCCGCGCCGGACGCCGCGGCTGACCCGCGTCCGCACATCGGGCCGGACCCGGCCCAGGGTGCGCATCCGGCCCGGCTCCCGGCCCGGCTCCCGGCCCGGCTCCGGCCCGAGTCGGGGTGCGCCTCCGCCCGGCCGGGCCCGTTCGCCGCCCTCCCATGGCCCTTTCGTGTCCGGTTGTGCCCGCCACCTGCCCGGGGCCTCTTCCCGCTGCCCGTTCGATGCGGGACGCTCACACGTGGAGTTTCCGTCGGGGGGTCAGCTCAGCGAGGAGGAACCAAGTGGTCGACGCACACCGGACGTTCGTCATCGTCGGCGGAGGTCTCGCCGGTTCGAAGGCCGCCGAGGCCCTGCGTGCCGAGGGCTTCACCGGCCGGGTCATCCTGATCGGCGACGAGCGCGACCACCCCTACGAACGTCCGCCCCTCTCCAAGGGGTATCTCGCCGGTTCCGACGAGCGCGAGAGCGTGTTCGTGCACGAGCCCGCCTGGTACGCGGGCGCGGACATCGAACTCCACCTGGGCCAGACCGTCGTACGCCTCGACCCCGGCGCCAAGAGCCTGGTGCTCGGCGACGGCACCCGCCTCAACTACGACAAGCTGCTGCTGGCCACGGGCGCCGAACCCCGCCGTCTCGACATCCCCGGCACCTCCCTCGCCTCCGTGCACCACCTCCGCCGCATCGCACACGCCGACCGGCTTCGCGGCCGTCTCACGGCACTCGGCCAGGAGAACGGCCATCTCGTCATCGCCGGAGCAGGCTGGATCGGCCTCGAAGTGGCCGCGGCGGCACGCGTGTACGGGGCGGAGGTCACCGTCGTCGAACCGGAGCCGACCCCGCTGCACTCCGTGCTCGGGCCCGAGATGGGCATGCTCTTCGCCGACCTCCACCGCGAGCACGGCGTCCGTTTCCACTTCGGCGCACGGCTCTCCGAGATCACCGGTACCGACGGGATGGTGCAGTCCGTACGCACCGACGACGGCGACGAACACCCCGCACACGACGTCCTCGCCGCCATCGGGGCCGCGCCCCGCACGTCCCTCGCCGAGGCCGCCGGGCTCGAACTCGCCGAAGGGCCGGGCGGAGGCGTCGCCGTGGACTCCGCGCTGCGCACCTCCGACCCCGACATCTACGCCGCCGGCGACGTGGCGTCCCTGCGTGAGACCCCGTGGGGCGGTCCGCTGCGCGTCGAGCACTGGGCCAACGCCCTCAACAGCGGCCCCGCGGCGGCACGTTCGATGCTCGGCCGTGACGTCGTCTACGACCGCGTGCCCTACTTCTTCTCCGACCAGTACGACGTGGGCATGGAGTACTCCGGCTACGCGCCCCCCGGCGCCTACGACCAGGTGGTGTGCAGGGGAGATGTCGCCAAGCGGGAGTTCATCGCCTTCTGGCTGCGGGAGAACCGCGTACTGGCCGGGCTCAACGTCAACGTGTGGGACGTCACCGGAGCCGTGCAGGACCTGATCCGCTCCGGTGCGGCCGTCGAGCCTGAGGCCCTCGCGGACCCGGCAGTACCGCTGTCCGACCTCGGCCGCTGACCGGGCGCGCCGACCGGTCCGTCAACCGGTCCGTCAACCGGGCCCAGTCCGGGGGCCGTCGGGTTCGTGCGCCGCAGCGCCTGCCCGCGCACCTCCGCCGTGCCGCCTCCCGGGTCCCCGGCACCCCGCCGTGCCGGGAGGGGTGTCGGCGGACCGCCGTACAATTTCCGTCGTGGCGGGCAGGATCAACGACGAGGACGTGAAGGCGGTACGGGGCGCGGTCCCGATCGACGCCGTGGTCTCGGAGTACCTCCAGCTCCGCAACGCCGGAGGCGGCAATCTGAAGGGCCTGTGCCCCTTTCACGACGAGAAGTCGCCCTCGTTCCACGTCAGTCCGTCCAAGGGCCTCTTCCACTGCTTCGGCTGCCAGCAGGGCGGCGACACCCTCGACTTCGTCATGCGCGTCGACCACCTCTCCTTCTCCGAGGCGGTCGAACGGCTCGCGGCCCAGGCGGGGATCACCCTGCGGTACGAGGAGGGCGGTTACGGCAGGGCCAGCCAGCAGGGCGAGCGCACCCGTCTCGTAGAGGCGCACAAGACCGCGGCCGCGTTCTACGCCGAGCAGTTGCAGAGCCCCGAGGCGGACACCGGCCGGCGCTTCCTCACCGAGCGCGGTTTCGACCAGTCCGCCGCAGAGCACTTCGGCATCGGATACGCCCCGGCGGGCTGGGACCATCTGGTGCGCTTCCTGCGCGGCAAGGGCTTCTCCGACAAGGAGCTGACGCTCTCCGGACTCGCCCAGGAGGCCCGCAACGGGCGTCCCATCGACCGCTTCCGGGGCCGTCTGATGTGGCCCATCCGCGACATCACCGGCGACGTTGTGGGCTTCGGCGCCCGCAAGCTGCGCGAGGACGACCACGGCCCCAAGTACCTCAACACCCCCGAGACGCCGATCTACCACAAGTCCCAGGTGCTCTACGGCATCGACCTCGCGAAGAAGGACATCGCCAAGGGCAACCGCGCGGTCGTCGTCGAGGGCTACACCGATGTGATGGCCTGCCACCTCGCGGGCGTCACCACCGCCATCGCCACCAGCGGCACGTCCTTCGGCGAGGGCCACATCAAGATCCTTCGCCGGCTGCTGATGGACAACTCCGGCTCGGAGGTCATCTTCACCTTCGACGGCGACGCGGCGGGACGCAAGGCGGCCCTGCGGGCATTCGAGGACGACCAGAAGTTCGCGGCGCGTACGTCCATCGCGATCACGCCGCAGGGCATGGACCCCTGCGAGCTGCGCATCGCCGAGGGCGACGAGGCGGTGGCGAAGGTCGTCGAAGACCGCTCGCCGCTCTTCGAGTTCGCCATCCGCTCCATCGTCGGGCAGCACAACCTCGATACGGCGGAGGGCCGTTCGGCCGCGCTGGAGCAGGCGGCGCCCGTCGTGGCGCAGATCAAGGACCCGGCCATCCAGCACGAGTACGCGGTGCGTCTCGCCGGGCTGCTGGGCATCCTCGACACGCAGTTCGTGGTGCGGCGCCTGGGGCAGCTCGCCCGTCGCCGCTCCGGCGGAGGCCAGGCCCACGGCAGGACGCCCCAGGCGGCCTCCGCCGCTTCGGGCGGCGCGGGCGCCCAGACCCCTGCCGCCCATGGCGGCCCCGCCCTCCATCTGCGCAGCCCCGCACACCGAGTCGAGCGTGAACTGCTCAAACTCGCCCTTCAGCGCCCCGAGTTGGTCGCCCCGGCCTTCGACGCCTACGAGACCGACGAGTTCACCGCACCGCCCTACGCCGCCGTACGTGAAGCCGTCGAAGCGGCGGGCGGCGTGACGGGCGCCGACGACGACTTCGTGAGCCGTGTGCGTGCCGCCGCGCCCGACGACACCGTGAGAGCGCTCGTACACGAACTCGTCGTGGAGCCGCTGCGCAGCGCCCGCGGCCGCGAACCCGACGAGCTGTACGCGGGCACGCAGCTCGTCGCCGTGCGCCTCGCCGCCGTCAACGCCCGCATCGCCGACCTGGAGAGCAGCGCCCGCCGCCTGGAGGCCCAGCGCGACGATGAACGCTCTGCGGCGGTGCGTCAGGAGATCTGGACGCTCACGCAGTACGGCCGCTCCCTCCAGGAGCGCGGCGCGGCGGCGCTCTAGCCCCGCTGCCCGAGGGCCCGGCTTCGCCGCCCATGCCCCGGCGCGCCCCTCGCCGGGCCCGAAATGCCCGCCTCCCGGGGCGAGTCGGCCCCGAATCGGCCATACCCCACGGCTCCGCCCGCCCGGCGGCCCGCGTTCCGGCCTCGGAACGGCCCCGGTCGTCCGCCAGACCCGTAGCCGTATGTATGCGACAAGTCACCGTCCATTCCAGAAACTGGGCGCACGACCCTCGTGGCCGGAGTGTGTCGTACCCCACACTGGTGTGCGGTGCTTGAGTCCTTGGAGCGGGGCGTGTGCCGGCCGCACATGCCGGAGAGCCCCCTGATCCGAACAGCATGTACGCCGCCCCCCGAACCGGCAGCGAGCACACTGGAGGTCTCCCTCGTGCAGACCCGGACCCTGACCAGCGCGGCACCTCCCGCCGCCTCGACGGCTCCCGCCCTGGCCGCCCCGACAGCAACGGCGACCGCGACCCCGACTGCCGCCGCTCCCGCGCCGGTTGCTCCACCCGTGACGAGTCCGCCGGTACAGAGTCCGCCAGCAGGAAGCGCCCCCGTACAGACCCCGCCCGTACTCACCCCCGCCGCGCCGCTCCCGGCGCCGCCCGCCGCCCCGGGCCCCGCCGACGAGCAGCACCAGCCGGAAGCGGACAAGGCCGAGAAGCCGGTGCGCGAGGAGAGCGGCAGCGGCGCCTCCGCAGATCTCTTCCGTCAGTATCTGCGCGAGATCGGCCGCATCCCGCTGCTGTCCGCCGCCGACGAGGTCGAACTCGCCCGCCGTGTCGAGGCGGGCCTCTTCGCCGAGGAGAAACTGACCGACCCCGCGACCCACCCCGACGGCCGGCTCGCACACGAACTCGACCAGCTCGTCGTCATGGGCCGGATGGCCAAGCGCCGTCTGATCGAGGCGAATCTGCGGCTCGTCGTCTCCGTCGCGAAACGCTACGTGGGCCGCGGCCTGACCATGCTCGACCTCGTCCAGGAGGGAAATCTCGGGCTGATACGGGCGGTTGAGAAGTTCGACTACGCCCGCGGCTACAAGTTCTCCACGTACGCGACCTGGTGGATCCGGCAGGCGATGTCCCGCGCCCTCGCCGACCAGGCCCGCACGATCCGCGTGCCCGTCCATGTGGTCGAGCTGATCAACCGCGTCGTACGCGTACAGCGGCGGCTGCTCCAGGAGCGCGGCCAGGAGCCCACGCCCGACGAGGTCGCCGCCCATCTCGACCTCACCGGCGAGCGAGTCAGCGAAGTGCTGCGCCTCGCACAGGAACCGGTGTCGTTGCACGCCCCCGTCGGCGAGGAGGACGACGTACACCTCGGCGACCTCATAGAGGACGGGGACGCGCCCTCGCCCGTGGAGTCAGCCGCGTTCCTGCTGCTGCGACAGCACCTCGAAGCGGTGCTCTCCACCCTCGGCGAACGCGAACGCAAGGTCGTACAACTGCGTTACGGACTGGACGACGGCCGCCCGCGCACCCTTGAGGAGATCGGCCGGTTGTTCGGCGTGACCAGGGAGCGGATACGGCAGATCGAGTCCAAGACGCTCGGCAAGCTGCGCGACCACGCCTTCGCCGACCAGTTGCGGGGCTATCTCGACTGACCCCGGCACCGCGACGCCGCCCGGTGCCGGAACGGAGCCGGGCGCTCAGTCAACCTCCGCGACGGCCGCCGCGAACTGCGCCTCGTACAGGCGGGCATAGGCCCCGCCGGACGCCAGCAGCTCACGGTGCGAGCCCTGTTCGACGATCGACCCGTTCTCCATGACCAGGATCACGTCGGCCTCCCGGATCGTGGAGAGCCGGTGTGCGATGACGAAGCTCGTACGGCCGTGCGCCAGCCGCGCCATGGCCTGCTGGATGAGCACCTCGGTGCGGGTGTCCACCGAGCTGGTCGCCTCGTCGAGTACGAGGATGACCGGGTCGGAGAGGAAGGCTCGCGCGATGGTGATGAGCTGCTTCTCGCCCGCGCTTACGCCGGTGCCGTCCTCGTCGAGGACCGTGTCGTAGCCGTCGGGCAGCGTGCGTATGAACCGGTCGGCGTGTGCCGCACGCGCCGCCTCCTCAACCTCCTCGCGGCTCGAACCGCCCGCCCCGTAGGCGATGTTGTCCGCGATCGTGCCGTGGAAGAGCCAGGTGTCCTGGAGGACCATGCCTATTCGGGAGCGCAGCTCCTCGCGGTTCATCGCCGCCGTCTCCGTGCCGTCCAGCAGGATGCGCCCGGACCGTGTCTCGTAGAAGCGCAGCAGCAGATTGACGAGCGTGGTCTTGCCCGCGCCGGTCGGCCCGACGATGGCGACGGTGCTGCCCGGCTCGACCTTGAGCGACAGATCCTCGATGAGGGGCCGTTCGGGCTCGTAGCGGAAGGAGACGCGGTCGAGTTCCACGCGGCCGCGCACCTCGCCGGGGCGGGCCGGGTCGCTTGGTTCCGGCGTCTGCTCTCCGGCGTCGAGGATCTCGAAGACGCGCTCGGCGGAAGCCACCCCGGACTGCACCATGTTCGCCATGGAGGCGATCTGGTTGAGCGGCTGGCTGAACTGCCGCGAATACTGCACGAAAGCCTGTACGTCGCCGATCGACAGCGCCCCCGAGGCGACCCGCAGACCACCGGCGACCGCCACCAGCACGTAGTTGAGGTTCGCGACGAACATCATCGCCGGCTGCATGATGCCGCTGACGAACTGCGCCTTGTAACTCGCCTGGTACAGCGCCTCGTTGTGCTCGCGGAAGGCCGCCGCCGACTCCTCCTGGCGCCCGAAGACCTTCACCAGCGCGTGCCCGGTGTACATCTCCTCGACGTGGGCGTTCAGCTTGCCCGTGTCGGACCACTGGCGTACGAACTGCGGCTGCGCGCGCTTGCCCAGCCGCGTGGCCACGGTCAGCGACAGCGGTACGGTCACCAGCGCTACCAGCGCCAGCAGCGGCGAGATCCAGAACATCATCACCAGCACACCGGCCACCGTCAGCACGGAGTTGACGATCTGCCCCATGGTCTGCTGAAGGGTCTGTCCGATGTTGTCGATGTCGTTGGTGACGCGGCTGAGGACCTCTCCCCGCGTCTGCTTGTCGAAGTACGACAGCGGCAGCCGCGACAGCTTCGCCTCGACCTGCTCCCGCAGCCGGAAGACGGTCTGGCTGATGGCCCGCACCGACAGCCGTCCGCTGACGAACATCATCAGCCCCGCCGCCGCGTACACCGCGACCACCAGGAGCAGCACATGGCTCAGCGCACTGAAGTCGATGCCCTGACCCGGCGTGAAGTCCGTACCGGAGAGCATGTCGGCCACGCCGTCGTCGCCCTCGGCACGCATGCGGTCCAGCACCTGGTCGCGGCTGACGCCGTCCGGCAGCCTCTTGCCGACGAAGCCCGCGAAGATCAGGTCGGTGGCGTCGCCGAGGATCTTCGGGCCGAGAACGCTGAAGCCGACGCCCAGCACACCGAAGGCCACCATGCCGCCGAGCGTGGCCGCTTCGGGACGGAACTGCCGCAGCAGACGTTTCGCCGAGCCACGGAAGTCGGCCGAGCGGCGGGGCGGCGCACCGCCGCCGAGCATGCGGGCGGGACCGCTCATGCCGCGGCCTCCTCTTCGGTGAGCTGGGAGAGGACGATCTCCCGGTAGGTCTCGTTGCCGTCCATCAGTTCGTGGTGGCGCCCGGAGCCGACGACGCGGCCCTCGTCGAGCACGAGGATGCGGTCGGCGTCGCGGATCGTGGAGACCCGCTGGGCGACGATCACCACGGTCGCGTCCGCGGTCCTCCGGGCGAGTGCCGCGCGCAGCGCCGCGTCCGTCGCGTAGTCCAGCGCGGAGAAGGAGTCGTCGAAGAGGTAGATCGCCGGGCGGTGCACCAACACCCTTGCTATGGCGAGGCGTTGGCGCTGGCCTCCCGAGACGTTGTTGCCGCCCTGGCCGATCGGCGCGTAGAGCCCGCCGTCCATCGCGGCCGTGAACTCCTTGGCCTGCGCGGTCTCCAGCGCCTCCCACAGCTCCTCGTCGGTGGCGTCGGGACGCCCGTAGCGCAGATTCGAGGCGACCGTCCCCGAGAAGAGATACGGATGCTGCGGCACGAGGCCCACCGTCCGAGCCAGCACCTTCGGATCGAGCCTGCGCACATCCTCGCCGCCGACGAGCACGGAACCCTCCGTGGCGTCGAAGAGCCTCGGCAGCAGCCCCAGCAGCGTCGACTTGCCGCTGCCCGTCGAGCCGATCACCGCCGTCGTCTCGCCCGGCCTGGCCACCAGATCCACGTCGTGCAGCACGGGGGCCTCGGCGCCCGGGTAGCGGAAGCCCGCGCCCCGCAGCTCCAGCACGCCCTGACCGGGACCCGTGCGCACCGTACGTACGGGCTCCGCGGGAGGCACCACGCTGGAGGAGGTGTCCAGCACCTCGGTGATGCGGTCCGCGCACACCTCAGCACGCGGCACCATCATCAGCATGAAGGTGGCCATCATCACCGACATCACGATCTGCATCAGGTACGCCAGGAACGCCGTGAGCGCGCCGATCTGCATTCCGCCGGAGTCGACGCGGTGCGCGCCGAACCACACCACCACGACGCTGGAGGCGTTCACGACGGTCATCACCACCGGGAACATCAGCGCCATCAGCCTTCCCGCGCCGAGCTGCACGCCGGTCAGCGCGGTGTTGTGCTCGTGGAAGCGCCGCCGCTCGTAGTCGTCCTTGACGAAGGCCCTGATGACGCGGATGCCGCCGATCTGTTCCCGCAGCACCCTGTTCACACCGTCGAGCCGCTCCTGCATCGTGCGGTAGAGCGGGCGCAGCCTCCGTACGATCAGGCCGACCAGCACGGCCAGCACCGGCACCACGCCCAGCAGCACCGACGACAGCGGCACGTCCTGGCCCAGCGCCATCACGATGCCGCCGACGCACATGATCGGCGCCGACACCATCAGCGTGAAGGTCATCAGCACCAGCATCTGCACCTGCTGGACGTCGTTGGTCGTACGGGTGATCAGCGACGGGGCGCCGAAGTGGCCGACCTCCCGCGATGAGAACGTCTGCACCCGGTCGAAGACCCTCGCCCTGATGTCACGGCCCGCCGCCGAGGCGGTGCGCGCCGCCAGCAGCACGGCGCCGATGTTGCACACGACCTGCGCGAGGGAGACGCCGAGCATCACGGCGCCGTAGGTGAGGATGTAGCCGGTGTCGCCGAGCACGACACCGTTGTCGATGATGTCGGCGTTGAGCGTGGGCAGATAGAGAGTCGCCGACGTCTGCACGAGCTGGAGCAGCACGAGGACGGCGACCGGGCGCCGGTAGCGGCGCAGATGCTCACGGAGCAGACGTATCAGCACAAAGGTCCCCCGTGCGGAAAAGGAAAGCGATGTGGCTCGAAGCCAAGCGGTGGAGCGATGGGCGGTCGGTCGACACTACTTCGCAGGCGAGTGCCGTGTATTGCCATTTTCGGGCGGCCGAGGGGCGTGCACTCTCAACTCCCGGCAAAGACCTGCCTGATCGCTCCCGGCTGAATCCGCCCCGGTCCGGGCCGCCCGGTCGCCCGCTCCGGCCCTGCGCCTGCGTGGCCACGGCGTCCCCGGCGATGTACGGCGCACGGCATGCGGCACGGGGCATCGATCACCGTCAGCCGCCGAAGGCCCCCGGATATGTCTCCTCGCGAACGGTCACATACTGCTGCCGCACCGCCTGCCCCGCGTCGAAGCTCTCGCCAGGCTCGAACACCTCGCACTCGGCGGCGGGCCAACGCGGCGGCTGCGCACCGCCCTTGAGGGCCCAGGCCGCCTGCCGCGCCGCGCCGATCGCGGTGTAGTCCGCGGGCATGGGCACCACCACCTGCGTGCCGAAGAGCGCCGGGGCCGCGGCCTGCACGGCGGGCAGATTCGCCGCCGGCCCCAGCAGGAAGAGTCTTCGCACCTGCACGCCTCTGCCGCGCAGCACGTCCAGCGCGTCGGCCAGCCCGCACAGCATCCCCTCCACGGCCGCGCGGGCCAGATGCTCCGGTTTCATGCTCTCGCGCCGCAGACCGTGCAGTGAGCCCGCCGTGTGGGGCAGGTTCGGGGTCAGCTCGCCCTCCAGATACGGCAGCAGAACGAGCCCGTAGGCACCGGGCGTCGAACGCTGCGCCAGATCCGACAGCCCCTTGACGTCGGTGCCCAGCATTTCCGCCGCGCCCCTCAGCACACGCGTCGCGTTGAGGGTGCGCACCGCAGGCATGTGCATCCCCGTCGCGTCCGCGTACGAAGTGATCGTCCCCGTAGGGTCGTTGAGCGCCTCGTGGTGCACCGCGCAGACCGAACCCGAGGCGCCCAGCGAGATCACGGCGTCGCCCGCCTCCAGGCCCAGGCCGAAGGCCGCGGCCATCGTCTCGCCCGTACCGGCGGAGATCAGCAGCCCCTCGGGGGTGCGGCCCGCGGGCTCCGCGGGGCCGATCACCTCGGGCAGCGCCACCTGGTGGCCGAGGGCGAGTTCGACGAGATCGGGACGGTAGGACTCCAGGGCCGCCGACCAGTAGCCCGTGCCGGATGCCTCACCGCGGTCCGTCGTACGCCGGGAGGGCCGCGCCATGAGCTGCCACACCAGCCAGTCGTGGGGTTGCAGCACCTCGGCGACGGCGGCCGCGGCCTGCGGCTCGGCACGTGCGAGCCAGCGCAGCTTCGATACGGGATGGCCGGCCTCCGGCACGGTGCCCACTGCCTCGGCCCACGCCTGACGGCCGCCCAGCGCGTCGACCAGATCGGCGGCGGCGGGCTGGATGCGCCTGTCGTTGCCGAGCAGCGCGGGCCGTACGGGATTGCCACCGGAGTCGAGCGCGATCAGGCCCTGCTGCTGTGCGGCCACCCCGATGGCCTCGACGTCCGCGAACTGCCCTGAACTCGCGGCCTTGCCCAGAGACATCAGCCACGACTGCGGATCGTCGCGCTCCGCCGGATGATCGGCATGACCGTGCCTGACGACGGCGCCCGAGTCGGCGTCGCAGACGATGATGCGCGTGTACTCGGCAGAGCTCTCCAGACCGGCGACAATCCCCATGGCCGGAATAATGCCCTACGCAGCGTGGCGGCCATTGACCGGCCTCGGCCCCCGGCGTCCCGCCCTTCGCGGCCGTTGCGAGCCGCCGCGCGGGCCCGGGACGTTCCCGGTACGCGGCCCCGCGGGCGTCCGTCGGCGGTCTGCTCCCGAGACCGGCGGTCTGCTCCCGGGAGGGGATGCGCCCTAACTTGGTGTGGTGGACACCTGTGTGAGCAACCCGCTGCGTCAGTGCACCCTGGACGAGCTGCGCCGCCGTACGAGCGCCAAGTGGCGCGTATACCCCGGCGACGTGCTGCCGATGTGGATCGCCGAGATGGACGTGCCGCTCGCCGCCCCGGTCGCCGGGGCCCTGCACGAGGCGATCGACGCCGGAGACACCGGCTATGCGATGGGCGACGTCTACGCCGAGGCCCTGGACGGATTCGCGCAACGCGACTGGAGCTGGAGAGTGCCGCCCGAGCGTGCCGCGATCGTGCCCGATGTGATGCTCGGGGTCGTCGAGGTGCTCAAGCTGATCACGTCGCCCGGAGACGCCGTCGTCGTCAACTCCCCTGTCTATCCGCCCTTCTACGAGTTCGTCTCGCACATGGACCGCCGGGTGGTGGAGGCGCCGTTGACCGAGGAGGGCCGTATCGACCTCGACACCCTCGCGAGGGCCTTCCGTACGGGAGGGAGCGCGGGGCCGGGCGGCTCCGGCGGACCGGAGGAGAGCCGGGGCGCTGCCGCCTATCTGCTGTGCAGCCCCCACAACCCCACCGGCACCGTCCACACCGCCGAGGAGCTGACGGCGGTGACGCGGCTGGCGGCCGAACACGGCGTACGCGTCGTCGCCGACGAGATCCACGCACCGCTCGTACTGCCCGGAGCGCGTCATGTGCCGTATCTGTCGATTCCCGGAACGGAGCGCGCCTTCTCCCTCCTCTCCGCGTCCAAGGCGTGGAACCTGGCGGGGCTGAAGGCGGCCATGGCAGTCGCGGGCCCCGACGCCGCGGGCGAACTGGCCCGCATGCCGGAGGAGGTCAGCCACGGCCCGAGCCATCTGGGCGTCATCGGACATGTGGCGGCGTTCCGGCACGGAGGCCCCTGGCTGGAGGCGCTGCTCACGGGTCTCGACGAGAACCGGCAGCTCCTGTCCGGCCTGCTGAAACGGCATCTGCCCGAGGTGCGATACCGCTCCCACGAGGGCACTTTCCTCGCCTGGCTCGACTGCCGCGCACTGGGCCTCGGCGACGACCCCGCGGCGGCCTTCCTGGAGCGGGGCCGAGTGGCGCTCATCCCCGGACCGGCCTTCGGCACGGGCGGCGCGGGCCACGCGAGGCTCAACATCGGGACGTCCCCGGAGATCCTGGAAGAGGCGGTGAAGCGGATGGCCGCCGCCGTCTGACCCGCACCGGCCGGCGGGCGATTCCCGTACCGCACTGGGGAGTCGCACTCCGGTAAGAATTCTCGCCGCTTCGACGAACGCTTCCCGTACGGGACTCATGCGGATCGCACGCGCTCGTACGGAATCTCGCACGCGCCCCGCGCACGCACCCGTACGGGAAGCTTCGCCTGACCGGCCTCAGCCGCACTGCCTCAGCAACGCGGGTTCGAAGCCACCTCAGCAGCGCCGGTTCAACTCCGCCTCACCAGCGGCGACTCGGCGACGGCGTGAGCAGGCCGACTCAGCAACGCTTCGACGACGCCCCGTTGTTGGGCACCGGGTCGCCCGCCTTGCGCACCGAGCCCACTGCCGCCGTGCACTCGGACACCGTGTCCGTGCCGTACGACCAGAACTCCTGCTGCGTGGAGTTCGTCCATGCCCTGCTGCCGAGCACCTCGTCCTGCGAGTAGCTGTAGACGGCCGCCGTCACGTCGTAGTCACCGGCGGTCTTGCGGAAGTTCTCCCAGACCCATACGTAGCCGTAATTCTCCTGGCAGTCCGGCGAGTAGAACTGCTTGACCGACGCGATCGTGACGCCACTGCGCTTGATGTAGCCGGTGGTGCCGATCTGGTACGCGTCGGCGCAGACACCGGCCACGTCCGCGGCTCTGCTGTTCGGATTGCCCTTGGCGGAGGGCGCGGTGGACTTGGCTGCGCTGCGCTCGGACGGCTTGGGCGCGGGCCCGCTGCCCGCATAGGCGGCTCCCGCAGGGACGGCCAGCATGGCGCAGGTCAGCGCCGCGACCGCGGTCTTGGCATAGCGAATACGCATTACTCCCCCTCAAGTTGAACCATGACAGTTCAGACTGTTTCGGATATTCCAGGCAGAAGGAATCTGTCGGCTATTGCCAGAAGATTCCGACATCAGAAGAGACACCCGGCAGGGGCAAGGGGTTGTACGGCATTCCGAACTTGCCGTCGCATGCCTCGACTTCGCCGAGGCTTCGCAGAGGTGTCGCCGAACGACCCGGGGGCGAGCGGGATGTCGTGGCGCGGCACGGGGCACCGGTCCGTACGCGTCCGCTCGAAGCGTCCGCCAGGACAGGTGCCCCGCCGCGCCCATGGGCGTCAGATCACGCGGCCACCGCGGGCGTCAGGCCGCGGAACGCAGATCCGCCAGCACCAGATCCCGCGTCTCCTTCGTCGCCACCCCGAGCCGCTCGAACATCCCCTGCGAGATCTTGTCGTCACCGCGCAGCAGCGCGAGCACCACATGCTCCACCCCGATGTGGCGGTCCTTGCGTGCGATCGCCTCACGCAGCGACAGCTCCAGCGCCTTCTTCGCCCGCCCGGTGAAGCGGATATGGCCCGACGCCCCCGGAGCCGGGCCCCCGGCCCCGGAGCCGCCGCCTGCGCGCGTCCCGCTCTCCCGCCGTCCCAGCTTCATCAGGCGCCGCCTCCGCGGAGCGCCCTCTCCCGGATCGGTCCTCGGAGTGTCCAACGCCCCGTCGCCGAAGGCGCTTTCAGCCCGCCGCCGGATCTCGTCCAGATCGATGCCGAACGCCTTGAGCGCCTCCGCGTCCTCCGGGCCCAGCCCGTCGCCGTCCGAGCCCCCGACGACACCGGCGACCGCGGCACGGCAGTTCTCGGCACTGACCCCGAGCCGTACGAGCGTCGAGACTCCCGGCTGTTCCGGCAGGCGCAGGGCGGAGAGCAGCAGATGCTCGGTGCCGACCCAGCCGTGACCGAGACTTCGCGCCTCCTCCTGCGCCCCGATGACGACCTGACGTGCCGACCGGCTGAAACGTTCGAACATCGCCGCCTACCTCCTCGCGTGCTTCTTGTGTACGGCCTGCCTGCTCACGCCGAGCGCGGCCCCGATCTCGTCCCATGACCAGCCCTGTGCGCGGGCGCTGTCGACCTGCAACGCCTCCAGGCGCTCGGTCAGCCGCCGCAGCGCGGCGACGGCCCGCAGGCCTACGCGGGGATCGCTGTGCAGGGCGGCCTCGGCTGTGTCCACTGCTTCTCGTGCGTCCGATGCGGCCATGCTGTCAACGTAGGATGACAAGCCCAGTTTGTCAACCAATGTTGACGACGCCCGGGGGTGGGCGGTGATCCGACGGGGTCGCCCGATGCGAACCGGCCGTCGGTACAGGGGCGTTGGGGTGGTGTCCGTGGCAGGGCAGGGGTTGTGTGCTGTACCCGCTGTGCCCGCCGTGGAGCCTGCCGCGGGCGGACCCGTATCGGCTGACGCCCCTACGATGGCGTGCAGGCCAGTCGTATGTATTGGATAACCCGTCGACCGAGGAGCGGATGTGCCGAAGCAGGTGGACCACGACGCGCGCCGGACGGCGATCGCCCAGGCGCTGTGGCGGGTCGCGCGGGTGCGAGGACTGGAGAAGGTGAGCCTGCGCGAGGTGGCCGCGGAGGCGGGGATCTCGCTGGGGCAGTTGCAGCACTACTTCGTCAACAGGCAGCAACTGATGGTCTTCGCCATGGAGTTCATGAGCCGTAAGAACGTGGAGCGCGTCACCGAGCGGCTCATCGCCGTCGACGGCACGGACCACAGGGCCAGGCTCCGCGCCATCGCCCTGGAGATGCTGCCCATCGACGAAGACGCCCGCGTGGGAAGCCTGTTGAACATCGACTTCCTGCTGGAGGCCGCGCGCAACGACACCCTGCGAGAGCACGTACGGCAGCGGACTGCCGCACTGCGCGGGCTGCTCGAGGGCCAGATCGCGCTGGCGGTACAGGCGGGCGACGTCTCCCCGGACCGCGACGCCCGCGCCGAGGCGGGGCTGCTGATCGCGCTCGCGGACGGCCTGCGCACCCACTTCCATCTCGGAACCCACACCGCGGACGAGGTGGTCTCGCTGATGGACGGCCATCTGGACCGGCTGCTCGGCGAATCCGGGGGCCGAAAGCCGCGTTGATTCCGGTCAGTTGACTTGCTAGCGTCTTTTCCCATACATGCGACCTGAAAAGCTGGCCGTGACGGGGGAGGCCAGGTACCGCCTTCGGTCCTTCGTCGGCACGCCAGCGTGCGAGGCAGCGCCGAGACCGGAGGTAGCCATGTCCAGCCCGACGAACACCCGCGACGCCGCCGAGGACCTCACCCCTGACGCCACCGCCGCCCCGGAGTCCACGGAAGCCGCCGATGCCGCCGCGGCGACGGCTACTGAGCACGAAGGCGCCGCACCCATCGCCACCGTCCGGCCCCTGGCCCTGCTCCGCTCCCTGATCCCCGACATAGGCCTCCCGCTGGCGGGGTTCTACGTCCCGCACCTGTCGGGAGCCGGCGACCGCACCGCGCTGCTGACCGCCACCGCTCTCGCCGCGCTGCGCGTCGCATGGGGCATGCTGCGCGAACGCACCCTGAACGTCTTCGCCACGGTCATGCTCGTCGCCTTCGGCGTCGGCACGGTCCTCACCCTCGTCAGCGGCGACACCGAGTTCCTTCTGCTGAAGAACTCGTTCACGACCGGCGCGATCGGGCTGGTCTTCCTCGCCACGGTCCCATGGGGCCGCCCGCTCACCCTGGCTGCCGCCGAGAGCTTCAACCCGGCCCGCGCCGCCGAATTCCAGGAGCAGTACCGCTCGAACCCGCGCGTCCGCCGCGGCCACCGGGTCTGCTCCGGCGTCTGGGGCTCCGGTCTGCTGCTGGAGGCCGCGCTGCGGATCCCGATGGTGTACACGCTCCCGGCCGCGGCGGTGGTCGCCCTGAGCGAAGCCCTCATGATCGCCGCCCTGGCCGGCCTCAGCACCTGGAACGTCTTCTACGTGCGCCGCGCCCGCCGCCGTCCGCGTGCCTCCACCGCGACGACCGAAGGCCCCGCCGAGTCATAGCCGCTTGCCGGGCGTCCGGCGAGCGTTCGGGGCGGGGCCCGTGAAGTGCCCGTAGTGTCCGCACAGTTGGCGGCAGAAGCCGCGTTCCCGGGTCGTGGAGGGGATCGCCGCCGCGGACCCCGAGACCGGCCGAACGCTCGGCACCGGGCCCGGCGGTGAAGCCGGCCCGTGCACCGTCACCTCTTACGGTGCGGGCATGTGAGTGGGGCGGGTGGGACTCGAACCCACGGCCGACGGATTATGAGTCCGCTGCTCTAACCGGCTGAGCTACCGCCCCGTTCGCCGGGTCACGCACATCTGTGCGCGCCGCGTCTGCCGCAGCATAGCTGCTCATACGATCTCCCGCCCCTGCCGGGTGGTGCCGTACGGGAGGGAGGACTTCGGGTACCCGGTGATCGGTTCCCGAGTGCCCCGACGGACTTCCCCGGCAAAGAAAAAGAGCCCCGAGGAGGGCTCTTTCCGTGGCTCCCGCGACTGGACTCGAACCAGTAACCTGCCGGTTAACAGCCGGCTGCTCTGCCGATTGAGCTACACGGGAATGTGCTGCTCGGACGCGCCCACTCGGCCATGGACCGCGTTCCCTCGCCGCGCGCATACATTAGCGCATGCCAGGGGGTACTCCGAAATCGGTATCGGCGCGGCCTCCTTGGCCGCCGGGAAGACCGAGGGGACCGGAGAGTCCCGAGAGATCCGAGAGAAGGGTGGAGCCATGCGCTACCGGCTCACGTTCGTCGCTGGACTGGCCGTCGGGTACGTGTTCGGTACGCGTGCCGGCCGCGAGCGCTACGAGCGGCTGCGGCAGACGGCACAGCGGCTGGCCGAGAACCCCGCGGTGCGCAACGCCGCCGAGAGCGCAGCGCAGACCGGCCGTGAGGCAGCTTCGAAGGCGGCGGGAGTCGTGACGGAGAGGGTGGGGCACCGCCTGCCGGAGTCGGTGAACGAACGGGTGCGGGCGCTCCGCGACCACCGCACGCCGATGGACGACGACTGGGGCTCGGGCAGCAAGTAGCCCTGCGCGGGCGCGAGTTCGGGCAGCGTGTGGAGTCCGTACGAGCGTCCGGGCGGAGAACCACGACGGGGGAGAACCACGACGGCGGGTGGGCCGGAATACAGCTTCCGGCCCGCCCGCCGTTCGCGTGCCCGCCGTCGCCTTCGCGCGGCGCCCGGTTCTCAGGCGCCCGGGATGGGGCGCGCCAGCTCGGGGTCCAGCAGCGGCTCCATCAGATCGCCGTGGCGCTCCAGCCGCAGAGGCAGCTGGTCGGCGACGAAGACCAGCTCCTCCGCCGTCCTCGCCGCCGTCAGCTCCTCCCACGTGACCGGCGCCGAGACGCTCGGACGCTGCTTGGCGCGGAGGGTGTAGGGGGCGGCGGTGGTCTTCGCGGCGGCGTTCTGCGAGTGGTCGACGAAGACCTTGCCGGGGCGCAGCGCCTTGGCCATCCGGCTCAGAGCCAGCTCCGGCATGGCCGACTCCGCCTCCAAGGCGGCCTTCTTCGCGTACGCGGAGACCGTCGAGGACGGCGTGACCTCGATGGGTGCCAGCAGATGCAGACCCTTGCCGCCGGAGGTCTTGGGGAGCACAGTGATGTCGTCCGACGCCAGCCGCTCCCGAAGCCACAGCGCCACGGTGCGGCACTCCAGAATCCCGGCACCGGGACCGGGGTCGAGGTCGAAGACGAGCCGGTCCGCCCGCGCCTCGTGCTCCACTCGCCACTGCGGCGTGTGAAGCTCCAGCCCGGCGAGGTTCGCCGCCCATACGAGGGTGGCGAGGTCGTGGATCAGCACCTGCCGCAGGGGTTCGCTGCTGACCGTGGTGATCTCGTGGACGGTCACCCAGTCAGGGGCGCCGGGCGGCACGTTCTTCGCGAAGAACGCTGTGGCGTCCACGCCGTCGGGATACCGCAGGAAGGAGACGGGGCGGCCCCGCAGGTGGGGGAGAAGCGCCTCGGCGACGGTCACGTAGTAGTGAAGTGCCTCACCCTTGGTGAATCCGGTGGCCGGATAGAGCACCTTGTCGAGATTGCTGAGAGCGAGACGGCGGCCCTCGACCTCCGTGTACGGCATACCCTGAGAGTCCCATAGAAGGGACGAACCATGCGATCCATCTGGAAAGGGTCCATTTCCTTCGGGCTGGTCTCCATACCGATCAAGGTGGTTTCGGCCACCGAGAGCCACAGCGTCTCCTTCCACCAGGTGCACACCGCCGACGGCGGGCGCATCCGCTACCGCAAGGTGTGCGAGCTGGAGGAGCGCGAGGTGCCGCGCGAGGAGATCGGAAAGGGCTTCGAGACCGGCGACGGTACGACGGTCCAGCTCACGGACGCCGATCTCGCGGCGCTGCCGCTGCCCACGGCCAAGACCGTGGAGATACTCGGCTTCGTGCCCGCCGAGGACGTGGACCCGATCCAGCTCGACCGCTCGTACTTCCTGGCCGGCGACGGCCGTTCCGCGACCAAGCCCTACGCGCTGCTGCGGGAGGCGCTGAAGCGTTCCGGAAAGGTGGCCGTCGGCAAGCTCGCGATGAGGGGCCGGGAGAGCCTGGGCCTGCTGCGCGTCTACGAGAACGTGCTCGCCCTGCACACGATGCTCTGGCCGGAGGAGATCCGTTCCGCGAGCGGCGTCGCGCCCGAGGAGGACGTCACGATCCGCGACGCCGAGCTGGACCTCGCGGACACCCTGATGGAGACGCTGGGGGATCTGGACTGGTCGGAGCTGCACGACGAGTACCGGTCGGCGGTGGAGGAACTGGTCGCCGCGAAGCTCGAAGGGGTCGACACCGAGGCGGCGGGCAAGGAGGCGGCCGCCGCGACCGGCAAGGGCCAGGTCGTGGATCTGATGGCGGTGCTGGAGAGCAGCGTGCAGGCGGCCAGGCAGTCCAGGGGAGAGGGCGCCGCCGCGGTCGCGCCGGACGCCACCGTGCACGAGCTGTCGAGGCAGCGCGGCGCGAGGAAGGCGGGCACCAAGGCGGGCTCGGGTACGTCGAAGAAGACGGCGGCGGCGAAGAAGACCACCGGGAAGAAGGCCGCGGCCACGGGCGGTACGGCGTCGAAGAAGGCGGCGGCCAAGTCCGGAACGGCCAAGGCGGGGGCTTCGAAGCCCGCGAAGAAGACCGCCGCCTCGAAGAAGACGGGCGCCGCGGCGAAGAAGACGTCCGGCACGAAGAAGGCCGCCGCGTCGAAGAAGACCGCGCGTCCGAGGAAGAGCGCGCAGCGGCCCCGGCCGTCACCGGAGGGCCCTTCGCCTGAGCATTGTCGATGCCGCGGGGGCGTGACTAGGCTGTTCGCGATGCCGACCACTTGTCGGTATTTCGAACCAGCGTCGGTGCGCTCAAGGCGCGAAGCGAGCAAGGGGAGGGCGGGGGGACATGGGTCGTCTCGTGCCGGCCGTGACCAGGGCCCTGGACGTACTGGAACTCTTCCTCGACTGCGACGGGACCCTCTCCGCCCCGGAGATCACCCGCAAGCTCCAGCTTCCCCGTACGACGGTGCACGAGCTGGTGACGACGCTCACCGCCCGCAGCTATCTGGAACAGCCTCCGGACCGGCCGGGACGCTACCGGCTGGGAGTCCGGGGCTATCAGCTCGGCAGCCGCTACGCCGAGCAGCTCGATCTCGCCGCCGAGGGGCAGCGGGTGGCGCGCAGCGTCGCCGACACCTGCGGCGAGACGGTGCATGTGGCCGTCCTGGAGGGACTCGACGTCATCTACATAGCGAAGGTCGACAGCACCCATGCCGTGCGCATGGTCTCCGCCGCCGGGCGCAGGCTTCCGGCCCACTGCACGGCCGTGGGGAAGATGCTGCTCGCCTCGCTGCCCGAGGACGAACTGGAGGCGCTGCTCGCGGACGCCGGGCCTCTGACCGCGATGACGCCCGACTCGATCACGTCCGTGGAGGCGCTGCGCGAGGCGCTGGCGCTGGTCCGCGACCGCGGAGTCGCCGTGGAGCAGCAGGAGTCCAATCCGGATGTGAGCTGCGTGGCGGCGCCCGTACGGGATTCGGGCGGCAAGGCGGTGGCGGCGCTGAGCATCTCGGTGCCCACGGTCCGCTGGAGCCGTGAGCGCAGGGAGGAGCTGGAGGGCCTGGCGGTCAAGGGCGCGGTGGAGCTGTCGGGCAGGCTCGGGCACCGTTGACGGGCGCTCCCGTGACACGTACGTACGACAGGACGCGCACCCCGTGACGGCATGGGGCACGCAGACGACGGACGCGCGGGGCGGACGCGGGCGAAACGGACGCCCCGGCGAGCGGAGGAAGGGATGAGCGGCGTGCGGGAGTCGGCAGGGGCAGAGGTGGCGGTGGCGGTGCGTACGCCGGCGTGGCTCGGCGAGGGTCCCACCTGGGACGGCGCACGCGGGCTGCTGATCTGGGTGGACATCCTCAACTCCCGTGTGCATACGTACGATCCGTCCGACGGCGCCCGTACGGTCATGGCGACCGAACAGCACGTCGGCGCTGCCAAGCCCAGGGCGGGCGGCGGTCTCGTCGTCAATCTGCGTGACGGCGTCGGGCTGTACGGGCCGGACGGCGGTTTCTCCTGGCTGCACCGCGAGGTCGTGCCGGGCCGCCGGGGCAACGACGCGGCCGTCGCCCCCGACGGTGCGCTGTGGGCGGGCTCGATGACGTACGCCGAACGGGCCGGAGGGGGCGACCTCAAGCGGCTGACCGGGGACGGCGCCGCGGTGACCGTGCTGCCGGAGGTCACGGTCAGCAACGGCATCGGCTGGAGCCCGGACGGCTCGCTGATGTACTACAACGACACCCCTACGCGCCGGATCGACGTCTTCGACGTGCCTGCGGCGGAGGGGAGTTCGGGCGCGGACGTCTCGGGGCGCCGTACGTTCGCGGAGATCGAGGAGGGCGCGGGCTATCCCGACGGGCTGACCGTCGACGCCGACGGCTGCGTCTGGGTCGCGCTCTGGGACGGCGCCGCCGTGCGCCGCTACACCCCGGACGGCAGGCTGGACCGGACGGTCGGGCTGCCCGTGCCGCGTCCGACGGCATGCGCCTTCGGAGGCCCGGGGCTACGGGACCTGTATGTCACGACGGCGAGCGCGGGAGCCGATCCCACGGCACATCCGCTCGCCGGCTCGCTGCTCGTGCTGCCGGGGGCCGGGCAGGGGCTGCCGCAGGCGGCGTTCGCGGGCTGACCGCCCGTCCACCGCTCGTCCGTACCCCGGCCATCTGCTCGACCGGTCCGGGGCCGTGCCGGTGTACGGCCGGTGCCGTCCTGCTCTTGTAGTCAGCCGGTCCCGGGCGGGTCGTCTCCCGCGCCCTCGTCCGTGCCCTCCTCGCCGAGCATGCGCTGCAACAGGTCGCGCAGCAGGGTCCGTTCGACCGGGGTGAGCTCGGCGAGCGGCTCGCGGGCGAAGCCGAGGGCGGCCCGGAGCCTGTGTGCCAGGTCTATGCCGTCGTCCGTGGCCGCGGCGAGCTTCACCCGCCGGTCCGCGGGATCGGAGCGGCGCACCGCCAGGCCGCGCGACTCCAGGCGGTCCACTATCCCCGTCACATTGGACGGCTCGCACTTCAGCGCACGGGCGACCTGGCGCATCGGCGTCGGCTCGCGCGCCAGCAGAGCCAGTACGCGGGCCTGGGCGCCGGTCAACGAGTGGTCGGCGGCGGCCAGTTCGTACTCCTCGTGGTAGCGGGCGACGACCGTGCCGATCAGGTCGACGACCTCCCGTGTGACGGGGTCGGGGTCGAGCTTGCGGGTACCGGCGGAGGTGTGGGGGGCCATGGGGGAAGTCTAGCTCTTTGCTTGACAACTTGAAATATCAAGGTGCAGGGTTGTTTCAGAACCTGAAACATATCCGTCGAGAGGCCCCCACATGAGCTCGCCCGAATCCCTCCCCGCGACAGGCCGCGAATGGCACCTCGTCTCCAGGCCCGAAGGCTGGCCCGTCCCGGGCGACTTCGCGCTTCGTGAGGGGCCGGTCGCGGCGCCCGGCGAGGGAGAGATCCTGGTCCGCAACCTCTATCTGTCCGTCGACCCGTACATGCGCGGCCGGATGAACGATGTGAAGTCGTATGTGCCGCCCTTCAAGCTCGACGAGCCCATGTCCGGCGGGGCGGTCGGCATCGTCGTGGCCTCGGAGGCCGAGGGGTTCGCCCCCGGCGACCATGTGCTCCACGACCTGGGATGGCGCGAGTTCGCCACGCCCCGTGCGAAGCACGTGACCAAGGTCTCCGCCGAACTCGCCCCGCTGACCACCTACTTGGGAGTGCTCGGCATGCCGGGCCTCACGGCGTACGCCGGTCTGCTGGAGGTCGCGTCGATGAAGAAGGGCGACGCCGTCTTCGTCTCGGGTGCGGCCGGTGCCGTCGGCAGCCAGGTCGGGCAGATCGCGAAGCTCAAGGGCGCCTCGCGGGTGATCGGCAGCGCCGGCTCGGACGAGAAGGTCCGCCTCCTCACCGAGGAGTACGGATTCGACGCGGCCTTCAACTACAAGTCCGGCCCTGTGGCGAAGCAGCTCAAGGAGGCCGCCCCGTCGGGCATCGACGTCTACTTCGACAACGTCGGCGGCGACCACCTGGAGGCGGCGATCAGCTCCCTCAACGTGCACGGCCGCGCCACCATCTGCGGCATGATCGCCCAGTACAACGCCACTGAACCGCCCGCTGCGCCGAGGAACCTGGCCATGGTCATCGGCAAGCGGCTGCGTCTTCAGGGGATGCTTGTGATGGATCACCAGGACCTGATGCCGAAGTTCTTCGAGGAGGTCTCCGGCTGGATCCGCTCGGGGGAGCTGAAGTACCGCGAGACGGTCGTCGAGGGCTTCGAGAACGCTGTGGACGCCTTCCTGGGGCTGCTCAAGGGGGAGAACACGGGCAAGATGATCGTCGGTCTCGCCGACTGACAACCGTACGGCGCACACCACCGATGTGCGCGCACACCACTTACGTACACCAGGAGCCGCGTCGGGTGCCGTGCACCGTGGTCGCGGGCGTGAGCGCCCCGGCAGGCTCCCTCCAACAGTGAGGACCCTCCATGTCCAACCAGTCCGTCGACGTCAAGTACACCGCCGTGGCCACGGCCGAGAACGGCCGCGACGGCCGGGTCGCCAGTGACGACGGCCAGATCGACGTCGTGGTCAACCCGCCCAAGGAGCTTGGCGGCAGCGGCCAGGGCACCAACCCCGAGCAGCTTTTCGCCGCCGGTTACAGCGCCTGCTTCCAGAGCGCGCTCGGCGTCGTGGCCCGTAAGGAGAAGGCCGACATCTCGGGTTCGACGGTGACGGCCCGCGTCGGCATCGGCCCCACCCCGGAGGGCGGCTTCGGTCTGACGGTCGCGCTGGAGGCGCACATACCCAACGTCGACGAGGCGACCGCCAAGGACCTGCTGGAGAAGGCACATCAGGTCTGCCCGTACTCCAACGCCACCCGCGGCAACATCGAGGTCAGCATCGGCGTCGTCTGACGCTTGAGCTGCGCGTGCGTCTCCCGTGCGCGCGGTGACGGTGCGCGCAGTGACGCAGAGACGAGGGCCGCGCGGCGATGCCGTGCGGCCCTCGTGCGTCGTGCCGTAGCCGACTCGGGGCTCCTGGTCCCGGGTGGACTTCGAGTCCGGTGAACTCGCGGCCCGGGTACGGGAGTCGGCGAGCGGAGCGAGCGGACGCTAGGAGCCGACCCTCCGCTTGTTCCATACGTCGAAGCCGACCGCCGCCAGCAGCACCAGCCCCTTGATGACCTGCTGGTAGTCGGTGCCGATGCCGACGAGCGACATGCCGTTGTTGAGTACGCCGAGGACCAGACCGCCGATGACCGCACCCAGCACGGTGCCGACGCCGCCGCTCATCGAAGCGCCACCGATGAACGCCGCGGCGATGGCCTCCAGTTCGAAGTTGATGCCCGCCTGAGGGGTGCCCGCGTTGAGACGGGCCGCGTACACACAGCCGGCGAGCGCCGCCAGGAGCCCCATGTTCACGAACACCATGAACGTGACCCGCTTGTCCTTGACGCCCGAAAGCTTGGCCGCGGCCTTGTTGCCGCCCAGCGCGTACACATGGCGTCCGATGACGGCGTTACGCATCACGAAGCCCAGCCCGATCAGCAGCACACACATGATGAGCAGCACGACCGGCACACCGTGGTAGCTGGCCAGCGTCAGCGTGAAGGCCACCACGGCGGCCACGATCGCCGTGCACTTCAGCACCCACAGGTTGAACGGCAGCACCTCCAGCTCGTACGCCAACTGCCGCCGCCTGTCCCGCCATTCCTGGACGAGCACGAAGGCGATGACGACGAGGCCGATGAGGAGGGTGGGGTTGTGGTACTGCGTGTAGGGACCCATCTCCGGGATGAAGCCCTGGGCGATCTCCTGGAAGCCCCTGGGGAAGGGCGCGATCGACTGGCCCTCCAGCAGGATCTGCGTACCGCCGCGGAAGAGCAGCATCCCGGCGAGCGTCACGATGAACGACGGAATGCCGACGTAGGCGATCCAGAAGCCCTGCCAGGCGCCGGCCGTGGCACCGATCAGCAGCGAGAGCACCAGCGCCAGCACCCAGGGCATGTCGTGCTTGACCATCATCACCGCCGCTGCCGCACCCACGAACGCGGCGAGCGAACCGACGGAGAGGTCGATATGGCCCGCGATGATGACGATCATCATGCCCATGGCCAGGATGAGGATGTAGCTGTTCTGCTGGACGATGTTGGAGACGTTGTTGGGCAGCAGCAGCGAACCGTCGGTCCATATCTGGAACAGCACGACGATGAGCGCGAGCGCGACGAGCATGCCGTACTGGCGGACGTTGTTGCGCACGGCGTCCAGCAGGAGCACACCCGCGGACGGCCGCCCGGACCCGGACCCGGATTCGGTGCCCGGACCGGCAGGCGGCCCCGCCGTGCCGCCGGACTGAGTGGAGGTGTCTGTCGATGTCATGGTCGGCCCTCAGCTCTTGTCACTCGTGCCGTCGGCAGGGTTGGTGGTGCCTGTTGTCGTCCCGGTGTCCAGGGATTCGGTCATGTGCCGCATCAGCAGCTCCTGAGTCGCTTCCTCACGCGTGACCTCGCCGGTGAGCCGCCCCGCCGACATCGTGTAGATGCGGTCGCACATGCCCAGCAGTTCGGGCAGTTCGGAGGAGATGAAGACGACGGCCTTGCCGTCAGCGGCGAGCTTGTCGATGACGGCGTAGATCTCGTACTTCGCACCGACGTCGATGCCGCGCGTCGGCTCGTCGAGGATGAGCACCTCGGGTTCGGCGTGGATCCACTTGCTCAGCACGACCTTCTGCTGATTGCCGCCGCTGAGCCGCTGCACCTGCTCATGGACCGTGGGCGCCTTGATGTTCATCGACCGCCGGAAGCGCTCGGCGACGCGCCGCTCCTCGTGCTCGTCGACGACACCGCGCCGGGTGAGCCCGCCGAGCGAGGCGAGGGAGATGTTCCGGTTGATGTCGTCGATGAGGTTGAGCCCATAGGTCTTGCGGTCCTCGGTGACATACGCTATGCCGTGCGAGATCGCCTCCGGGACGGTACGCACGGAGACTTCACGGCCGCCCACCGAGACGGTTCCGCTCTCGTAGACGCCGTAGGAGCGGCCGAAGACGTTCATCGCCAGCTCGGTGCGGCCCGCGCCCATCAGCCCGGCGATGCCGAGGATCTCCCCGCGCCGCACCTCCAGCGAGACATCGTCGACGACCTTGCGCTGATGGTCGATGGGATGCCGCACCGTCCAGCCCGACACCGCCATGGCGACCTCTCCCGCGTCCTCGCCCTCGTAGCGGGTGCGCGGCGGGAAGCGCTGGTCCAGATCGCGGCCCACCATCCCGCGGATGATGCGGTCCTCGGATATCTCCGGCTCGTCGCCGGGGTGTTCGCGCACCGTGAGGGTCTCGATCGTGCGGCCGTCGCGGAGGATCGTCACGGAGTCCGCGATCTGGCGGATCTCGTTCAGCTTGTGCGAGATGACGATGCAGGCGATGCCCTGGGCGCGCAGCTCCCCGATCAGCTCCAGAAGCTTGCGGCTGTCCTCGTCGTTGAGCGCGGCGGTCGGCTCGTCGAGGATCAGCAGCCGCACTTCCTTCGACAGCGCCTTCGCGATCTCTACGAGCTGCTGCTTGCCCACGCCGATGTCGGCGATGCGCGTCTGGGGCTTGTCCGGCAGACCCACCCGCTTCAGCAGCGCGTCCGCCCGACGCAGGGTCTCCCCCCAGTCGATGACGCCGCGGACGGCGTGCTCGTTGCCGAGGAAGATGTTCTCCGCGAGGGAGAGATAGGGCACCAGGGCGAGTTCCTGATGGATGATCACGATGCCGCGCTGCTCGCTCGCCCGTATGTCCTTGAACGCACAGGGCTCGCCGCCGAAGAGGATCTCCCCCTCGTAACTCCCGTGCGGATGCACGCCGCTGAGGACCTTCACCAGCGTCGACTTGCCCGCGCCGTTCTCGCCGCAGACCGCGTGGATCTCACCGGCGCGCACCGTGAGGTTGACGTCCGAGAGCGCCTTGACCCCGGGGAAGGTCTTGGTGATGCCGCGCATCTCCAGCACGGTGCCGCCGGCCTCCGCCGGCGCCGACTGCTCTGCCGGGGCCGTCACTTGAGCTGCCCAGCCGTGTAGTAGCCGTCGTCGACGAGCCGCTGCGTATTGGACTTGTCGATGCTCACGGGCTTCAGCAGATACGACGGGACGACCTTCTTGCCGTTGTCGTAGGTCTTGGTGTCGTTGACCTCGGGCTTCTTCCCGGTCAGCACCGCGTCGCCCATCTGCACCGCCTGCTTGGCGAGTTTGCGTGTGTCCTTGTAGACGGTCTGCGTCTGCTGCCCGCGAATGATCGACTTCACGGACGCCAACTCCGCGTCCTGACCGGTCACCAGGGGGTACGGCTTGTCGTCGGTGCCGTAGCCCGCGCTCTTGAGCGCCGAGAGGATGCCGATGGAGATGCCGTCGTAGGGGGAGAGGACCGCGTCGACCTCCTCCGAGCCGTAGTTCTTGCTCAGCAGGTCGTCCATGCGCTTCTGCGCGGTGCCGCCGTCCCAGCGCAGCGTCGTCGTCTGGTTCATCTTCGTCTGCTTGCTGCGTACTTCGAGCTGCCCCTTCTTGATGTACGGGCGCAGCACCTTCATCGCCCCGTCCCAGAAGAACTTGGTGTTGTTGTCGTCGGGGGAGCCCGCGAACAGCTCGATGTTGAACTTCTCGTCCTTCTTCTCGTCGAGCTTCAGCTTGTCGACGATGTAGCCGCCCTGGAGTTCGCCGACGCGCTCGTTGTCGAACGAGGCGTAGTAGTCGACGTTCTCGGTGCCCAGCAGCAGCCGGTCGTAGGAGATGACGGGGATGTCGGCTTCCTTGGCTCGGCGCAGCACGTCCGTCAGCGCCGAGCCGTCGATGGCGGCGACCACGAGCAGCCGGTGCCCCTTGGCGATCATGTTCTCGATCTGGGCGACCTGGTTTTCGACCTTGTCGTCGCCGAACTGGAGATCCGCCTTGTAGCCGGCGGCCTTGAACTGCCGTGCCATGTTCTTGCCGTCGGCTATCCAGCGCTCGGACGACTTTGTCGGCATGGCCAGTCCGACGGTGCCGCCCTTGCCCTTCTCGGCCTTGTAGCGGCTGCCGCCCTTCGCCTCCTGGCCGCAGGCGGCGAGCGACGCGGTCAGCAGCGCTACGGCGGCGACCGCGGCGACCGGTGCGCTGCGCCGCCGGCGTTGCCGCGAACCGGCAGGTGTACGGGTGCGGATGTGCTGGGTTCCCATGTGTCAGTTCCTCTCGGGGAGGGGGAAACGCTGAAGCGTGCCGGGCAGTCGTGATCCCGGCGGTGACATGCCGCCGTCGGCGCCGAGCCGCGCGAGCAGATCCAGCGCGAGCCTGCCCCTGCGCACCCGCTCACGTGCGCTGTCGAGGGCGACGTCGCGCAGGTGCGCGCCGTACGGGTAGATGCCGGGCGCGTTGCTGAGCCCGAACTTGAGGTAGAGCGGTGCACCGCGCCTGATCAGCTCGGCGGCGTCGTACATCCGTACATAGCCGCCGAGGTCGTCGGGCGCCTCCAGATAGAAGTCCATCGGGGCGGCGCTGACGCGGCGTATCTCCGTGATCTGCGCGAGCGTCAGATCGGAGGGGACGTTGAGCGAGTCGGCTCCCAGACGCTCGTGCACGCTGTACGAGGCCGGGTTGACCGGGCCGATGAGCGCGGAGACCTTCAGCGTGGTGTCGGCGGGCAGTTCGCCGCTCGCACGCAGCCGGTGCAGGGTCCACAGCACGCCCTCGTCGGCCACCAGCAGGCAGCGCACGCCCAGTTCGGCCGCGCGCAGTGCGTCCTCCACGCACCCGGCGACCGCGTCCAGTCCGCGTGCGCGCAGACCGCCGCCGCCGGAGGGCGTACGGGTGGAGGCGCCCACGTCCCAGATGCCGCGCGGCCCGGTGAACAGGCAGAGCTCCACGTCGTGTCGGGCGCATGCGCCCGCCATCTCCGTGATCTGGGCGTCGGTCAGCATCCATATGCCGCTGCCCTGGCTGATGCGGTGCACGGGTACGTCGAGGGAGGCCGCCTCCTTCAGCACGGTGGCGACCGCCTCGGGCCCCTCGCAGGAGGGGACTTCGGTACGCCAGGTGCCGCCGTCGGGGAAGGCGTGCGCGGAGGCGTCGGCCGGATCGGGGGCGGGGGCGTCCAGACCGAGGGACCCCAGGGCGTGTGCGCCGGGCCGACGGGGCGGCCCGGGGGGCGGGTCGGTGGATGAGGCGTGCACTGTGCTCCTGACGGTCGGGGGGTCGGGGGTAGGGGTCGGTGGTCGGGAGCCGGAGGCTCCGGGGCTCGAAGCCCGGCGAGGTCGAAGTCGCCAGGAGGTCGGGGGCTGCGGGATCGGGGCTCGGGAATCGTGCGGGCTGGGGGATCGTGTGAGCTACGGGGGCAGGAGCCCAACGGGGCCGGTTTTCGGGGGACTTGACGACTTGGCGACATGACGGCTCAAGGGGGCGAGGCGGTCCTTGGGCCCGGGGACCCGCTGCTCAAGGCTCCTGGGAACCCGGGCAGCCGCCGAACCAGGCGACCCGGCGGAACCCTGCGCCGAACCCCTGCGCCGAACCCCTGCGCCGAACCCCTGCGCCGAATCCGGGGCCGAGCACGGCGCTCACCCCGAGTCCATGGACGGTCTCAACAGCACCTTCCCGACGGAGGGATCACCGCTCCCCACAAGGCGAACCGCCTCCCCGAACCCGTCAAGCGGCAGCTCATGGGTGACGAGCGGCGCCGGATCGAGCAGCCCGGCGCCGAACGCCCGCACGGCGTACGACCACGCCGCGGGCGGCGCCCCGAACACCGAACGGATCGTCAACTGGCTCACCGACAGATGCACGGGGTCGATGCCCTGCGCCCCCGCCTCGAACATGCCCGTCAGCACGACTCGTCCGCCGCGCCGCGCGAGCATGCAGGCGTCGTGCGCCGTACCGGGTGCGCCCGCGGTCTCCAGCACCAGGTCGAAACCGTCGTCGCCGTCCGGGCCGCCCGAGCTGTCCGTCGCCTGCGGCGTGCGGGCGTGCGTGGCGCCCGACTCCAGGGCCTGTTCGGCGCGTTGGGCCCGTGGATCGACGGCCAGCAGCTCGGCGGGGGAGTACGCGGCGAGCAGTTGCACCGCGAGCATCCCCAGCGTCCCCGCGCCGAGCACGGCGATCCGCTCTCCCGCACGCGGACCGGCAGCGAGCACCGCCGCCGCTACGACCGCCGCCGGTTCCAGCAGCGCGGCGGCCCGCAGATCCGCCCAGTCGGGCAGGAGATGCAGCAGCCGTGCGGGCAGCACGAGCCAGTCGGCGAAGGCTCCCGGCCGCGTGAAGCCCGTCTCGTCGTAGCCGCTGGTGCAGAGACTGGTCTCGCCCTCCCGGCAGCGTTCGCAGCTCAGACACGCACGGAAGCCCTCGGCCACACAGCGCCGCCCGAGCAGCGCGGGGTCGGTGCCCTCGCCGACGGCGTCGACGATCCCGGCCCACTCATGTCCGGGCGTCACCGGGTAGCGCACGTAACCGGGTGCGCGAGTGCCGTCGTAGAGCTCCCGGTCGCTGGCGCAGACACCGGCGGCGTGGACGGCGACCCGCACCTCGCCGGGGCCGGGCCGCGGCTGCGGCCCGGTGACCAGCCGGTGCTCACCGGGCCTGTCGACCACGACGGACCGCGCCGAGCCAGACTGAGCCGAGCCAGACCGCGCGGGGTCAGCCCCTGCGGAAGCCGCTGCCGCGCCGTCTGCTCCCGCCGTCATCGACGCTCACCCCGCCCTGCTGCGGCCCGCGTGGCCCCCGCGTGCGCCGGATCGCGCCTCTCCCAGCCCTCGGCCCAGAGGTCGAACCTGGCCTGCTGCTGCGGGAATTCGGCCGCCGCGTCGGTGTCCAGCTCCACACCCAGGCCCGGCGCGTCCGGCAGGCCGAAGTAACCGTCCACGACCTGCGGCGCTCCCTTGACGACCTTCTTGATCTCGGAGTCGGCGAAGTCGTTGAAGTGCTCCAGGATCTTGAAGTTCGGGGTGCAGCCCGCGAGTTGGAGCGACGCCGAGGTCAGCACGGGCCCGCCCACGTTGTGCGGTGCGACCAGCGTGTAGTGCGTCTCCGCCGTGGCGGCCAGCTTGCGGGCCTCCAGAATCCCGCCGATATGCCCGACGTCGGGCTGGATGATGTCGGCCGCCTGCGACTCGAAGAGTTCCCTGAACTCGATGCGGTCGTGGATGCGTTCACCGGTCGCCACCGGCAGCTCGACCTTTCCCGCGACCTTCGCGAGCGCCTTGAGGTTCTCCGGCGGAACAGGCTCCTCCAGCCATGCCGGACGGTACGGCGCCATCTCACGTGCCAGCCGTACGGCGGTCGACGGGCTGAACCGGCCGTGCATCTCCAGCATCAGCTCCGTGTCCGGCCCGACGGCGTCCCGTACGGCCTCGATCAGTGACACGGCGTAGCGGGTGGCATCGTTGTCAAGCTCCAGCCGTCCGTTGCCGAACGGATCGATCTTCAGTGCGCGGTAGCCGCGCCCGACCACCGCCCTCGCCGCCTCGTGGTACGCCTCCGGGGTGCGCTCGGTGGTGTACCAGCCGTTGGCGTACGCCTTGACCCGGTCGGTGACCCTGCCGCCGAGGAGCTGCCACACCGGCACGCCCAGTGCCTTGCCCTTGATGTCCCAACAGGCCGTCTCCACACAGGCGATGCCGGACATCACGATCTCCCCGGCCCGCCCGAAGTCCCCGTACTTCATCCGCCGTACCAGGTCCTCGACCGCGAACGGGTCGGAGCCCGCGATGTGGTTGGCCTCCGCCTCGCGCAGATAACCGAGCAGGGCGTCGGTGTGCCCGAGCATCCGGGTCTCGCCGACTCCGGTGAGGCCCTCGTCGGTGTGGACCTGAACGAATGTGAGATTGCGCCAGGGGGTGCCGACGACATGGGTAGTGATTCCGGTGATGCGCACGGCTAGGGCCCTTCGCACAGTTCGCTGTTCGAGATTTCGACGCATGTTCGAAATGCTGACGCGAAATGTATTGATGCCCCGCGAGCGGAGTCAATGGGTGGTGCCGCGCTTCTTCGCCGCATGCCCGCCGGGTCGTCCGCGTGACCCGGCCTGCTTAAGGGGACGAACGCCCGCCGGGGGACGGGCACATGGCAAGACGCCTGCGCACCGGCGCCTTCGCACTGATGTCGGCGCACCGACGCCTGCGCGCGGGTGCCCGTGACCTGGCCATGGACTCCGTGACCGGCCCGCGAAGCTAGCGGGGGCGCTCTCCATGCCGTGCGGTGATCCCGCGGTACGCCAGCTCGGCCAGCTTCCGCTGCCCCGTCTTGCTGGGGTGGAACCAGTCCCAGCGGCTCAGTTCGCTCTTCGTGAAGCGGTAGCGGAAGACGGCGCCCCCGTCATAGCGGCACCGCAGAAATCTGCCGCACTCCTCCTCCAGCACGGAGTTGTACGCCATCACCCGTTCATGTACTTGCTGCCGCCGTTCCTCTGCCGCCTGCGAGTCCGACTGTGAATCGCGCAGCATCGACTGGCAGATCCCCAGGTCCCACACGCGCTTCCCCCATGGATCGTTCCGGCCCTGTGACCACAGCCGTTTCAGATTGGGCACGCTGGAGACGTACACCTGAGCCTTGGGCCGTGCCTTGTGCAGCGTGCGAAGCGCCGTGCGGAAGTCGGCACGGAAGTCCGCCACGGGCGTCATCTGCGCGACGGCCGGGCGGCAGGCGTCGTTCGCCCCCGCGAGCACGGTCACCAGCTCGGGCCGCTTGCGTGCCGCACGCTCCATCTGCTGCGGCAGATCGGCCATCACGGACCCGCTGACGGCGAAGTTCCAGCTATGCCCTGCCGGATCGTCGTCGATGAGCCGCTCGGCGATGCTCCGTACGGCCGCGTCCGTACCGGTGACCCAGGAGACCCGTGAACAGTCCGCGAGCAGCGAACAGGCGTCGAAGCCCTGGGTGATGGAGTCGCCGACGGCCGCCACGGAGTCGGGGTGCCGTTCCCATGGCGGCGTGGGGGAAGGAGAGGGGCGCGAGGCGCCGGGTGGGCGCTCCCCCGTAGTGCCTCCGCTACCGATGCCGCAGCCGGCGGTGAGGGCGAGAGATCCGGTGAGCAGAACGGTCGCGGAGTTGACGGCGACGGCCCGTCCACGACGCCTTATCCGGCCGACGGTGCCCTGGCCGAGACCCGTGGGCCCGCGTCTGTGCGGCATCTGCCCCCTCGTTCCCCGCTGTTGGTGCGGCCGTATGTCACCGGCGGTACACCGGTGCGCGATAGCTTGGCCCCGTGCTCTCCTGCGAGTTTCGCATCGTGCCGACGGGCAGGAAGCGTGTTCGGCGACAGCAAAATATTACACCGCGTCACCTCATGTCCCTTTCGGGGAGAATTGGCGCCAATGGTGTTTACTATTCGTAACCTCGGCGCTGAAGAAGTGACCGGTGGTGCAGGAGGTCAGGCGCCGACCCGGCGCGTGACCGGCAGGTAGTCGAGGCAGTCCGGCGAGGACGCCCTCGGACCGCACTGGAGGTCCCGGTGACGACACGTGGAGTTCTGTACGTGCACTCCGCTCCCCGCGCGCTGTGCCCGCACGTCGAATGGGCTGTGGCGGGAGTGCTCGGCGCCCGCGTCAACCTCGACTGGATCAGACAGCCGGCCTCACCGGGTACATGGCGTGCGGAGTTCTCCTGGCAGGGCGACCCCGGCACCGCATCGAAACTCGCCTCCGCGCTGCGCGGCTGGCACCTGCTGCGGTTCGAGGTGACGGCCGAGCCCTGCGCCGCCGCCGAGGGCGAGCGCTACAGCTCGACTCCCGAGCTGGGGATCTTCCACGCCGTCACGGGGATGCACGGCGACATCCTCATTCCGGAGGACAGGCTGCGTGCCGCGGTCGGACGGGCATCGCGCGGGGAGAGCGAACTCGAGGCGGAGATCGCCAAGTTGCTCGGCAAGCCCTGGGACGACGAGCTGGAACCTTTCCGCTACGCCGGCGAAGGAGCACCCGTGCGGTGGCTCCACCAGGTCGTCTGAACCGTCACCGCCCGTGGGCCGCGGCACCGTCGCCGGCCGGAGTCCCTTAGCCTGCCCCCATGTCTGAGCGGCTTTCCGTGGCTGTCCTCGGCACCGGGATCATGGGTGCCCCGATGGCCCGCAATCTGTGCAGTGCCGGGCTCGACGTGCGCGTGTGGAACCGCACCAGAGCCAAGGCCGAGCCTCTGGCCGAGGACGGGGCCCTTGTCGCAGGCAGCCCGAGTGAAGCAGTCGACGGCGCCGAGGTCGTAGTGACGATGCTGCACGACGGGCCCGCGACCGCCCAGAGCATCAGCGCCGCCGCACCCGGCCTGCGTCGCGGTGCTGTCTGGATGCAGTGCACGACCGCCGGAGTCGAAGGGCTGCCGCCCCTCGTCGAACTCGCCCGGGAGCACGGGCTCGACTTCGTCGACGCCCCCGTCCTCGGTACGCGCGCACCCGCGGAGGCCGGGCAGTTGCTGATGCTGGCCGCCGGGCCGCAGCGGGTGAGGCCGCAGATCGGGCCCGTGCTGGAGGCCGTCGGCTCCCGTACGGTCTGGGTCGGCGAGGAGCCCGGAGCGGCGACAAGGCTCAAGCTGGTCTGCAACTCCTGGGTTCTCGCCGTCACCCACGGCACGGCGGAGGCGCTGGCACTGGCCGACGGCCTCGGAGTCGATCCGCAGAGCTTCCTCGACGCCGTGGCGGGCGGCGCCCTCGACATGGGCTATCTGCGGAACAAGGCGGACGTGATCCGCTCTCGCGACTTCTCACCGAGCTTCGCCGTCTCGACCGCGGAGAAGGACGCGCGGCTGATCGTCGCCGCCGGTGAACAGGCGGGGGTGCGGATGGACGTGGCCGCGGCGGGTGCCGAACGGTTCCGGCGCGCGGCCGAACTGGGCTACGGCGGCGAGGACATGGCCGCCTCGTACTTCGCGAGCTTCCCCGGCGAGGAGGGCACTGCCCCGGCGGGCGGCTGACCGGCGCCCGGCCCGCGCACGAAGGGCGATGCGTACACGAGAGAGGGACGGTTCGCCTGGAGCCGCCCCTCTTCCGTGCTGTGCGGGCGTGTGCGTGTGTGCCGGTGTGTGCGTGCCGGATCAGACCGTACGGAAGGCCAGCACCACGTTGTGGCCGCCGAAGCCGAACGAGTTGTTCAGCGCGGCGATCGTGCCCTCGGGAAGCGCACGGGCCTCACCGCCGACGATGTCGGCGTCCGCCTCCGGATCGAGGTTCTTGAGGTTGATCGTCGGCGGTGCAGTGCGGTGGTGCAGCGCGAGGATCGAGGCGACCGTCTCGATGCCGCCCGCACCGCCCAGCAGATGACCCGTCATCGACTTCGTGGCGGAGATCGCCATGTGGTCGGTGTCGTCGCCGAAGACCTTGCGCAGCGCCTTGAGTTCCGCGATGTCGCCGAGCGGCGTCGAGGTGGCGTGCGCGTTGATGTGCATGACCTCGGCGGGCTTGAGGTCGGTCTGCTGGATGAGGTTCTCCAGCGCGAGCGCGATGCCGTTGCCGCTGGGCTCGGGCTGCGTGATGTGGTGGCTGTCGGCCGAGATGCCCTGGCCGACGGCCTCCGCGTAGACGCGTGCGCCGCGCCTCCTGGCGTGCTCCGCCGACTCCAGTACGACGACGCCCGCGCCCTCGCCCATGACGAAGCCGTTGCGGTCGCTGTCGTAGGGACGTGAGGCGCCCTCGGGGTCGTCGTTGTCCTTCGACATCGCCATCATGTTGCCGAACGCGGCGATGGGGAGGGGGTGTATGGCCGCCTCGGTGCCGCCCGCGACCACGACGTCCGCACGGCCGGTACGGATCATCTCCACCGCGTAGCCGATCGCCTCGGAACCGGAGGCGCAGGCGCTGACCGGAGTGTGCACCCCGGCGCGGGCGTTGACCTCCAGGCCGACGTTGGCGCTCGGGCTGTTCGGCATCAGCATCGGCACCGTGTGCGGGGACACACGGCGTGCGCCCTTCTCCCGCAGGATGTCGTACTGGCCGAGCAGCGTGGTGACACCGCCGATGCCGGAGGCGACGACCGCGCCGAGCCGGTCCGGCGAAACGGCCGCGTCCTCACCGGCCTTGGCGGTGAAACCGGCGTCCGCCCACGCCTCGCGGGTCGCGATCAGCGCGAACTGAGCCGAGCGGTCCAGCTTGCGCGCCTGCGGACGCGGAATGATCTCGGTGGGCTCCACCGCGATCTCGGCGGCGATACGGACGGGCAGTTCGGCCGCCCAGTCCTGGGTGAGAAGGCCGACGCCGGAACGTCCGGCGATCAGACCCTCCCAGGTCGATGCGCTGTCGCCACCCAGCGGTGTGGTTGCGCCGATACCGGTGACGACCACGGAGTGTTGGGTCGTACTCACTGGATTCATGTCTCCACTGGTAGAGGGGGAGCCGTGCGAACCACCCCGACCGCGCCCCGGCATGGGTCCCGGGGGCGCGGTGGATGGCGACAGACGCTTCAGGCGCCGTCTCAGCTCTGGTGCTTGATGATGTACTCGGTCGCGTCACCCACGGTCTTGAGGTTCTTCACGTCGTCGTCCGGGATCTTCACGTTGAAGCGCTCCTCGGCGGCGACGACGACCTCGACCATCGACAGCGAGTCGACGTCCAGGTCGTCGGTGAAGGACTTGTCCGGCTGGACGTCCTCGGTGGGGATCCCGGCGATCTCGTTCACGATCTCGGCGAGACCGGCGACGATCTCTTCCTGCGTGGCGGCCATCTCGGCGCTCCTTCGGTCTTCGTTCTGCTGCTGCGTACTTACGAGTTGACTCTTGCGGGGTCGCCACACACTGCCGCACGGCGCTGTGCGGACTGCGTGGATCTTGACTAAGGGAGGGTAACGACCGTCGCCGCGTAGACGAGGCCCGCCCCGAAGCCGATGACGAGGGCGGTGTCACCGCTCTTCGCCCGACCGGTCGCCAGCAGCCGCTCCATCGCGAGCGGGATGGAGGCGGCCGAGGTGTTGCCGGTGGTCTCCACATCGCGGGCGACCGTTACGTGCTCCGGCAGTTTGAGTGTCTTCACCATCGAGTCGATGATCCGCATGTTGGCCTGGTGCGGGATGAAGACGTCCAGTTCCTCCGGGCTGATCCCGGCGGCGTCGAGGGCCTGCTGGGCCACCTTCGCCATCTCGTAGACGGCCCAGCGGAAGACCGCCTGGCCCTCCTGGCGGATGGCGGGGAACTTCTCCACGCCGCCCTCGCGGTAGGCGTCCCAGGGGACGGTCTGGCTGATGACGTCGGCCTTGTCGCCCTCCGAACCCCAGACGCTGGGGCCGATGCCCGGCTCCTCCGACGGGCCGACGATGACCGCGCCCGCGCCGTCCCCGAAGAGGAACGCCGTCGAGCGGTCGGTCAGATCGGTCAGATCCGAGAGCCGTTCGGCGCCGACCACCAGTACGTACTCGGAACTCCCGTCGGCGATCAGGCCCTTGGCGAGCGTGAGGCCGTAACCGAAGCCCGCGCAGCCCGCGTTGATGTCGAACGCCGCCGCCTTGCCGGCGCCCATGCGGTCCGCGATCTCGGTGGCGATCGACGGGGTCTGCTTGAAGTGCGAGACCGTCGAGATGATCACAGCGTCCACCTGCTGCGGCGTGATGCCCGCGTCGGCGACGGCCTTGCCCGCCGCCTCCAGCGTCATCTCGGCGACGGTCTCGTCGGGACCGGCCCAGTGGCGGCTGGCGATGCCGGAGCGCGAGCGGATCCACTCGTCGGAGGAGTCGATGTGCTTGAGGATCTCCTCGTTCGGCACGACACGGGTCGGGCGGTAGCCGCCCACGCCGAGGATGCGTGAGTACGGGGAACCCTTGGCGGGCTTGATCTTCGCGGTCATGCTCTCGAGCTCCTTGGGGCTCAGGCGGTCTGCGTGTGCTCGGCGATCAGCTCGCGCGCCGCGTCGAGATCATCGGGGGTTTTCAGTGCCAGGGTGCGTACGCCGGGCAGGCCGCGCTTGGCCAGTCCGGTGAGGGTGCCGCCCGGGCAGACCTCGATGAGCGCCGTGACGCCCATCTTCTGGAACGTCTCGGTGCACAGGTCCCAGCGGACGGACGCCGAGACCTGGCCGACCAGCCGCCGCACGACCTGCTGTCCGTCGTCGACGACGGCGCCGTCGAGGTTGGAGACGTAGGGCAGCACCGGGTCGTGGACCGTGACGTCCTCGACGGCGGCGGCCATGGCGTCGACCGCCGGTGCCATGTGGCTGGTGTGGAAGGCGCCCGCGACCTTCAGGGGAATGACGCGTGCCTTCTCCGGCTTGTCCTCGGTGAGCGCGGCGAGTTGCGCGGCGGTGCCCGCGGCGACGATCTGGCCGCCGCCGTTGATGTTGGCCGCGGTCAGGCCGAGCTTCTCCAAGTGGGCGACCACGGCGTCGGGTTCGCCGCCGACGACCGCGGACATGCCGGTGTCGGTGACGGCCGCGGCCTCCGCCATGGCCCGGCCCCGCGCCGTGACGAGCGTCATGGCGTCGGCGTCGGAGAGCACGCCCGCCGTGGCTGCGGCGGCCAGTTCGCCCACGCTGTGCCCGGCGACGGCGCCCGCCACCTCGGTCACCTCACGCCCGTCCAGCAGGGCGCCGGCGGAGACGAGGCTCGCGGCGACGAGCAGCGGCTGGGCCACGGCGGTGTCGCGGATCTCGTCCGCGTCGGCCTCCGTGCCGTAGCGGACGAGATCGAGACCGGTGGCGGCCGACCACTGCGCGATCCGGTCGGCCACGCCGGGGAGTTCGAGCCAGGGAGTCAAGAGGCCAGGCTTCTGCGCGCCTTGGCCGGGAGCTACGAGTACGAGCACTCTTTCACTCTCTCCCGGGAGACGGCTTTCGCGCCGGTACGGAGCGGTACGAAGAACCGCAGGGCAAATTGTCGAGCCCCGACAAACCGGCCCGCTCCGGGCTAGGACTGGGCGCCGAAGTCGTTGAGACGCCCCAGAATCAGCGCGATACGGAGCGTGAAGGCGGAGCGGACGTCGGAGGGCGACCATCCGGTGACGTCCGTCACACGTCGCAGCCGGTAGCGGACGGTGTTGGGGTGTACGAACAACATCCGCGCCGCTCCTTCGAGGCTGCTCGCCTGTTCCAGATAGACGCTCAGAGTCTCCAGCAGCGCGGAGCCCGCCTCCTCCAGCGGTCTGTAGATCTCCTCCACCAAGAGCTCCCGCGCGGTGGGGTCGCCGGCCATCGCGCGCTCCGGCAGCAGATCGTCTGCGAGCACCGGGCGCGGTGCGTCCTGCCAGGCGGCGCAGGCCCGCAGCCCGGCGGCGGCGGCCTGGGCGGAGCGGGTCGCCGACAGCAGGTCGCCGACGATGGGCCCGGCGACCACGGGGCCGGGTGCGAACGGCCCGATCAGCGACTTCGCCGCACGCAACGGATCGTCGCTGCCGCCCGCGACGACCACGAGACGGCTGCCGAGCACGCCGGTGAGGACCTGGAGTTTGGCGTGCCGGGCCGCCCGCCGTATCGCTTCCACGGTCAGTTCGCTGTCGCCGTCCGGGGCGTTGCCGAGTACGACCGCGACATGCTCCGGCGAGTTCCAGCCGAGGGCGGCTGCACGGGAGACGGCGCCCTCGTCGGCCTCGCCCGACAGCACGGCGTTGACCACCAGCGACTCGAGGCGCGCGTCCCAGGCTCCGCGTGCCTCGGCGGCCTGTGCGTAGACCTGTGCGGTGGCGAAGGCGATCTCGCGGGCGTAGACGAGCAGCGCCTCACGCAGCACCGACTCGTCGCCGGGCGCGGCGACTTCGTCGATCGCCGCCTCGACGACCTCGATCGTGGTGCGCACCAGCTCGACGGTCTGGCGCAGCGTGATGGCCCGGGTCAGCTCGCGGGGGGCCGTGCCGAAGACGTCGGTGCTGATGGCCTGCGGCGTCTCCGGGTGCCGGAACCACTCCGTGAACGCCGCGATCCCGGCCTGGGCGACGAGCCCGATCCAGGAGCGGTTCTCCGGCGGCATCGCCCTGTACCACGGGAGCTGCTCGTCCATGCGCGTAATGGCCGCCTGGGCGAGCTTGCCGGAGGACTGCTCCAGGCGCCGCAGGGTCGCGCCGTGCGGGTGCTCGGCGTGTTCCGGGCGCTCGTCGGGTGGTGGGTTCGCGGAAGGATCTGTGGATTCGGGCACGTGCCAAGCCTGCCTCATCGGACCGCGGGGGCGGGCCCGGGGGGCGCTGCCGAGAGGTGCCGCAGCGGATTACCGTGGGCTCATGCTTCAGGTGTGGCGGGGGACCGACCGGTACCGGGGCGGTGACGAGGCGGCGGGGATCGACACCCGTCACGCCTTCTCCTTCTCCGGCTTCTACGACCCGGACAACGTGGGTTTCGGACAGCTCGTCGCCTGCAACGAGGAGCGGCTGGCACCGGGGGCGGGCTTTCCCGAACACCCGCACAGGGACGTGGAGATCGTCACGTGGGTGGCCGAGGGGGAGCTGGAGCACATCGACTCGACGGGCCGCACCTCGCGGGTGCGCGCGGGCGACGTGCAGCGGATGGGAGCGGGGCGCGGAGTGCGCCACATCGAACGCAACGCGGGCCCAGGGCCGTTGCGCTTCGTGCAGATGTGGCTCGTACCCGGCGTACGCGGCAGCGCTCCCGGCGAGGGACACGACCCGGGGTACGGCTACGAGCCCGAGTACGAGGTGGTGCACGGCATCGCGGACGGCACGCCCTTCGCGGTGCCGCGCACGGAGGCGGTGATGCATGTGCGGCGCCTGGGGGAGGGCGAGCGCACGGCGGTGCCGGACGCGGCGTGGGTGTACGTACACGTGGTGCGGGGCTCGGCGGAGATCGGCTCGGGGGGCTCCGATGCGACTGCGAGCGGGAGTTCGGACGCGAGTTCAGGCGAGGGTCCGGGAGCCGCCGGTGCCGCGCCCACCGGCGAGCTGCTCGACGCCGGCGACGCCGCCCGGATCACCGACGCACGTGACCTGGAAGCGAGAGGCGCCGGGGGCCCGGTGGAGCTGCTGATGTGGGAGATGCACGCGGAACCGGGGTACGGCTGACGCCGGTCACGCACCGACAAGCAGAGGCCGGAGCCGGAAGCGGAACCGGACCGGCACCGGACCCTCCCGGCATCGAACCGGCACCGGGCGCTTCCGTTATCCGGACCGGCACAGGCCCGGCCCGACTCGCCCCCTTACCCGCGCAGTTCGGCCAGCACCGCGTCCGTGAACGGCGGCCACGCCTCCACCGCCCACTGCCCGAAGTCGCGGTCGGTGAGGGCGACGCAGGCCGCGCCCTCGTCCGGGTCGACCCAGAGGAAGGTGCCCGACTGCCCGAAGTGGCCGTAGGTGCGCGGCGAGGACGAACTGCCCGTCCAGTGCGGGGACTTGCCGTCCCGGATCTCGAATCCGAGGCCCCAGTCGTTGGGGGACTGGCTTCCGTAGCCCGGCAGCAGGCCCCTGAGTCCGGGGAATGCCACAGAGGTCGCCTCGTCGAGGGTCGCGGGGCTCAGCAGTCGCGGTGCGAGCAGTTCGGCGGCGAACCGGGCGAGGTCGTCCGCGGTGGAGACGCCGTCCTTGGCGGGGGAGCCGGGCAGATCGGTCGAGGTCATGGCGAGCGGTTCCAGCACGGCCTCGTGCAGATACCGGGGGAAGGGGATGCCGGTGACCTTGGCGACGTGGTCGCCGAGCGCCTCGAAACCGGCGTTGGAGTAGATGCGGCGGGTGCCCGGCTCGACCGTCGGACGGTCCTCCTCGAAGGCCAGCCCTGAGGTGTGCGCGAGCAGATGGCGGATCGTCGAACCCTCCGGTCCCGCGGGCTCGTCCAGCTCCACCGCGCCCTCCTCGACGGCGATCAGCGCCGCGTACGCCGCGAGGGGCTTGGTGACGGACGCGAGCGCGAACCGGTGCCCCGTGCTGCCGTGAGCTGCGACGACGGCGGGCGAACCCGTGCGGTCTCCGTCGGCGCCGGGCGCCTGCCCGCCGCCTGTGCGTGAGACGACCACGGCGGCAGCGGTCGGCACGGGCCAATTGTCGATCATCCGCAGGCTGTTCATGCCGCCGAGCGTAACGTGACGCGAATCGGCCCGGATTTTGCGCTTGCTTGGAGTGCACTTCAAGTCCGTAGCGTTCACTTTATGACCGTGACGGAGACGGATACGGCGGACGAAGCAGTCGAAACAGCCGAAGCAGTGGATGCGGACGCGCCGGAGGCGTGCGCCGCCACAGCGCCCAACCCCAGGCCCGAGGGCCGGGACCGGTACACCATCAGCGAGGTCGCCGCGATCTGCGGGCTGAGCGCGCACACCCTGCGCTGGTACGAGCGGATCGGGCTGATGCCGCATGTGGACCGGTCGCACACGGGCCAGCGGCGCTTCACCAACAGGGACCTGGACTGGCTCGATCTGGTGGCGAAGCTGCGGCTGACCGGCATGCCGGTGGCGGACATGGTGCGCTACGCCGAACTCGTGCGCGCCGGGGAGCACACCTGCCCCGAGCGGCACGAACTGCTGGTGGCGACGCGCGAGGACGTGCTGCGCCGCGTCGCCGAGCTACAGGAGACCCTCGCGGTGCTCGACTACAAGATCGGCATCTATGCGGCGTACCGGACTCCGGACAAATCCGCGGCGGGCTGAGGGCCGCGCCCAAGACGGGAGCGGGCGGAGCGTGCGGCACTGCTGGAGCGGCCGTGGCCGTTCCGGGCCCGCGCCCCTGCCCGCACCCGCACTCGCACTGGCGTGGACCGTCCGCGCGGTCCGCACACATACGTACGTCTGAGAGATCTGGAAGGAAGCGATGAGCCTCCACTCGGAGAACGGCGCGAAGCTCCCCACCGCACGCCTCGGCACGGACGGCCCGGAAGTGGGCGTGCAGGGCCTGGGCTGCATGGGCATGAGCTTCGCCTACGGACCCACCGACGCCGACGAGGCGCGGGCGACCCTGGAGCGCGCCCTGGAACTGGGCGTCACGCTCTACGACACCGCGGACATGTACGGGGCGGGGGAGAACGAGAAGTTCATCTCCTCCTTCGTCGGCAGGCACCGTGAACAGATCACGCTGGCGACGAAGTTCGCCATCAGCCTCGACCCGGACGACCCGTCGGCGCGTACGATCCGCAACGACCCGCCGTACATCCGCCAGTGCGTGGAGAACAGCCTGCGCAGGCTCGCCGTCGACGAGATCGACCTCTACTACATGCACCGGCGCGATGTGAACGTTCCCGTCGAGGAGTCCGTCGGCGCCATGGCCGAGCTGGTGCGGGAGGGGAAGGTCAGGCATCTGGGGCTGAGCGAGGTGACGGCCGACGAGCTGAGGGCGGCGCACGCCGTGCATCCGATCGCGGCGCTCCAGTCGGAGTGGTCGCTCTTCAGCCGCGACATCGAGCGGAACGTGGTGCCCGCGGCCCGCGAACTCGGCGTGGCACTGGTGCCGTACTCGCCGCTGGGACGCGGCTTCCTCACCGGTTCCTTCGCCGACGCCGAGAAGGACCTCACCAGCGACGACTTCCGCCGACACCAGCCCCGCTACGCCGGGGAGAACGCGGTGGCCAACGCCGCGCTGCTGGAGCCGGTGCGCAGGATCGCGGACGCGCACGGTGTGTCTCCCGGGCAGATCGCCCTGGCGTGGGTGCACCAGCGGTCGCAGGTGTGGGACGGGCTGACCGTGGTGCCGATCCCCGGCACCCGCAAGCGCTCCAGGGTGGAGGAGAACACGGCGGCCGTACGCATCGAACTCTCCCGTGAGGAACTGGAGTCGCTGGAGCCCATCGCGGGCCGGGTGGCGGGGGACCGCTACGCGGACATGACGTTCTCGTCCGCCGGACGGGAGTGACGGCGCGCGGACGGAGTCGATGGAGCAGGCGCGGTGGCGTGGGACGGGGCGCGCGCCGTCCCACGCCACCGGTGCTTCCTCACGTGGTGGCCCGCGTGCAGGGATCGTCCGCGTCCGGCGCCGCACACGCGACCTCTCCGTACGAACCCAGCGTGATCGCCGCGAAGTTGGCGAGCGAGTCGGTGCCGGGTTCGAGATAGCCGGCGTGCCCGTCGGCTCGCGCCGAGGAGACGACGCGGGCGCCGAAGCCGCGTGAGACGGGGTCGGTGCCGTGTCCGAGACCGGCGAACTCCACGTTCGGGACCCTGCCGATCCAGTCGCCGGCGTCGCGGGCGGCCCACACCGGTACGTGTGTGCCCAGTCCGCGTACCGACTCCGCGTGCATGCCGGGCGAGCCGAAGACGATGAGCGCGGAGGCCTCACGCCGGGTCAGCCCGTCGGCCGCCCTGCCGCATACGACGGAGCCGTAGCTGTGGCACAGCACGGCGGGAGCGGGCGCACCGATGCGGTCGAGCCCCTGGAGGAAGCGCTGAAGCCGGGGTGCTCCGGCGGCGGCGAGCCGCGTGGTGGCGGCGTCGGGCCCCAGGCCGACGGGTGTCGTATAGCCGGTCCAGGCGACGACGGCGGTACGGGTGCCGGGCGCCGTCGAGGCCATATGGGACCGCAGCGAAGCGGCCATCCCGGCCGGAGTCCCGTACTTGCCGGGGCCCTCGCGGTCGAAGGTGGCCAGGTCGATGTCCGAACCGGGCACGATCACGGCCGTGCGCCCGGCGGCGGCCAGATCGCCGTAGACCTCCGCGACCTGGCCGCGGCCGCGCGGATCGAAGGCGAGTATCCGGCGGCCGGGCGCGAGGAGCGCGGCGCAGCGCTCGGCCCGCTCACGTGCCAGCCGCCGGTCCTGCGGAGTACGGGACGGATCGGCGGCGCGCGCCCGCTGGTGCGCCGACTCGGCGCGCAGGGCACGGCGGTTGGCGGCGTAGCGCAGTGCCGCCGGTGCGCCGTCGAGGTTGCCGACGACGAGGGGGTGCCGTTGGGCCAGCGTCTGCCGCTGCCTGCCGCCGAGGGACGCGAAGAACGAGGCGATGCGCTCCGGAGCCGCCGTCGGGTCGGGAAGCCGCTGCCCGAGCGTGGTGTCGTCGGCGCGCCAGGCGGCCGTTCCCGGGGGCGGGCCCGACACGGCGGACTGCTCCGCACCGGCGGCCCAGCCCGCGGTGCCCGCGACGACGGTGCCCACGAGTGCGGCGGCGGACAGGGCGCGGACGAGGCGGCGCCTCATGCCGGTCCGGATGCGCAGCGGGCTGGTGCCGGTCCGGTGGCCTGCGCCGGCCCGTCGGCTTGCGCCGCATGGTCGCGTGGCTCGTGCCGGTCGGTCGCCGTTTCCCGGTCAGGTGCCTCATCCCCGTACCCCCTCCGGCGGCTGCCGGAGGAACCGGCGGCCTGTCGGAAGGAGCGTCTGACGGAGGTCAGCGGCACCGCGTCACACCCCGGAGCCAACTCGCCGGTGATACCCGGGTATTCAGCTCCCCTCCCTGAGGAGGAGGGGCGGCGGAGGCGGCAGGGCAGGGGGCTCGGCCCGGAGGCGGTCAGCTCTCTCCGGGCGAGACCAGTCCCGACTCATAGGCGAAGATCACGGCCTGTGCGCGGTCACGCAGCCCCAACTTGGTGAAGATGCGGCTCACATGCGTCTTCACGGTCTGCTCCGCGAGCACCAGAGCCTCGGCGATCTCCGTGTTGGACCGGCCGCGTGCGAGCAGCTCCAGTACCTCGGTCTCACGGTCGGTCAGCCCGTTCAGGCGCAGCCCGCGTGAGGCCGCAGGCGCTGGGCGCTGCCGGGCGAAGTCCGCGATCAGGCGCCGCGTCACCGAAGGGGCGAGCAGTGCCTCGCCCTCCGCCACGACCCTTACGGCGGCGATGAGATCGGCGGGCGGCGCGTCCTTGAGCAGGAAGCCGCTGGCCCCCGCGCGCAGGGCCTCGTAGACGTAGTCGTCGACGTCGAAGGTGGTCAGCATCAGGACCTTGGGACGGTGGGCGCCGTCCTCGGTGCCGCCCCCGGCGTCATGGCCGGGGCCCAGCAGCTTCCGGGCCGCCTCCAGGCCGTCCATCTGCGGCATGCGTACGTCCATGAGCACCACGTCGGGGTGTGTACGTCCGCACAGTTCGACGCCCTCCGCGCCGTCCGCCGCCTCGCCCACCACGTCGATGTCGGACTGGGCGGAGAGCAGCGCGGCGAAGCCCGCACGCACCATGGCCTGGTCGTCGACGATGTTCACGCGGATCGTCATGAGTGCGTGGGGTCCTTCCCGGTCGGTGGGGCGGGCGGCAGGGGTATGCGGGCGACGACGCGGAAGCCGCCGTCGGGGAGCGGCCCGGTGTCGAGGGTGCCGCCGGTCAGCCGTACGCGTTCCCGCATGCCGACCAGGCCGTGACCGGTGCCTGCGGTCTCCAGCGGTGGGCTCGCGGGGCCGGGCGAGGGGCCGTTGACGACGAGCACGGTCAGGGCCTCGCCTTTCGTGCCCGCCTTCGCCGTGCCCGCCTTCGTCGTTCCGGCCCTCGCGCCCGTCCCCGTCGTTCCGGCCTGGGCCGTGCTCGCCCCCGTCGTGCCCGTCACCGATACGCGGGTCGCCGCTCCTGGCGCATGCCGTACGACGTTGGCGAGCGCCTCCTGGACGATGCGGTAGACGGAGAGCTGCACGGCCTGCGGGAGTCCCGACAGCCCGTCCGCGACGGAGAGTTCGGTGGGAACGCCCGCCCTCACCGTCGCCTCCGCGAGCTGGCTCAGCCGGTCCAGCCCCGGCTGCGGTGCCCGTTCGCCGTGTGCGTCCTCGCTGCGCAGCACTCCGAGCAGGCGCCGCATCTCCGACAGCGACTCGCGTGCGGTCTCCGCGATCGAGGCGAACTCCTCGCGTGCTTCGGGCGGCAGTCCCTCCAGCCGGTAGGGCGCGCTGTCGGCCTGCACCGTGACGACCGACATGTGGTGTGCGACGACGTCGTGCAACTCCCGTGCGATACGGGCGCGTTCCTCAAGCAGCGTGCGCCGGGCCCGCTCTGCCTCGCTGATCGTCTCCTGCTCGGCGAGCCGCCGCTGCGCGTCCCCCCGTTCGCGTACCGCGCCCGCGAGCAGCAGCACCAGGCCGCTGAGCACGGTCAGTATCACGTTCGTACCGTCGCTGCGGTCCTGTCCGACCACTCCCAGCACGAAGGAGAGCAGGAGCGTGACCGTCCATACGGCGATGAGCGTGCTGCGGCGTTCCCGTACCGCCAGCGCCAGACACAGCACGAGATAGCCGATGATCGCCGGGGCGGGCCAGGGCCACGCGCTGTCCACGGACGCGCTGAACAGCAGCAGCAGAGCGCCGACGGTGTCCGCGGTGATCACGATCCACCAGGCCTGGAGCGGGCGCGTCACGGCCAGCAGCAGCGGACCGGCCTGTGCGACGGCCAGGCAGAAGGCGATCGCGCCGGGCAGCCCGTACTCCTGGGACAGCACGGTGTCCGTGACCGGGACCAGCACGGCTACGAGCCCGAAGACCGACACGTACGCCCAGCGGCGTCCACGGCCCGAACCTCGCGGTGGCGGTGGGGGACCGGCGATCGCGGGCGTCGTCAGCGCGGCACGCAGATCGCGCAGCGCCCGCCGTGCCGTATGCACGGGGCCGCCCGCAGCGGTGCCTTCCGCTGCGGAGCTTCCGTCGTGCTGCTCCCGTTGGTCCCGTTGTCCCCGCCGCTCCCGCTGTTCCGGCGGCCCGAAGCCCCGGGGTGGTTCCGGCTGCCCGGAGTCCCCCGGCCCTACCGGCGGTTCGGCGGCTGACGGTTTCATGTCTCGTTCAGGCTATGGCGAGGTCAGCGCCCGCACGTCATACGTGGGTACCGGGTGCATCCCCTACGCGAGTAGGGCGTCCGCGAGCCGCCGCTCACAGCTCGGCCAGCAGATCCGCCTTCTTCTTCGTGAACTCGTCGTCCGAGACCAGCCCCGCCTCGCGCAACTCCCCGAGGTGGCGTATTCGTTCGGCGATGTCCGCCGGGTCCGCGCGCCCTGCCGAGTGCGCGGCGCGTGACGGACCGGACGCCTGGGAGGCCCCGGAAGGCCCCGCCGGTTCCGCGGCCCGCACGGCCTCCAGCACCGATGCGGCGAACGGCAGCGACTCATGGACGAGCCCGTAGCCGATGCCGAAGACCACCGACGCGGGGTCCTTGTCGGGCTCCCCGTTCTCCGGGGGCCGTCCGCCGCGCGGTGTCACACGGAGGTGGCCGCCGGCGATCTCCGGCGAGCGCCACTCGACGTCCTCCAGCTCGCTCACAGGAAAACTCTGGTCGCCTGCCTTCCACTTGCTCGACGAGGCGCCCGTCCAGAACCAGCGGAAGAAGACCGTGCTGCCGTCGAACGACGCCTTGCCGTCGTACGCCTTGAAGCTGTGCGGCGCCGGAGGCGCGGCGACGAGATGGTGTTCGGCTGGCTTGTCCGCGTCCGCGCCGAGAACGGCCCGCAGTTCGGTCGCGTAGTAATCGGCGAGGGTCTCGCGCTCGGCGGGCAGCACCAGCCGGTAGGGATCGCAGCCGTCCTTGAGCTGGCCGGCCGCGGCATCGAGCAGCGGATCGGCGCCCGTGCGTGGCTGGGCGCGCAGCACCACGGTGCCGCGCTTGCCTCCGGGCGCGAGTTCGACGCCGCTCAACGCCTCGTACGGGACGCGCCGCTCCCCGAGCACGTGGAAGAGCTTCGGTGTGCGGATCCCCCGTTCGAAGCGGATGAGCACGGAGTCGGCTTCGAACTCCCAGGTGGAGTGAATTCCAGCCAGTACGTCACCCATGCGGCCCATCGTAAGCGCGAGCCGCCCGCTCGTCCCCCTCCTCGACGCTACGCGCGTAATTGGCCGCCTTTACCGGGCATATGCGTGCACGTGCGCTGGTCACGGCCTTGTGCGCCGTGTGGTGCCGAGCGCTCCGGGAGGGGTCGCGACCGGCAGCCGCCGGGCGCCGTTCTCGTCCCGGCGTACGGCTAGAGCGTCCTGGCCGGGTGCCCCACACAGCCCGGGTCGCTGGTCGCACAGCTCACCGTGGAGTACGAACCGGTCGCGATACCGGCGAAGTTGTCGAGGCTCCCGGTGCCCGGCACGTAGTAGCCGGTGTGCCCGAGAGCGCCGTCCGCGGACAGCCGCCGCGCGCCGAACCCGGGGGAGACGGGGTCGGCGCCGTGACCGAGTCCGCCGACCTCCATGTGCGGCACGTCCGCGATCCAGTCGTCCTCGTCGCGTACGGCCCAGATGTTGGCGTCGGTTCCCAGGTCGCCGGCATGGTCGACGCGCATCCCCGGGCTTCCGGAGACGGCGATGTCGGTGACGCGGTCCGGAAGGTCGTCGGCCGCGTCACCGCAGACCACGGAGCCGTAGCTGTGGCAGAAGAGAGCGATGTGCGGTGCGTGCAGCCCCTGTACGAAGTCGCCCAGCCGCTCGGCTCCTTCGGCCGCGAGGTTGCCGGAGGCGGCGTCGACGCCGAGGCCCGTCGGCGCGGTGTAGTCCGCCCATGCGACGGTCGCCGTGCTGGTGCGGGGCGCGGCGGCGCGCTGCCGCTGCTGTAGGGCGCGGGCCATTCCGGCGGGTGCGGAGTAGGGGCGGTCGGACTTCTCGAAGGTCAGCAGGTCCGTGTCGACGCCGGGGACGACGACGGACACCCGCTGCGCCCGGTCCAGATCGCCGAAGACCTCGGCGGCGCGGCCCGGCCCGGTCGGATCGAACGCGAGGATGTGCCGCCCCGGTTCGAGCATCGAGGCGAACCGGTGCATGCGGCGGCCGGCGTTCTGCCGCCCCTCTTCGGTGAGCCGCTGGTCCCGCATGCGCTCGCGTTCCACGTCGCGTGCCTCGGCCAGCGCCTTGTGGTTGGCGCGGTAGCGCAGGGCGGTCGGGGCGCCGCCCAGGTTTCCCACGACGAGCGGGTGCCGGTCGGCCAGGCGCCGCTGCTGTTTCTCGCCGAGCGAGCGGAAGAAACGGGCGACGGTGCCGGGGGCCTCGTGCGGTCCGGGCAGACGGCGGCCCGCGACGGAGTCCTTCGCCCACGCTCCGACGGCCGCGGCATAGGGGCCGGGTGTGCCGTCGTGCTCGCGGATCGCCGTCCAGCCCGTGGTCGCCAGCAGGACCAGCACCACCGCCAGCGCGAGCATCGTGCGCCAGAAGGCCGTGCCCGGGGCTCCCGCGGACGGGAGACCTGTTCCGGACAGGGGGTTGCTGAGGGCCGGGAAGGAAGTCACTGGGCAGCAACCCTAGGAGACACGGCAGAGTGCTCGTGCCCGCCGTGACCCATCTCACGTTTCACGGTGCCTGATCGGGTCAGCCACGACGCCTCGAAGCGTACGCACGTTTGGCCGGTCGTCAGGGGTTCCCGCGTACGCGGAGGAGTCGGCGCAGGCCGGAGGGCGTGGCCGAAGTCCTGGGGGATTGGCCGAAGTTGATGTGCCGGCCGCCGACCGCGACCGGGGTCCCCGGGCTGAAGCCGCCGCCGAAAGCAGCGGCCAGGGGGCGGCCGCCTCCCCTGCGGCCCTCGTCACCTCCCGGGCTCGCCCCAGTCGTCGGAGAGCGCGGGACCCAGCGTGTCCACATACGACTCGACCGCGTGCTGGGCCGCGGTGACGGTGATGTCCCCTCCGGAACTCCAGGAGCGGAACGCCGCCCGCATCACACCCGAGAACGCGGCCACCAGCACCCGCGGCCTGGGATCGGAGTCGGGGTCCACCCCTTCACGCCGGGCGATCTCCGCGGCGAGCCCCTCCTCCGTCTCCGCCGCGTGCCGCAACTGGACGGCGAGCAGCGCGGGAGTGGTCTCGGTGATCTGCCACATCCGCATGTACAGCGGCAGGGGCACGATCTCCTCGATGGCCTCGCCGATGCTCTCCCACGTCTCGTCGAGCGTCGTACGCAGCACCTCCACCGGTGATCCACCGGGCGGCTGCCTGCGTACGGCCTCGACGTAGCGCTCCGAGACGAGCATCTGGAGGGAGAGGGCCACCTCCTCCTTGCTGGAGAAGTACCGGAAGAAGGTGCGCTGGGAGACGTCGACGGCGGCCACGATCTCGTCGACGGTGGTCTCCTCGTACCCCTTCTCCACGAAGAGTTCATGGGCGGCACGCACGAGTGCGTCCCGGGTGCGCTGCTTCTTCCGCTCACGCAGACCGGTCACTTCGGCCACCTCCCTGTTCGTTCGCGTAGCTCGTCCACGCGCAGGAGGGTACGCGGACCGGCCGAGTCCGCCGCCCGATCCGCGGGTTCGCCCGGTCCTCGACGGAGCCCCCGGTTCCGCGGCGTACGCCTTACCGGCCGCGCGGGAACGGGGAGTTGAGACATCTGCCGGGCTGTGCCTGAGTGTGAGCGGTCTGACATCTACCGACGAATGTTTTTGTTTGTCAACTGTCAGCGACTGTCACTAGCCTCGCGTCCATGAGCTCCCAGACCAGCACGTCCTCGGGCCGGAATCCCAAGGCTCCCGGGCCGAGTGAACCAGGCATACCGGGTGCGCCCGACGGCCCCGCGCCTCGCCGGGGTGTCCGCGGCCACCCCTGGCTGACCCTCGTCACGGTGGCCATCGGCATCACCATGGTCGCCCTCGACGGCACCATCGTCGCGATCGCCAACCCCGCCATCCAGAAGGACCTCGGCGCCTCGCTCGCCGACGTCCAGTGGATCACCAACGGCTATCTGCTCGCGCTCGCGGTCGCCCTGATCACCGCGGGAAAGCTGGGCGACAGGTTCGGTCACCGTCAGACCTTCCTCGTCGGAGTCGTCGGCTTCGCGGGGGCCTCCGGAGCGATCGGGCTGGGCGGCAGCGTCTCGCTCGTCGTCACCTTCCGTGTGCTTCAGGGCCTCTTCGGGGCACTGCTGATGCCCGCGGCGCTCGGTCTGCTGCGTGCGTCGTTCCCCGCGCAGAAGCTGAACGCCGCCATCGGCGTATGGGGCGCGGTCATCGGCGCCTCCACGGCGGCGGGCCCCATCGTCGGCGGACTCCTGGTGGAGAAGGTCAACTGGGAGTCGGTCTTCTTCATCAACATCCCGGTCGGTCTCGCGGCGCTGCTGCTGGGGCTGGTGATCCTCCGCGACCACCGTGCGGAGAAAGCGCCCCGCTCGTTCGACGTCCCCGGGATCGTGCTGCTGTCGGGCGCGATGTTCTGCCTGGTGTGGGCGCTGATCAAGGCCCCCTCCTGGGGCTGGGCCGACTCCGCCACGCTCGCCTTCCTCGGCGGCTCGCTCGTCGCGTTCCTCGTCTTCGGCCTGTGGGAGTCGAGGGCGAAGGAGCCGCTGGTTCCGCTGAGCATGTTCCGTTCGGTCCCGCTCACGGCAGGCACCGTGCTGATGGTGCTCATGGCCTTCGGCTTCATGGGCGGGCTCTTCTTCGTGACCTTCTATCTCCAGAACGTCCATGGGATGTCGCCGGTGGACAGCGGGATACGGCTGCTGCCGCTGACGGCGATGATGATCGTGTCCTCGCCCGTTGCGGGCTTGCTGATATCCAAGGTCGGACCGCGCGGACCGCTGGTGGCGGCCATGATCGTCACAGCGGTCGCGATGTTCGGCCTGTCGACGCTCGACGCGGACAGCGACGCCGTCGTCACCTCGGTGTGGTTCGCGCTGCTGGGTCTCGGCCTCGCGCCCGTCATGGTCGGGGCGACCGATGTGATCGTCGGCAACGCGCCACTGGAGCACTCGGGAGTCGCCGGCGGGCTACAGCAGGCGGCGATGCAGGTCGGCGGCAGCCTCGGCACGGCCGTACTCGGGGTCGTCATGGCCACCCGCGTCGACAGCGCGCTCCCGGACAAGTGGGCGGAGGCCAAGCTTCCGCCGTTGCCGCCCGGTCAGGAGGACAAGCTCAAGAGCGCGGCGGAGGTGGGCGTCGCGCCGCCGGCGCCGCCGGGCACTCCGGCGCAGCTCGCCGACGCGATGAAGGAGGTCGTGCACGACTCCTTCATCTCCGGGATGGGGCTGGCCTTCATGTGCGCGGGCGCCGTGGCGGTCTTCGCGTCCGGGGTCGCCTTCTTCACCAAGCGCGGTCAGAGCGCCTCGGGGCCGTCGGTGCACGTGTGACGGAGCGTGACGGAGAACGTGTGACGGTGTGCGTGTGACGGTGCTGCGGCGGTCGCGGCCGTTGCGGCAGCAGTGAACCGGGGGCGGACGGGCACGGCCTGTCCGCCCCCGAAGTGTGTCCGCTTCCTAGGTTGTCCGCAGCAGGTCCGCAGCAGGTCCGCAGCCGGGGTTCGCATCCGAAGTGTGTCCGCACTCCGAAGTCCGCGGTGCCGCCCTCTACTTGTGGGCGGTGCGGCGCTTGTGGATAACCCCGCCACCTCTCCCGGTGAATCGGGCCGATCTCCCTTGGTCTCGTCTGAAGGCGCGTACATGCTGGTCACGACGCCGGGCGCGGGGCCCGGCCGGACACGGGGGAAGTGATCAGCATGTACGGACGGCACGGCCGAGCGGCGCAGGGGCCGGAGCGCCGCAGGCCTCTCCGGGGGCGTCGCCCTACGAGCCGTATGACGCGGGGCCCGCTGCCGGGCGGCCTCCTGCGGGGTGCGGCGCGAGGTGCCGTACTCGCCCTGGTGTCAGGGGTGTTGGCGGTGGTGCACCTCGCGTCGCCTTCCACGGCGGCGGCAGCCGGCCCGAAGCCGGGCGACTGCGCGCAGGGCGAGCTGTGTCTGTGGCCGCGCCCCGGCTTCCACGGCGAGCGCCATGTGTATGAACGGGCCCGGTTGACCCCGGGCCGCTGCCTTCGGCTCCCGGACGGCGCGGGCGCGAGGTCGTTCGGCAACCGCACGGGCCGTCCCGTCACGGTCTACGAGAGCGGCGAGTGCGCGGAGACGGCCGAGTTCCACACCCATCCCTCCGGCTCATGGACGCCCGAAGGCGCGTACAGGGTGCGGGCGTTCAAGGTGTGGGAGCGATGAGGGCCGAAGGCAGTCGGCTGCCGACCCGCCGGGCCCGGAGCGTCGGCCCGGCACAACTCGGCGGTGCGGTACGGAAGTTCCGCACCGCACCGCCGGATGTCCTGCTCAGGCCGCCGAGTCCGTCGCCGCGAAGGGAGCTCCGGGGGAGTCCCTTCGCCGGTCGTGGGCTACGCGTCGCCGCCCGCCGCGCCCGGGTCCGCCGCCGCCACATTCAGCAACTGGTAGCGGTCGAGGGCCTGTTTCAGCGCCGAGCGGTCGATCTTCCCCTCCCGAGCCAGCTCCGTGAGTACGGCCAGCACGATCGACTGAGCGTCGATGTGGAAGAAGCGCCTGGCCGCTCCCCGGGTGTCGGCGAAGCCGAAGCCGTCGGCTCCGAGCGACTGGTAGGTGCCGGGCACCCAGCGGGCGATCTGGTCGGGCACGGAGCGCATCCAGTCGGAGACGGCCACCTTCGGGCCGTCCGCGTTCTGGAGCTTGCGCGTGACATAGGGGACGCGCTGCTCCTCCTCGGGGTGGAGGAGGTTGTGCTCCTCGGCGTCCACAGCTTCGCGGCGCAGTTCGTTCCACGAAGTCGCGGACCACACATCGGCCTTGACGTTCCACTCCTCGGCCAGGATCTTCTGAGCCTCCAGTGCCCAGGGCATGGCCACACCGGAGGCGAGGATCTGCGCGGGGATGGTCCCCTTCTCGCCGATGCAGTAGCGGTAGAGACCGCGGACGATGCCTTCGGCGTCCACGTTCTCCGGCTCCGCGGGCTGGCGGATCGGCTCGTTGTAGACGGTGAGGTAGTAGAAGACGTCCTCACCCTGCGGGTGCTCCGGCGTGGAGCCGTACATCCGCTGAAGACCGTCCTTGACGATGTGCGCGATCTCGTAGCCGAAGGCCGGGTCGTAGGAGACCGCCGCGGGGTTGGTCGACGCGAGAAGCTGCGAGTGGCCGTCCGCGTGCTGAAGTCCCTCACCGGTAAGGGTCGTTCGGCCCGCGGTCGCCCCGAGTACGAAGCCACGCGACATCTGGTCGGCCATCTGCCAGAACTGGTCGCCGGTGCGCTGGAAGCCGAACATCGAGTAGAAGACGTAGATCGGGATCAGCGGCTCGCCGTGCGTGGCGTAGGCCGAGCCCGCGGCGGTCGCCGCCGCCGTGCAGCCGGCCTCGGTGATGCCGTCGTGCAGCATCTGCCCGGCGGGCGACTCCTTGTAGGCGAGCAGGAGTTCGCGGTCGACGGACTCGTAGGTCTGCCCCAGCGGGTTGTAGATCTTGGCCGACGGGAAGAAGGAGTCCATTCCGAAGGTGCGGTACTCGTCGGGCGCGATCGGCACGAACCGCTTGCCGATCTCCTTGTCCCGCATCAGGTCCTTCAGCAGCCGTACGAAGGCCATGGTCGTGGCGATCTGCTGCTGCCCGGAGCCCTTCTTGACCGCTGCGTAGGCCTTTTCACCGGGAAGCTTCAACGGCTTCGAGCGGTTCACGCGCGTCGGCACATAGCCGCCCAGCTCCTTGCGGCGGTCGTGCATGTACTGGATCTCTTCCGAGTCCCGCCCCGGGTGGTAGTAGGGCGGAGCGCCCGACTCCAGCTCCTTGTCGGGGATCGGCAGACGCAGCCGGTCGCGGAAGCCCTTCAAGTCGTCGATCGTGAGCTTCTTCATCTGGTGCGTGGCGTTGCGGCCTTCGAAGTTGGGCCCGAGCGTCCAGCCCTTGATCGTCTGCGCGAGGATCACCGTGGGCTGGCCCTGGTGCTCCTTGGCCGCCTTGTACGCCGCATACACCTTGCGGTGGTCGTGGCCGCCGCGTCCCAGGTGCAGAAGCTGGTCGTCGGTCATGTTCTCGGCCATCGCCCGCAGCCGCTGGTCGCCGCCGAAGAAGTGGTCGCGGATGTAGGCGCCGCTCTCGGTGGCGTACGTCTGGAACTGGCCGTCCGGCGTGGTGTTGAGCTTGTTGACCAGCACGCCGTCGCGGTCCTGCGCGAGCAGCGGGTCCCAGGAGCGGTCCCAGACCAGCTTGATCACGTTCCATCCGGCGCCGCGGAAGTACGACTCCAGCTCCTGGATGATCTTCCCGTTGCCGCGCACGGGGCCGTCGAGCCGCTGGAGGTTGCAGTTGATCACGAAGGTGAGGTTGTCCAGTCCCTCGCGTGCCGCCAGCGAGAGCTGCCCCAGCGACTCCGGCTCGTCCATCTCGCCGTCGCCGAGGAAGGCCCACACATGCGACTTGGAGGTGTCGGCGATGCCGCGCGCCTCCATGTAGCGGTTGATCCTCGCCTGATAGATCGCGCCGATCGGTCCCAGCCCCATCGACACCGTGGGGAACTCCCAGAAGTCCGGCATCGAGCGCGGGTGCGGATAGCTGGAGAGCCCGTCGGGAGCCTTGCTCTTCTCCTGCCGGAAGCCGTCGAGCTGGGCCTCGGAGAGCCGGTCGAGCAGGAACGCACGCGCATAGATGCCGGGGGAGGCATGGCCCTGGAAGAAGACCTGGTCGCCGCCGTCGCCCTCGTCCTTGCCGCGGAAGAAGTGGTTGAAGCCGACGTCGTAGAGCGAGGCGGAGGAGGCGAAGGTGGCGATGTGCCCGCCGACCCCGATGCCAGGACGCTGCGCACGGGAGACCATCACCGCGGCGTTCCAGCGGGTCGCGTTGAGGACCTTGCGCTCGATCTCCTCGTTACCGGGGAAGAAGGGCTCGTCGCGCGTGGCGATGGTGTTGACGTAGTCCGTGCTGCGCATCTCCGGGACGGCGACGCGCTTCTCGCGTGCCCGCTCGATGAGCCTCAGCATGAGATAGCGGGCCCGTCCCCGGCCGCGCTCGTCGACGGCGGCGTCGAGCGAGTCGAGCCATTCCTGGGTCTCCTCGGGATCGAAGTCCGGGACCTGGCTGGGAAGGCCGCCAATGATGATCGGGTTGCGATCGGATCCGGAAGCCACGCTGTTCCTTCGCTGTTCGTAATCGGTATGCATGGTGTCGCGCCGCCTCCATCGTGTACCGCCGCTGCGTCCGCGTCACCTCTACTGCGGGGTAACCCGGCTCGGGCTCACAACGCCTCGAAAAGGAGGGTCAAACGGGGCGGCCGAATTGCCACCCTACGCCCGCCGTGAGGGTGCCGTGCGGCCGTCGATCCACTCCGTACGGAAGGGGCGGAACCGGCGCATTTCCACTCGCCTCTTGTGGCGTGAATCACTGCTCATCGGGCATTGTGGGACGACACGTCAACGTTTGGGCGGGATGGATGGCCGGGTACTTGCGCGATCCGCCCTCCCCGTGTGGACTACGGCCATTGCCTCGCGTGCGCGCGGGGCAAAGGCAGATTTCAGCAAGAGACAGGAGGCAATCCGTGAGCGCGACCGCGGACCACGCGGAGGAGCGGACCAACCCCGCCGCAAGGCTGGGTTTCCAGCCCGGACAGGTGGTCCAGGAGCTCGGCTACGACGACGACGTCGAGCAGGCACTCCGTGAGGGAGTCGAGGCCATCACGGGTACGGAGCTCGTCGACGAGGACCATGACGACGTGGCCGACGCCGTGATGCTGTGGTTCCGCGAGGAGGACGGCGACCTGACGGACGCGCTGGTGGACGCCACCACGATGATCGACGCGGGTTCTCCGGTCTGGCTGCTGACACCCAAGACGGGCCGTGAAGGCTACGTCGAGCCGAGCGAGATCGGTGAGGCGGCGCAGACCGCCGGGCTCGCCCAGACCAGCACCGTGAACGCGGGCAAGGACTGGAGCGGCAGCCGTCTCGTCACCCCCAAGGCCGCCCGCACAGGCAAGCGGTAGGCAGGACCTCTCCGGTGGGAGACGCGGGGGCGGGGCCCCGGCGGGATCCCGGGGAAGACTCCGGCGACAGTGTGCAAGACCAGAAAGACCAGATCCGGGCCCTCCGGCAGCAAGCCTGCCGGGGGGCCCGGAGTCGCTTCACGGACGGCAGTGAAAGACTGCGCCGATGTCCCGTACGACGCCGTATGCCCGTCGCGTCGCCGGACGGAAGGCCGTGGCGTACAAGCGGCCGGCCGGACATGCCGGAGGGCGGGGGGCAGGAAGGCACGGCGTACGCGGCATACGCGAAAACCGTCACCGGCCGCCGGAATCCGGGGGCCGTCGCGGTGGCGGCAGGGACGTCGGGACGTACCGTCCGCCGGGACCGCCCGGCGGACTCCGCCAACCACAACCACCCGGGACGGCCGGTGTAAGCCGGCGCCACCCGGCAGTCGGCAGAAGCCGGCGAAAACAGCCAGCACTTCCAGCACTTACAGAAGGGGCCCTCATCCCATGGCAATCGAGGTCGGCACCAAGGCACCGGACTTCACGCTGAAGAGCCAGCACGGCGAATCGGTCTCGCTCTCCGACTTCCGCGGCAAGAAGAACGTCGTGCTCCTCTTCTACCCCTTCGCGTTCACCGGGGTCTGCACGGGCGAGCTGTGCGCACTCCGTGACGAGCTGCCCTCCTTCGTCAACGACGACGTGCAACTGCTCGCCGTCTCCAACGACTCTCCGTTCGCGCTGCGCGTCTTCGCCGACCAGGAGGGCCTGGAGTACCCGCTGCTGTCGGACTTCTGGCCGCACGGCGAGGTGTCCCGCGCCTTCGGCGTCTTCGACGAGGAGATGGGCTGCGCCGTGCGCGGCACGTTCATCATCGACAAGGAGGGCGTCGTGCGCTGGAGCGTCGTCAACGCCATCCCGGAGGCCCGCGACCTCAACGAGTACGTGAGGGCGCTCGAAGCGCTCTGAGCGAAGTCGCCAAGCGCTGGGAGCGGGGGGAACCGCTCACTAGGATCGATTCGTTGATCCGGCACAACCCGGAATACGCATACGGGGGCACGCACAGGGTGCCTCTTCGAACAGACAACAGGAGGACTCGTGGGAGTCAGCCTCAGCAAAGGCGGCAACGTCTCGCTGACCAAGGAGGCCCCGAACCTGACAGCGGTGATCGTCGGGCTGGGCTGGGATGCCCGTACGACCACCGGCTCGGACTTCGACCTCGACGCCAGCGCCCTGCTGGCCAACTCCGAGGGCAAGGTCAGCAAGGACGCGAACTTCGTATTCTTCAACAACCTCAAGAGCCCCGACGGTTCGGTCGAGCACACCGGCGACAACCTCACCGGTGAGGGCGAGGGCGACGACGAGGTGATCAAGGTCAATCTGGCGGGTGTCCCCGCCGACGTGGAGAAGATCGTCTTCCCGGTCTCCATCTACGAGGCGGAGAGCCGTCAGCAGAGCTTCGGCCAGGTCCGCAACGCCTTCATCCGCGTCGTCAACCAGGCCGACAACAACGAACTGGCGCGTTACGACCTCAGCGAGGACGCGTCGACGGAGACCGCCATGGTCTTCGGCGAGCTCTACCGGCACGGCGCGGAGTGGAAGTTCCGTGCCATCGGCCAGGGTTACGCGTCGGGACTGCGCGGCATCGCGCAGGACTTCGGGGTCAACGTCTGACAGATCCCGGCAGCCACCGGCGCCGCAGACTTCCGGGAAGTGGAGGTGTGCGGCGCCTGGTGATGTCGGGACACTGGGTGCATCAACACCGGGGAGAGGAACAGAACATGGGCGTGACGCTCGCCAAGGGGGGAAATGTCTCCCTCTCGAAGGCCGCACCGAATCTGACGCAGGTCCGCATCGGACTGGGCTGGAAGGCCCGTTCCACCACCGGAGCCGCCTTCGATCTGGACGCCAGCGCGCTGCTGTGCGCGAACGGCCGGGTCCTCGGCGACGAGTACTTCGTCTTCTACAACAACCTCAAGAGCCCTGACGGTTCGGTGGAGCACACCGGCGACGAACTCGTCGGGGGCTCCGGAAGCGACGACGACGAGACGGTCCTGGTCGATCTGACCCTCGTCCCCGCCCATGTGGAGAAGATCGTCTTCCCTGTGTCGATCTACGACGCCGAGACCCGTTCACAGACGTTCGGCCAGGTCGTCGACGCCTACATCCGCGTCGTCAACCAGCAGGACGATCAGGAGCTGGCGCGTTACGACCTCAGCGAGGACGCCTCCTCGGAGACCGCGATGATCTTCGGCGAACTGTACCGGCGCGACGGCGAATGGAAGTTCCGGGCCGTTGGGCAGGGGTACGCCTCGGGCTTGCGAGGCATCGCTCTAGACTTCGGAGTCAATGTTTCGTAAGCAAAGGCCATTTGTTCGTAAAGCGGATTGGGTAGCCCAGTGCTCTTGAAAACCTTCGGCTGGTCTCTCGGCGTCACGGCCGTGGGATTCGCTCTCGCCGCGTTGCTCTGGGGGTGGAAGGGCTTCGCGGTCGTCGCGATCCTCTCCGTCCTCGAGATCTCGCTGTCGTTCGACAACGCGGTCGTCAACGCCGGTGTGCTGAAGAAGCTCAACGCCTTCTGGCAGCGCATCTTCCTGACCATCGGCATCCTCATCGCGGTATTCGGCATGAGGCTGGTCTTCCCCGTCGTCATCGTGGCCATCAGCGCGAAGATCGGGCCCATCGAGGCCGTCGACCTCGCGCTGGCGGACCCGGACAAGTATCAGCAGCTCGTCACGGACGCACACCCCGCCATCGCTGCGTTCGGCGGCATGTTCCTGCTGATGATCTTCCTCGACTTCATCTTCGAGGAGCGCGAGTACAAATGGCTCGCCTGGCTGGAGCGGCCCCTGGCCAAGCTGGGCAAGGTGGACATGCTCTCCGTGTGCATCGCCCTGATCGTGCTGCTGGTCTCGGCGATGACCTTCGCCGTCGCCGCGCACCAGCACGGCGGGCATCACGCCGACAAGTCCGCCACGGTGCTGCTGTCGGGAGTCGCCGGACTCATCACGTATCTGATAGTCGGCGGGCTCTCCGGCCACTTCGAGAACCGGCTCGAAGAGGAGGAGGAACGCGAGCACGAGGTGGAGGAGAAGGCGAAGGAGGAGGGCCGCGACCCGTCACTGGTGGGACTCGCGGGCAAGGCCGCCTTCTTCATGTTCCTCTACCTCGAAGTCCTCGACGCCTCCTTCTCGTTCGACGGTGTCATCGGTGCCTTCGCCATCACCAACCACATCTTCTGGATGGCCCTCGGCCTCGGCATCGGCGCCATGTACGTACGGTCCCTCACGGTCTATCTGGTCCGGCAGGGCACGCTCGACGACTACGTCTATCTGGAGCACGGCGCGCACTACGCGATCGGCGCGCTGGCGGTGATCCTGCTCGTCACGATCAAGTACGAGATCAACGAGGTGGTCACCGGCCTCATCGGTGTCGCCCTGATCGCGGCCTCCTTCTGGTCCTCGGTCCGGCGCAACCGGGCGCTCACGTCGGCGCGCAACAGCGCCGGGGGAGAAGGCGGTTAGGACGCCGGTCAGGACGGCAAGCCGGGACCGGGACAGTACAGGGGGCGGTCGAATCCGCCGCGTGCGACCCCTGTGATCCCGGAAGACCCGTGTGATCCCGGAGGGCGGGGCGCCTCGTACGTTCCGGGTGTCACGGCGGCCTGTTTGCGGAACGCTTCTGAGGGGCGGCTCCGGGTCCCGACTCGGAGCCGTCCCTCGGCAGTTGGAATTCGAGTGGGGGTGCGGGATGGTCTCCCTCTGGGAGAACTGGCGCAACAGCGCCGGCATGCGACGACGTGGTCCGAAGTTCGACACGGTGGGGGGTCCTTCGACCTACGCGGTCGAGCTGACCAAGCGCCATTCGTCGGTGTCACTGACCGAGCAAGGTGCCGACAACGGCAGCCTGCGGGTCAACTTGTCGTGGCGCATGCGGTCTTCGGACTTCGACGGCAGGACGGGCCGCCGCGGCTCGCTCCGTCATCCGCTCCAGGCACTCAAGCCACAGGTCGTACAGGCACACACCCAGGGCGTCGTGGACGTGGACCTCGACCTTGCGTGCATGTACGAACTGGCCGACGGCAGCAAGGGAGTCGTGCAGCCGCTGGGCAACTTCCTCGGCGACTGGAACTCACCGCCGTATGTGAAGCTCACCGGCGACGACCGCTTCGGCTCACCGTCCGGCGAGACGATCTATGTGAACCTCGACCACAAGGACGACATCAAGCGGCTGCTGTTCTTCGTCTACATCTACGACGGCACACCCGCCTTCGACCGTACGCATGCGATCCTCACGCTCTTCCCGAGTAACGGGCCGCGGGTGGAGGTCGGGCTCGACCAGCGGGCGCCGCAGGCGCGTTCGTGTGCGGTGCTGCTGATGCAGCACGAGAAGGACCAGTTGGTGGTGCGGCGCCAGGTGCGTTACGTCTACGGCTTCCAGTCCGAACTGGACAGGCTCTACGGCTGGGGGCTCCAGTGGGGCCGCGGATACAAGGCCGGAAAGGTCTGACGGGGACGGCAACGCCCGGGGGCGGGTCCTGCCCCGCCCCGGCCACCGGCTCCGGTTGTGCTCAGCGTTCCTGGAACTGCGGGCCCTGGGGCGGAAGCGTGAAGTCCGGGTCGGGCTGCGGGTAGCCGTAGGCAGGCTGCGGATAGCCGTACGCGGGCCGGGTGGCCGGAGGCTGCTGCGGCGCCTGCGGGTAGCCGTAGCCGGAGGGGGCCGGTGCCGGTGCCGCTCCCGGGCCGGGACCCGCCGCCGCGATCGGCGAAGGCGCCGGGGCCGCGAGCGGGAAGTCCGGCTCCGTGACGGCGGGGGCCGCCACGGTCGCGTCGTCCGCCGCGGGTGGCTGTGCCGGTGCCGGTGCCTGTGCCTGTGCCTGTGTCGGAGTCTGGGCCTGTGCGGGTGTCTGCGCCTGTGCCTGGGCCGGTGTCTGCGGCTCGCTCGCCGCTTCCTCCACCGTGATCCCGTACTGGGTGGCGAGGCCCACCAGCCCGGTGTCGAAACCCTGCCCCAGCGCTCGGAACTTCCAGCCCGTACCGCGCCTGTACAGCTCGCCGCAGATCATCGCAGTCTCGGCGCCCGTCTCGGGCTCGATCTCGAACCGCACCAGCGGCTCACCGGCCGCTCCCTGCTCGTCGACCGCGTACAGCAGCAGTCGCAACTGCCGTACGTCGGCGAAGGTGCCGCCGTCCGACGAAGCCGCGAGCAGCACCCGGTCCACATGGGGAGCGACGGAGCCGAGGTCCGCCTCGACGGACTCGCGCATCCCGTCCTGCTGCTGCTCCTTGGCGACATGGCGCACCGCGCCCGAGGGGTGACGGGGCTGGTTGTAGAAGACGAAGTCCTCATCGGAGGCTACGCGTCCGCTCTCGCCGAGCAGCAGCGCTGACGCGTCCACGTCGGGCGCTCCGGATCCGGGGTTCCAGCACAGGACGGCGCGTACCGCCACAGTCTCCAGCTGAATGTTCGAGCCCTTCACCATGGCGTGCGTCATGGACTCATCCTGCCTTCCGCGCGGGCGCCTCGACAACGCGGGGAGCAAGCCGCGACGGGATGCCGACGGGGCGGTAACACATTTTTCACCCCCGATTGGAACCAATGGACCCCTCCCGTACGTACGACGAGCGGCTGCTTTTCGCCACGGGGCCGGTGTACGGCCCCTGGGCCCCAGGGACGCAGGGGCGTACCGGCCGGCGTAGGGGCGGCGCACGGTTGTCAGTGGTCGTGTCCGTCCTGCCGGATGCCACGCGAAGGGAAACGGGGTCGTCCATGCGGCATTTCGGTCATCTCGCGCCCGAGGTGCGGCGCGGGCTCTTCCAGTACGAGCCCGCGGAGTTCACGGCCCGCTCGCCGGGCCGCACACTCGCCACCGCCCTCGGCGCCACCCTCTACTGCCCGGCCACGCGCGGCAGCCTCGCCGCGGACGTGGTCAAGCAGAACCGGCGGGGCGTGGTGTCCATGGTGCTGTGCCTGGAGGACTCCATAGGCGACGCGGACGTGCACGCGGCCGAGGACAATCTCGTCCGGCAGTTCGAGCAGCTCGCCGTCACGGACGCGCTGCCCGAGGACGAGGTGCCGCTGCTGTTCATACGCGTAAGAGAGCCCGCGCAGATCATGGATCTGGTGGAGCGGCTCGGCCCGGCGGTGGCCCTGCTGTCGGGGTTCGTACTGCCCAAGTTCACGGAGGAGCGCGGCATTCCGTTCCTGGAGGAGCTGGCGAAGGCCGAATCGGCCGCAGGGCGGCGGCTGTTCGCGATGCCCGTGCTGGAGTCGCCCGAGCTGCTGCATCTGGAGACGCGCGCCGGGACGCTGGCGGGCATCGCCCGTACCGTCGACAAGTACCGGGAGCGGGTGCTCGCGCTGCGGCTGGGGGTGACGGACTTCTGCTCGGCCTACGGGCTGCGCCGCACCCCGGAGATGACGGCCTACGACGTGCAGCTCGTCGCGTCCGTGATCGGGGACGTGGTGAACGTGCTGGGCCGCGCCGACGGCACCGGCTACACGGTCACGGGCCCGGTGTGGGAGTACTTCCGGCTACAGGAGCGGATGTTCAAGCCGCAGTTGCGGCAGAGCATCTTCACCGGACGGGCCGAGGAACTGCGTACGGCGCTCATCGACCACGACATGGACGGGCTGCTGCGCGAGATCGAACTCGACCGTGCCAACGGGCTGTTGGGCAAGACCTGCATCCATCCCTCGCATGTGCTGCCGGTGCACGCGCTGTCGGTCGTGAGCCTGGAGGAGTACAGCGACGCAACGGACATCCTGCGGCCCGAGCGCAGCGGCGGCGGTGTTGTGCGATCCGCGTACACGAACAAGATGAACGAGGTGAAGCCGCACCGGGCGTGGGCGGAGCGGACGCTGCTTCGTGCCGAGCTGTTCGGCGTGGCACGTGAGGGCGTGGGCTTCGTGGATCTGCTGGCGGCGGGGGCGCGTGCGGTCGGCGGGCCGGAGGGAGAGGGCGGGGTGGAGGGGTGAGTGATCCGATGCGTGACCCGGCGAGTGATGCGGTGCGCGATCCGGTGAGTGACGTGCTGAGCGACCCGGTGGGCGAACCGGCGGGCGCCGCGAACGATCCGGTGCGCGGTGCGTCCGCGGCGGACGGAGTGTGGTCCGGCGATTGGGTCGCGAAGCGGCTCGATGTGACGCTGACCGGCGACGGCCTGCGTGAACTGACCGGCCTCGCCCTGCGGCGCAACCCCAAGCGTGCCCATCTGCTGGTCTCGCTCGTCCTCGGCAAGCATGTGCCGGAACGTCCCGGCACCGTCTATGGCGTGGGCCTCCGGCTGGGCCGCCGCGTACGCGCGCTGCTGGGCGACTCCCTCGCGGACGCCGCGGTCGTCCTCGGCTACGCGGAGACGGCCACCGCCCTGGGGCACAGCGTCGCCGACGGCATCGGCGGCGTCACATACATGCACTCGACGCGGCGGCCCGTGCCGGGAGTCGCCACCGCCGGCGGCTTCGAGGAGGAGCACAGCCACGCGACTTCCCATCTGCTGCTCCCGGAGGACCCGGCACTGCTGGAGGGGGACGGCCCGCTCGTGCTCGTGGACGACGAGTTCTCCACAGGCCGTACGGTGCGCAACACCATCTCCGCGCTGCACCGGCGCAGCCCCCGTGAGCGCTATGTGGTCGTGGCCCTCACCGATATGCGCTCGGCCGACGACGCGGCGGCACTGGAGAAGTCCGCCGCCGAACTGGGCGCCCGCGTCGATGTGGTGGCGCTCGCCCGGGGCCGGGTCTCGCTGCCGCACGATGTGCTGGAGCGCGGCCGTCGCCTCGTGGCGGAGGCCGGGGCGCAGGGGGGCGGCGGGGCGGAGGCCGATGCCCCGCCGGAGAAGGCTCGGGCCGCGCCCGCGCCGACGCGGGTGGACCTCGGCTGGCCCCCGCACCTTCCTGACGGGGGCAGACACGGCTTCACCGCCGCACACCGCGCCCGGCTGGACGCCGCGCTGCCAGGCATGGCCGCTCGCCTGGCGTCCGCGCTGAGCGACGCGGGCCTGCCCGCCGCCGGTGTGCGAGAGCGCGCCGAGCGCCGCGACGGCAGCGGGGGCCGCACTCCGCGCGTACTGGTGCTGGGCTGCGAGGAGTTGATGTACGTACCGCTGCGTCTCGCCGCCGCCCTGGAGGAACGGCTCGGAGCGCGGGCGGAGGTGCGCTTCTCCACGACGACGCGTTCGCCGGTGCTCGCGCTGGACGACCCGTCGTACGCCGTACGTACGTGCCTGACCTTCCCCGCGCACGACGAGCCGGCGCCGGACGGCGCCGCGGACGGCGCCCGTGCCGGAAGCGGTACCGGCACCGTCCTTGCCGGAGGCGGCACCGGAGTCCTTGCCGACTGCCGCTACGCCTACAACGTCGCCCCCGGCCGCGACCCGGGCCGCCGCTTCGACGCCGTCGTCGTCGTGACCGACTCCACCGCCGACACCCCGGCACTCCACGCCGCCGGCGGTCTGCTGGACCGGCTGCGCGAGCACACCGGCAGCGTCCTGCTCGCCCCTGTCCCCTCCTACCGCCCGCTGCCTCAGCCCCTGCGCGGCCCCGCCTTCTCGTCGTACGCGCCCGACGAGGTGGGCTGGCTGCTCCAGGACCTCTCGGACGTCGAGTTGGAGGCCCCCACGGAGGAGCGCGAGGAGGCGATCCAGAGCGGCGGCGCCCACTACGCGGAGTCGCTGCCCGTCGAATACCAGCCGAGCCCGGAGTACGAACGCCTCTTCCACCAGGCCCTGGAGGTCTCCGCCGGCCGGGTAGCCCGCGCCGTGGGCGCCGTGACGGAGACGGTCATCGCCGAACGGGCAGTGCGCGGCACCGGCCGTCCCGTGCTGGTGTCGCTCGCCCGCGCGGGCACGCCCGTAGGCGTACTGATGCGGCGCTGGGCGCAGCGGGCCCATGGGCTCGATCTGCCGCACTACGCCGTGTCCATCGTGCGCGGACGCGGAATCGACGCCAACGCCCTGCGCTGGATCGCCTCCCACCACGACCCGGCCGACGTCGTCTTCGTCGACGGCTGGACGGGCAAGGGCGCGATCACCCGCGAACTCGCCGATGCGCTGGCGCAGTCGGGGGTGCGGTCGGAGTTCGCGGCGTTCGATCCGGAGATCGCGGTGCTGGCCGACCCGGGCGGCTGTGTGCGCACCTACGGCACTCGGGAGGACTTCCTCATACCCTCGGCCTGTCTCAACTCGACTGTCTCCGGGCTGATTTCGCGCACCGTGCTACGTGCCGACCTCGTCGGTCCGCATGACTACCACGGCGCCAAGTGCTACCGGGCGCTTGCCGAATCCGACGTCTCCGGCCGCTTCCTGGACGCGATCACGGGCCGCTTCGGAGAGGTCGCCGCGGGGGCAGCCGAGGACGCCGCCGCGCTGCTCGCGTCCGACGACCGGGAGCCGACGTGGTCGGGCAAGCGTGCGGTGGAACGGATAAGCGAGGAGTACGGCATAGGCGACGTCAATCTCGTGAAGCCCGGAGTCGGTGAGACGACGCGGGTGATGCTGCGGCGGGTGCCGTGGCGGGTGCTGACGCGGCAGGGCGCGGGCCGTGACCTCGATCATGTGCGGCTGCTGGCGGAGCAGCGCGGCGTACCGGTGGAGGAGACGGACGGGCTTCCGTACAGCTGTGTGGGGCTGATCCATCCCCGCTATACGCGAGGTGCCACGGGCGCGGACGGCAGGAGCACCCGATGACCGGGACCGGGACGACCGGGAGCAGCGCCAGGACCGGGAGCGGGAACGGCGGCGCGCGCACTCGCGGCCTTCCGCTTCTCGCCGCCGACCTCGACCGCACGCTGATCTACTCGGCGGCGGCCCTCGGCCTGGACATGCCGGACGGCGAGGCGCCGCGGCTGCTCTGCGTGGAGGTCTACGAGGGCAGGCCGCTGTCGTTCATGACGGAGACGGCCGCCCGGCTGCTGGCGGAGACGGCCGGAGCGGCGGGGGAGCCCACAAGGACGCCGCCCGGCCAGGAGCGCTGTGTCTTCGTGCCGGCCACCACCAGGACCCCGGAGCAGTACCGGCGAGTGCGCCTTCCCGGTGGCCCGCCGCGCTACGCGGTGTGCGCCAACGGCGGGCATCTGCTGGTCGACGGCGAGTCCGACCCGGAGTGGCACGAACACGTGCGTCGTCGACTGGCCGCCTGTGCCCCGCTGGACGAGGTCAGCGAGCGTCTGCGTACGTCGTCGGCGGAGGGCGACTGGGTGCTCAAACGACGCGTCGCGGACGGCCTGTTCGCCTACCTGGTCGTCGACCGGGAACGGCTGCCGACGACCTGGGTGAAGGAGCTGGCGGCGTGGGCGGCGCCACGCGGCTGGACGGTCTCGCTCCAGGGCCGGAAGCTCTACGCCGTGCCGGGGTCGCTGACGAAGAGCGCGGCTGTCGCCGAGGTCGCCCGTCGCACGGGAGCGACCCGGATACACGCCGCGGGCGACTCGCTGCTCGACGCGGACATGCTGCTCGCGGCTGACGGCGGCTGGATTCCCGGCCATGGGGAGCTGGCCGGCAGCGGCTGGCGCGCCGCCCATGTCACCGCGCTCGCGGAGCGCGGCGTGGCGGCGGGGGAGCGGATCGTGGGCGAGATGCACGCGCTGGCGGCGGCGACCGGGGCCTGACCGAGACCGACCGCTGCACGCCCGTTGGCATCGCCCCGTCAACACCGCCCCGTCAACACCGCCGCGTTCAAGCGCCCCTGCTCATGCGCCCCGCTCAACGATCCCTGGAAGCAAGAGGGTTGGCGATGCCTGCTCAGCCCGTACGGTCCGCTCAGCCCTTCCGTTCCGTGGCACCGGACCGCTCCGTCAACGTGGCGAGTGTGGCGTCCAGTCCCGAGTCGGCGGTCTGACGGCGGTTGTACGGAAGCTTCGAGAGCACCGCTGCCATGCCGCAGGTGTTGCTGAGCGCGGAGAAGACCAGCCCGCCGCCGATCAGGAACGAAAGGACACGGAACCCCGGTACCGCCAGGTCGGCCAGCAGCCCGAGCAGTACCAACGAGCCTGCCGCGAGCCTGACTTGGCGCTCCATCGGCCATACGGCGCGTGCGCCCGGGGTGCGTGCGAGCCGGTGGCCGGCGGCGGCCCAGGCGTCGGTGCCGCCGTCGAGGGAGACCGCGGCGATCCCCTGGCTCATGAGCCGGTCGCGGGCGGTGGCGGAACGCGCTCCGGAGCCGCAGACCACGACCAGCCCCTCCGCCTGTGCTGCTGCTTCCGGCCCCTCTGCCCCTTCCGGTCCGTCCGGTCCAACCGGCCCATCGCGTCCGTCCGGCACGTCCGTCCCTTCCGCTTCGGGGCTCTTCCTCGCGGCGGCCGTACGCAGCGCGGGCAGGGCCTCGTCGAGGCGGTCCAGGGGGATGTTGAACGCTCCGGGGATGTGCCCCGCTCCGTACTCGCCGGGCGTACGTACGTCGATGACGGTGCTGCTCTCCAACCGGCGCGAGAGCGTGCCGACGGTGAACGGAGCGGAGGGCACGCCAGGCACGGAGGGCACGGAGGGGGAGGCGGGAGCGGAGGGCGAGGCGGGAGCGGAGTGAGAGGGCACAGCGAGTCCTTACGGTCGGTCTCTGCGGTTCGGTTCTGATCGTGACCCTTCGAAACTGACCGGCTGAACAGCGTGCCGGACGGAGGTATTCCGGAAGGGGCCCGTCCCGGGCCGCCGTAACCGGCCTGTCGTCGCGCCGCAACAACCGGGCATCGCTGGGCATCGCGGATCAGTTGCCGGTCCACTGCCGGTCCACTGCCGGTCCGCCGCCCGGCAATTCGCCCGTTCGTGCCAGCCGCCCCCGCCGCGAGCGTTCCCCGGCAGCGACCCTGTTTCCCGGCGGCGAGGCCCCTGCGGCGCCCGCCGCGGCGCCCTCCCGAGGTGCGCGGCGCGTTGCCCGGGACGACTCTGGAGCCATGTTGACGCTGGGCCACCTGACCGAGGGTGCGCCGCCGCTGCTGCGGTGGGCCAGCCTGGGCGACGCCCCCGACGACCCGGGCAGGGTGGTGGAGAGGATCACGCACTGCGGCCCGGACGGCCCGCCCGTGGGCGAACGTACGGAACGGGTGCTGATCGTCACGTCCGCCGACGGCGACCTGGAGTGGGTACGGCTACGTGCGGAGGACGCGGCGGGCGTGGTCCTCTGCGGCGTGCCCGGGGCACCGGGCGCAGCGGACTCGTCGCCCCCACCGGGCGGTACTCCGCGATCCGGCAGCGGACCAGCCACCGGCGCAGGCGGCACCGGCGGCGCCCCGCCCCCCGGAGGAACCGGGGCGGCCCCCACGGGAGCCGCCCCCAGCGGCCCCCTCGTTCTCGGCGAGACCGGCGAGATCCCCGACTGCGGCCTCGTCCCCGTCCTCACGCCCTTGATCCCCGGCGGCCCCGTAAGAGTCGCGGAGGCCCTCATGGGCGCCCAGATCGCGGAACTCAAGTCCGAGGTGCGCCAGGTCGAGACGTACGCCAACGTCGCCGCACACGCGATGGCCGAGGGCGGCGGCCCCCAGGGCGTACTGGAGTGGGTCTCCCGGGAGGCCGGTGCACGGGTGGAGGTCGTCGAGGGCCACCGCGAGCAGGACTGGCCCCCGGAGGTCGCCAGACAGACACCGCTGCTGCGTGAGCTGGTGCGGGGCCGCGAGCACGGTCCGGTCAGGGCCAGCGCTCACGGCCGCTACGTGGAGGTGTGGCCGGTGGGCGTCGGACCCCCGCACCGGCTGCTGATCGCCTCCCGCGACGAACCCTGGGGCGGGCGCGGCCGGTTCGGCCTGGAGCAGGTCGCCGTGATGGTGGCGGGGCTGCTGAGGGAGGAGGAGGTCACCGAGCGAGAGCGCAGGCTGCACGCGGCCGTGCAGGCGGCGCGGACCTCGGCGTTCCAGTACCTGATGGTGGGCGATGTGACGTCCGCGGGCCGCGCAGTGGAACCGCTGGCACCCGGCCTGATGGCCGCGGGCGTCGTACAGGTCGCCGTGGTGGAGCAGGCGCCCGGCGAGGACCGCGAGGAGGTGGCGGCTGAGGTCGAGGAGACGTTGCAGTGGGCGCGGGCGCTGATGGTGCTCTGCCCCGTGGACGACAGCCAGATCATCGTCATCTGGGACGGTGCGCAGGCACCGGTGCAGACCGTGCTGGAGCCCGTCGCCGAAGCCGACCCGGACCGCGCCGTGGGAGTCAGCGGACGCGGCCCCCTCGAACACGCAGCGCGCCTGTACGGTGCGGCGGCCGACAGCGTGGAGGCGGCCCGCCGCACACCCGGCGGCGTCGCCGTCCACGACGGGCGCCCGCCCCTCGCGGAACTGCTGGACGCCTCGGCCCGAGCGTGGGCCCGCGCCCTGCTGTCCCCTCTGGAACGCAACCTCGCCGCCGTCGAGCGTCGGCGCCTGCTGGAGGTGTGCAGCGCGGGCATCGCCATGGGCGCCCAGGGCGCCGGCCAGCTTCTGGGCCTGCACCGCGACACCGTCACCTCGCGGCTCGACGAACTGACCGCACGCGTCGGCCTTGACCGCGCGCTCCTGGGCGACCGGGCGAAACTGGACCTGGCGATGCGGCTGGCGGACCTTCCCCCGCCGGTGCCGGGCACCGCGCCCGTGGGCGGCGTACGTCAGGTGCTCGACCGGGAGGCCGCCTCGATGTGGGGAAACGGCGTGCTGTCCGGGCTCTCACCGAGGCTGCTGTCCGCCCTGACGACCTGGGTGCACCACGAACTGGACATGGAGGAGACCGCCGAGGAGCTGGGCATCTCCGACACCACGCTCGCCGGCTGGCTGCGCGAGGCGGGAACTCTCACGCATCTGCCGCTCCGCAAGGACAGACCCGGCGCCGTACACGAACTGCTGTGGGCGCTCTACACCACCGGCCGGGTCCGCCCCTCCGCCGTCACGGGCAGCGAGGACGAGGTCGAGCGCACCGGACGGCCCCCCTCCGGGGAGGACAGGTTCCCCACCACGACCGTCCATGGTCAGCCCCGCACCGACGAGCCCCACCCCGCGCGCCTCTACGACTACTTCCTCGGCGGCCGTACGAACTTCGCCGCCGACCGGATCGCCGCCCAGCACACCGTCGAGGCGGCACCGTCCGTCGCCGTCATGGCCCGGGAGAACCGGGCCTTCATGCTCCGCGCGGTACGTCATCTCGCCGGGAAGGCCGGGGTACGGCAGTTCCTCGACCTCGGCTCCGGCATCCCCACCGAGCCCAATCTCCATCAGGTCGCGCAGGCCGAGGCCCCCGCGTCCCGTGTGGTCTACGTCGACGACGACCCCGTCGTACACGCCCACGCACAGGCCCTGCTGCCCGGCAGCCCCCTGGGCCGTACGGCGTTCCTCAGGGCCGACGCCGCCGATCCCGCCCGCGTGCTGGCCTCCTCCGAGGTCCGCGACGGGCTGGACCTCGACCAGCCGGTGGCGCTCTCACTCGTCGGGCTGCTGCCGTTCGTCGCCGACGACCGCGAGGCGCAGGAGATGATCCGCGGCTTCGTCGCCGCGCTGGCCCCGGGCAGCTTCCTCACGATCTCCCACCTCACCGGCGACTTCGGCCCCGAGGCGGCGGATGAGGTGTGCGACCAGTACGAGTCACTCACCGGCGTACGTCTCGAACCCCGAAGCCGTACGCGGGTTGCGGCGCTGCTCAACGGACTCGACGTCGTCGAACCCGGGATCGTTGCCGTGCACCGCTGGCGCTCGGGCCGCGCCGAGGGCGATCTGGCCGAGGAGGACGCGCGGGTGGGGTCCTACGGGGCGGTCGCCCGCGTCCGATAGCAGCACTCACGGACCGGGCGGGGCGGTGGTCAGCCGCAGCAGCCGCCACCGCAGCAGCCGCCTCCACCGCCCGCGGGCGCGGCGCCCGCCGCAGGCGAGGTCGCGGCGGAGGAACCGCCGACGGCCACCGTCGACAGCAGCTTCACGGTGTCCGCGTGTCCGCGCGGGCAGTCGGCAGGCGCCCCGGACTCCCCCATGGGGCGGGACAGTTCGAACTGCGTGTCGCACTCACGGCAGCGGTACTCGTATCGCGGCATGCCCCGATGCTATCCGGCGCAAGTCCGCGGCAGCGACGGGCAGGTGGCACCGCGGACCGGCACGAGCCCGGCACGAGTACGGCACGAGTACGGCACGAGTACGGGACCGGCCGCGTACGGGACCGGTACGAGCGCGAGGTCCGGCTGCGAGCCGCAACAACAGCCGTGAGAGCCGTACCGGTCGAGCCGCAGGAGCAGCACGCCCCGGTCAATGTCCCGCGGCCCGCTGCTCCCGGATCTGCTCGACCACCCGCTGGACCGTCTCCTTCACCGCGTCCAGCTCCGTCAGCAGACGCCAGTAGTCCGGATGACGGCCGGTCAGCCCCGCCACCGCCCGGTCGACCCGCGCGACGGCGTCGTCGAGCGGCCCCGCGTGCCTCGGGTCGGGAGTGCTGCGGCCCGCCATCGCCAGCCGCTGTGCGTCACGGATCGCGAAGCGCGTCTGCTCGACTTCCTTCGTGTGATCGAAGGAGACCTCGTTGAGCCGCTGAAGACGGTCGTTCGCCGACTTCACCGACTCGTCGGCGGAGTTCAGCAGCGCCCTCACCGTCGAGAGCTGCGACGTGGCGTCCGCCCAGCGCTGCTCGTCACGCGCCTTGCGGCCCTCCGCCAGCTTCTCCTCCGCCTGCCTCACGGAACGTGCCGCCTGCTCCGGCACGTGCTGGAGGTCCTGCCAGCACGCCGCGCTGAACCGGCGGCGCAGCTCGCTGAGCACCGGCTCCACCTGAGCCGCCCTGGTGTGCAGCGCCTGCGCACGCGTACGCAGCGACGCGAGCCGCTTGTCGATCTCCTTGACCCGCTCGGGCAGACGCCGGGCCTCGTCGCGTACGGTCTCCGCCTCCCGCACGACGCGTTCCGCGCGGCGCAGCGTGTCCTGCACGCCATGGCGCCCGGCGCCCTCGTTGAGCTTGGTCAGCTCGGGGGACAGCGCGGCGAGGCGGCCGGCGAGGTCGTCGGCCTTGAGGCCGGAGTCGCGGGCGGCGTCGAGCGCGTTCGACGCGGCGAGCAGCCCCTGCTTGGCCCGCTCGACGGAGGGCGCGAGCCGGGCGAGCTGAGTCTCGGCCTGCGACAGCAGCGGCCCGAGGCTCTCCCCGAACCTCGTCAGCTCTCCCCGGACCCGCTCCAGCTCCTGGCGCGCGCGGTCCAGCTCGGCCCGTGCGCGGGCGGCAGCACCCGGGTCGAGATCGTCCCGGTCCAGGTCGTGGGCGTCCACGACGGAGATGTACTCCTGGCTGACCTGGTCGATGCGGGTGCCGAAGTCGGCGAAGTCGGAGACCGCCTTGCGTGCGGCGGGGGAGTCGTCGACGGCGTTCAGCGTCTCGATGGAGATACGCAGATCGCGCTGGGCGGTGTCCAGTTCGTAGAAGGCGGCAGCGGCGGCGTCCTTGGCCGCCTGCGCGTCCGCACGCTGATGTTCCGCACGGGCGCCGCCCCAGCCCCAGCGGCGGGTGCCGCCGTTCATAGCCGCCACCGAACCTCTCCCCGCGTCCCCACGTCCCGCATCAGCGATCGCCGGTCATTGTCCCACCCTGTGCCAACGAACACACGAGCCAGTTCGTTCAACGATACGTGCAAACGGCACCGAGGAGATCACGGCCGGTCACGCCCGATCACGGCTGACGACGACCGTCTGCCCGCGGCCGGCGGCCCCGCCAGCCGTCGCCCCCGTGAGCGGCGGCGCACGGTTTGCGCCCACGGTGGCGGAACAAGGTAGTCTGTGGGCTCGTTCGGGGCGCATAGCTCAGCGGTAGAGCGCTTGCCTTACAAGCAAGATGTCACTGGTTCGATCCCAGTTGTGCCCACTCCGTAAGCACAGGCCGGGCCCCCTTCAAATGATCACGAAGGGGGCCCGGCCTGTGCCGGCCGACCGGCTGCGTGTGCCCCGTGCGGAGGGGCCCGGGTGAGCCCGGGGCTACGCCGACTGCCGTCGCGGTCTTGCGTGTTCGCCCCGTCGGTGGCCCCGTCCCCGCAGCGATCGGCCGTCGAAGGCGCGCACTCTGCCGAGGTCGAACGACGCGCGACAGGTACGCGCGGTCCCCTCGGGCGCAGCGCAGACCGCCGCGGGAAGAGAAGCGGGCGTCCCGCCTCCGTTCCGTCGCGGCATCGGCTCAGCGTCCGAGTAGCTGCCGGCTCACCGCGGTCAGCCGGTGCACCACATGCGTACCCGCGCGCTCGCTGCGTACGAGACCTGCGTCGCGCAGCACCTTCAGATGGCCGCTGACGGTGGAGGCCGGCATGTTCAGACGGGCGGCGACCGAGCCTGTGGTGAAGGTGGCGGTCAGGGCGGCGAGCACACGGGCTCGGCCGGTGCCGAGCAGGGCGGCGAGCGCGGCCGAGGGACGGGCGGCGATGCCGGGCTCCTCGGGCTGGCGGCGGACGGGACAGACCACCACCGGCGGCAGGTTGGGATCGGCGATCGCGATCGGCCTGGTGTGGCAGAAGAAGGACAGGACCAGCCTCAGGCCGCGGCCCTTGAGATGCAGGTCCTGATCCACCGGGTAGGGCGCGGTGAGCACGGGCTCGCGCCACACGAAGGGCGTCAGCCTGGTGAGCACCCCTTCTATACCCGCCTCCAGCGCCTCCAGCCGCCAGGCCCGGTCCGCGGCTATGGTCGCCTCGACCTCGCTCCAGTCCGGCACGATCAGCCGGGTGTGGAACTCGTGCACGGCGTCGGCGACGCTGCCGAGCAGCGTACGGTCGCCGGCCGCGAGCCGCCGGGTCCACGAAGGCAGCGGACGGTAGCGGGCGGCTTCGCGAAGTTCGCGGGCGAGGCGGGCTCCGGGCGTGGCACGCAGCGTGGACAGTGCCGCCGCCAGCCCCTCCTCCGATTCCGTGGGGGTCAGGAAGTCCGGGAAGTACGCGGCGTCCGCCGGTGCCAGGTCGCTCAACAGGCGGCAGGCCGAACGCAGTTCGCTGCCGGACCCGCCGCGCAGCCGCTCTCGTGCGCGCCGCCGCCATGGCCGCAGCCGCGCGGGGAGACCGGCAGGGGACGTGGTGAGCACGTGCAGTCCCAGGATCGCCTCCCACATCGGGTCGGCGGACCTGGCGAGCTGGACGTGCCGGAAGTCCCGGTCGGTGAAGTGGATGCGCAGGGCTCCGGCCATGGCAGCGAGATTAACCCCCGTACCAGCCTGGGGATTTCGGGTCAGCCGGAATCGGTCGCGGTCGCCGCCGGGACGCGTTCCTACGCTGAGCCTCCATGACGACGAGGCCCTCCGACGGGGGCACGGGGTGCGTCGTGTGGGGTCCCGGCGGGCGGCGTTTCAGTCGTGCCCGGCCGTGCCCGGCCGCGACCGGCGTAGCTCCCGCCCGCCCTCGCTGCCGCCCCCGGCCTGCCCCGCTCCAGGTGGGCTGCGCACAAGGGCGAGGTGAGGAGCCGAGTCGTCTCCGGGACGCCGAGGGCGGCCAGTTCTCACGGCCCCGGGTCCAAGGACACCCACCAGCGAGCAACTTCCCCAGGAGGTCGTGATGACCGAGCAGAAACTCACCCGCAGACGCCTTCTGCTGGCCGGCGGAGGTCTCTCCGCCGCGCTGGCTCTCGGCGGAGCAGGCGTCCTCGCGACGGCGTCGACGGCCCAGGCGGCCGAGGACGGCTTCGGCCTGAGGATCGTGGAACGCAACGAGAGCGATCCCCGTATGTGGTACTACCGCTTCGCTACGGACGCGATCGGCTGGAACCCCGCCGTGAACGTGCTGCTCCCCGACGACTACGGGTCCGGCGGACGCAGGTATCCCGTCCTCTACCTGCTGCACGGCGGCATGGGCGACTTCCGTTCGTTCGACGGGCTGAAGATCCGCGAACTGACCGCGGGCAAGCCCGTCATCGTCGTGATGCCGGACGGAGGCGGCGCGGGCTGGTACACGAACCCGGCCCACTCCAACACTGGCCCCAGGAAGTGGGAGACCTTCCACATCGAGCAGCTACTCCCGTGGATCGACGCCAACTTCCGTACGCACGCGGAGCAGAACGGCCGCGCTGTCGCCGGGTTCTCCATGGGCGGCTTCGGCGCGCTGAAGTACGCGCTCAAGCACGGGGACCGGTTCGCGTCCGTGAGCGCCCACTCCGGTCCGCCGAGCCTTCGCCGTGACGCGGGGCTCGTCGTGCACTGGGCCAACGTGAGTTCCGCGGCGGTGGAGTTGGCCGGCGGCACGATGTACGGGGCGCCGAAGTGGGACGAGGCGAAGGTCACCGCCGACAACCCGTGCGAGAACGTGGAGAAGTACCGGGACAAGCGGATCTTCATGGTCGCGGGCACCAGCCCCGACCCCGTCAACTGGTTCGACACGGTCAACGAGACGGAAGTCCTCGCCGGGCAGCGGGAGTTCCGCGATCTCCTCGGCAAGGCGGGCATCCAGCACGAGTGGCACGAGGAGCCCGGCGGCCACATCTTCCGTGGGGACATGTTCAGCCGCGACCTCGACGGCATGATCGAGCGGCTCCGCAAGGCATAGGGGGCCGGTCGGCCGGGCGCCGTGTGAGGGGAGCCGGTCCGCGCGGTGGGCCGCAGCCGTGCCGCACCGTGGACAGCAGCCGTGCCGACGCGGCGGGCGGCTCCCGGCTCCCCTCCTCGGACCTCCGCGGACGCATCCGCGGCGGGGTCCATGTCTGCGAATCCGGCCAGGCCCCGGGCGAGTGAGCGCCGTACCGGCAGCACGAGGGCGCGGCAACGACGCCTGACGGAGCCGTCGCCGCCCTTATCCGTGCGGGAACCGGCGGTCCCGCCGTCGGCGTCTTCGGAAGGTCTCCGCCGCGTGCGGAGGCCGACGACCGACGGGGGACGACCGCTCAGAGGGGAACGTGACGTGGGGATGCGTAAGGCGCACAGGGCTGGCCTGGCGGGGCTGGCGGTGGCCGGGCTGCTGGCGACGGGGTACGGCTCGGCGCAGGGCGTCGCCGCCGAGGACGGCGGAAAGGCGGAACGGCAGGGGGCCGGCGTACGGCATGAACCGGCAGCCGAGGCGGCGGCGGGCGACTACGAGTCGGTGCTCGAACTCGGCGACGGCCGCAAGGTACACGCACGCCTGGTGAAGGGCACCGGAGTGCAGGAGCGCCATCAGGCCGCGGGCGGCGGTGAGTGGAGCAAGTGGAAGACGCTCTACAAGACGAAGACCGACCTGTGCCAGGGCGTCGATCTCGCCGAACGCGAGGGCACGGTCACCCTCATCGCCGACTTCGGCCTCTACTGCTCGGACGGTGAGCCACCGACCGAGTCCGTCGCCGGGGTCGGCACGGGCGATCTGACCGACTGGGACGTCGACGTCACCGAGGACTTCGACGGCTGGCAGGACACGTCCATCAACGACGACGGCAGCAGGGTCGTCTTCCTCTACGACAGCGACGCCGGGCTCTACACGCTGCGCTGGGAGCGGAGCGAGGGCTTCGGGGAGATCGACCGCCCCGGGGACTGACGCTCGATTCACCGACCGGGAGCGGGCGGGACCGGGGCGGGCCCCGACTCCCCGTCGGATCAGGGGAGTTCGTGGCCCCCCGTCCCGGCTGGCCGGGCAGGGGGGGCGGGACACGCCGGAGCACGGATCGTGGGACCTGCGGTCCGGTGTGGCCACCATCTCGGCATGACAGTGGCGCCGGTCCGGCGCCGTCGGCCGGGATGAGGGAGCGGGATCAGCCGAATGAGAACACCTTCCAGGCTCCGGACACCCGGCGGCACCCGGCGGTTCGTCGTCGGCGGCCGCACGCTCGCCGTCCTGGCGCTGGCCTCGGCCACGCTCGGCACGGCGGTTCCGGCGGCGCCCGGCACGTCCGCGCACGCGGCGCACACCGCGCCCGCCGACGCCCGCTCGCGCTCTCGTGACGTGCCGCGGCCCGCGCCGGTCTCCGTCGCCCCGTACCTCTCGCTCGGCTGGGGCGACCCGCCCGACCCGGCGAAGGTGATGGCGGCGACGGGCGTACGGCGGTTCTCGCTCGCCTTCGTACTCAGCGGCGGCGAGTGCGAGCCGCGCTGGGACGGCCGACGGCCGCTGCTGGGCGGGGCCGACGCCCGTACCGTACGGGCGGTGCGCAGGGCGGGCGGCGACGTCGTGGCGTCTCTCGGCGGCGGGGCGGGGCACAAGCTGGAGCAGAGCTGCCCCGGCGCGGGGGAGCTGGCGGCCGCCTACCGGAAGGTGATCGACGCGTACCGGCTGAAGGCGATCGACGTCGACATCGAGATGAGCGCGTACGACAGCGCGAAGGTGCAGCGGAAGACCCTCGGCGCTCTACGCCGCGTCAAGAAGTCGCATCCCGGTGTGGCCGTCTACGTCACGCTGCCCAGCGACCGCTCGGGGCCCGGCAGTTCGCTCATCCGCAGGGCGGCGCGGGCGGGGGTGGAGCCGGACGCGTGGAGCGTCATGCCGTTCTCGTTCGTACCGTCGGCGAAGGGCGAGGACATGGGCCGCATCAGCAACCGCGCGGTGGACGGGCTCAAGGACCGGCTGAAGGACGCCTACGGCTATACGGAACGCGAGGCGTATGCGCGCAGCGGCGTCTCCTCGATGAACGGGATCACCGGGGAGGGCGAGACGATCACCGTGGAGGACTTCCGTGCCATCGCGGCCCACGCACGCAAGCACCGGCTCGGCAGGCTCGCCTTCTGGTCCGTCAACCGCGACCGGCCCTGCGGGGACCGGCCCTACCCGGCGGAGGACTCCTGCTCGGGGGTGCGGCAGAGGCCTTGGCAGTACACGAAATCGCTGGCGCGGTACGGACGTTGAGGCCGGGTCTCCGCCCCTTTCGAGCCCTACGCGCCCTACGCGCCCTACGCGCCCAACGCGTCCAACGAACCTTCGAGCCCTACGTGCCAGCCCTACGTGGCGGAGCGCGCGGTGCGGCGCCGGCGGGCGGGGTCGTCGGCCTTGCGCCGCAGGGCGTACGCGGCCAGCGTGCCGAAGGTGAACAGCGCCAGCACGGAGACCGCCGTACCGAGCCATGTCGCGCCCAGCCAGCGGCCCCCGAAGTAGCCGAGGCTCACGCTGTACGCGGCCCACATGACTCCCGCCAGCGCCGACCACGGCAGGAACTCCTTGGCGCGGCGGTGTGCCGCACCCGCCGTGAGGCTGACCACCGAGCGTCCCGCGGGCGCGAACCGGGCCAGCACCACCAGTGCGCCCCCGCCGCCCGCGAGCGCCTGGCCGAGCTTCTCCTGAGCCAGCTTCAGACGGCGCGAACGGGACAGTGCACGGTCGAAGCGGGGGCCGCCGCGCCGCGCCATGCGGTACGCGACGAGGTCGCCGGCCACCGAGGCGGTGGCCGCGCACAACACGAGGGCGACGATCTCCGGGAGCGGCGCGGACTCGGCGGCGTGGCGGGCGTGGCTGGGCAGATCGGCGGCGTCGGCAGCGGTGGTGCCGGCGAAGGCGGTGGCCGCCGCGACGACGAGCACCCCGCTCGGCAGTACCGGAACGAACACATCCAGCAGTACGGAGGTCGCGATCACCCCGTAAAGCCACGGGGATCCGGTCACAGACCCCAGGATCTCCAGCACCGTCGTCCCCGTTTCTCTCCCGGTCGCTGCGCTGCTCCGTACGTATCGAGCCCGTCCGTCTCAAGTCAGGGATCGAGTGAAGATTCGCTACAGCGTACGCCCGCATGTGACGGAGGAGGCTGCTGAGACGTGCGGGATCGATCTCGGTCCTGTCTCGGGGCGATAACGGATCTTGGGGGAGATCGGCCAGGGTCACGGAAGCGGAACCGACGCCGCGTCACCCGCGGCACCAGGCGCGTCACTGCCCCCCTGACGGGCCCGCGGCGCGGAGCCTCACGGGTGATCAACTTCCGCTGTGCGGCGGCCCTTCGGGGGCGGGTGCCGACGCGGACTGTGTGCCGACGAGCGTTCGCCGTAGCACTCGTTCCAGACGCGAACGGCTGCCGGGCTCGGGGCGGGGCGTCAGGCCGGGCTCGACACCCGGCAGGGGAGCGGGGCCCGAGTCGCGGACGCCTCCCGGGCCTTCCGTGCCTTCGGGGACCGGCCGCGCCTGTTCCAGCAGCAGCTCCGCCGAACGGCCGCGCAGCCGCAGCGTCATGAGCTGGTTGCCGAACCAAGGGCCACCGGAGCGCTTCCACTTGACCGCTGGACGCCCCGTACGGCCGTGCCGTGCCAGCGCACGGCCGAGCGCCCGCCCGGCACGGCTCCAGCCGAAGCGGAACCCCGCGCGCATGACGGCGGGGATGCTGTTGTGCATGGGCGAGCAAGTGAGCTGTACGACACGGGAGTTCACGGGGCGCGGGAAGCGGGGCTCGCTGATGTACGCGTGATGCACGTCCCCGGACAGCACGCACACCGTCGAGGGCGCCCCGTGTGCGCCCGCCACCTCCTCGACGAGTTCGCTCAGCGCCTCGAACGACTGCGGATACGCCGCCCAGTGCTCCAAGTCCGCGGCACGGCGCATCCGTTCGCCGACGCGGGCCCAGCGTTCGCCGCGTACGCCACGGCACAGGGCGGCGTTCCACATCTCGGCGTCATGGATCGCGGGCGGCAGCAGCCATGGCAGGGATGTGCCGAGGAGTAGATGGTCGAAGCCGGGGGTGCCGGTGTCGGCGCCGGTGTCGGCGCCCGTGCCGGGAGTCGAGGCTGCGCCGCCGCCGGGTCCGTGCTCGTCGTCCGGGTGGTGCGGCTGCGGCGGGCGGTGCGGGGGAGCGGGCGCCTCCGGGCCCGTACCGGTGAGCATCTGTTCACGCAGCCACGCCATCTCCTGCTTGCCGAGCATCGCCCGCTGCTGCTCGTCCAGAACGCGCGCCGCGCGGGTGTCGACGATCAGCATGCGCACCCTGCCCAGGTCGCGGCGGTAACTCCAGCGCGCCACATCGGGGTTCGCGTCCGCGCGTTCCACGAACTCGCGCAGCGCGGCCGTGCCGTCGTCGGTCTCCCGTACGGCTGCGAACACCGAGTCCTCCGCCAGCTCGCCCGGAGAGAGATTGCCGAGGTGCTGGTATACCCAGTACGACGCGAGCCCGCCCAGAATCCTCTCGCGCCACCAACTCGTCGCACGCATCTCGCTGCGCCAGGACTCGCTGGTGTTCCAGTCGTCTATCACGTCGTGATCGTCGAAGATCATCAGGCTCGGAACGGTCGACAGCAGCCAGCGTACCTCCGGGTCCGTCCAGGACTCGTCGTAGAGGAGCGTGTACTCGTCGAAGTCCGCGACCTGGTTCCACGGCGGCTGCGACAGGTCGCGTCTCGCGGCGAGCTTCTCCCTCACGGCCTCGGAGGTCTCGTCCGCGTAGACCTGGTCGCCGAGGAGCAGCAGGACGTCGGGGCGTTCGCCGCCCGCGATGGCGCGCTGGGCGAGGGCGTCGAGCGCGTCGGGGCCGACGGGGTCGTGGGAGCTGGCCGACGGGCGTGCGGCCCAGCGGCACGACCCGAAGGCAACGTCGACCGAGCCCGTGCCGGGAGCGGGAGTATGGATCGTGCTCGGCGGCAGCGCCGAGCCGGGAAGAGGCCACACTTCGGTGCCGTCGAGAGCGATGCGGTATGCGGTCTCGGTACCGGGTTCGAGACCGACGACGGTGATCAGGGCGTAGTGATGCCCCGCGATCTGCCATGTGCGGGCGCTGCCGCCGGCGCTTCCGGGGGCACAGCGGACCTCGGCCTCGCAGGGCCCGTCGGTCTCGATCCAGATCGTCGCCGTGTCCTCGTCGACGTAACGCAGCAGCGGTCCAAGGCGCAGCCTGCCCATGGAGTTCTCCCTCCGTCGCCGTGCACGCTACGGAACGACCAGGGCAATGGGCGAGTTTCCGATGGGGAAAGTGGTGCTGTTGTGTGCGTGCGTGCGTGCGTGCGTGGGTGCGTGGGTGCGAGCGTGCGTGGGCTGGGGCGGGCGTGAGTGGGTGGGGCGGGCGGCGGTCTCTCGGGAGAGCGGTGTTTCGCGGGGTGAGCGGTGCTCCACTCCGAGAGCAGCCGTCGACGGAGAGGTGTTACGGGGCGAGAGCAGTGCTCTATCGGGAGATCAGGGCTTCGCTGGGTGAGTGGCGCTCTTGCTGGTGAGCGGTGCTCCATCCCGAGAGCAGCCGCTGATGGGGAGGTTCTCAGAGGCAGAGGCGAGAGCGAGAGGCGAGAGGCGAGAGCGGCGCTCTATGGGGAGAGCAGTGCTCCACCTGGAGAGCATTCGTTGCCGGTGTGCGTGCGCTGCTTCCGTTGAGGAGCGGTGCTCCGCCTGGAGAGCAGCCCTTCCCGGTGCGTGCGCCGCTTCCGTTGAGGAGCAGTGCTCACAACCACCGGGCGCGGGGCGGTGCTTCGCGTCGACGGGGCGGTGCTTCGCGTCGAGTGCGCCTATCGCGTGGCAGAGCAGTGCTTCGTCATGAGAGCAGCGCTCCGCAGGGGTCCCGGGGCGGAGGGCCGAATGCGGTGCTCTGAAGGGGGAGCGGTGCTCACGACAGCTCCCGGAGCAGCGCTTCATCGCGAGAGCAGCGCTCTCCCCGCCCCTCCCCCCGCCCCCGTCCCGCCTCGCAGCCCTGAGAGGCACTACCTCCGAGAGCAGAAAAGAGCACTGCTCCGGACACCCGCTGACGCCAATCTCCCTCTGGCGCCCCTCCGTTGAGGAACGAGTTCCGGAGCAGTGCTCTCAGTGCTTCGACACCGTCGGCCCGGCCCGGCCCGGCTCAACCGCGACCGGGGCCGACAGGGTCCGAATTCACACGACCCGGTCCGACCAGGACAGGCGCGTCCGAACCGGCGGGATTCAACCCGCTGTTCGGCAGCGGCCGGCGTCGGCCCCTAGAAGCCGACGCCGACGGCCCCTACGACCCGGCGCCGACGCCGACCCTGGAGCCCGGAGCCGGCGCCCATGACGCCGAGTTCGGCTCGCACGCCTACGAGCAGGTGCCGAGGGCTTCGCTCAGGGCGCTCTTCTCGGCCGAGTCCGCGGTCATGTCGTAGGTGTCCTTCACCCAGACCCACATGCGGGCGTAGGTGCAGTGGAAGTCCTCGTTGGGCGGCATCCACTCGGCGGGGTCCTGGTCGCTCTTCGACTGGTTCACGTTGTCGGTGACGGCGAGCAGTTGCGAGATCTTCAGGTCGTTGGCGAGTTGCTCGCGCTTGTCCTGGGTCCAGTCGCTGGCGCCGGAGGTCCATGCCTCGGCGAGCGGCACCATGTGGTCGATGTCGACATCGGAGGGGTCGGTCCACTTCCCTCCGTCGTAGGGGCTGGTCCAAGTCCCGCTCGTCGGGTAGCAGTCGCTGCCCGTCTCCACGCCTTCGCCGTCCCGCTTGAGCACGGCCTCGCGGGTGTCGCACCCGTCGCCCTGGTCGCTCCAGTGCGGGAACTTCTCGCGGTCGTAGCCGTCCATGGAGCCCTCGGCCTGCTCGTTCAGCCCGTCGAGCATGGTCTTAGCCTCGGACGCGCTCGGCGGGGCCGGGGGTTCGGCCTGTGCGGGGGAGATGCCGGTGGTGAACAGCAGCAGGCCCGCGCAAGGAGCGGCGATTGCGGTAATAATGACCGACTTGCGTCGACGCGCGTAGAGCTTCGTGCGTATGCGCTTCTGCATACGAACTCCCTCGTTGTGGGGGGATATTGCGAGACGTGCGCCTCGTGTTAACTGATGGTGCCGATGACACGTTGCCGGGAGGCAGGCGTCAGGTAACAGCGTGACGACGTGTTCACGTCACATCAAGGCCCCGGTCACAACTCACCGCTGACCGTGGTCTTCACGCCCGCGTCCGGAGCGATTCCGGGTGCTGCCCGTCGCCTCCCTTCGCTGCCGCCACTCGTCTCGACTGCCTCTGCCTCCGTCCGCACGTCTTCGGGTGTTCTTCCCGCTGTCGCCCTCCGGTACCCAACTACCGCCACATCCCGTCCACTTGCGGCATATCCCGCTTATGTGTCCGATCCTCGTGCAAAGCGCCACGACCGTGGCATCCCACGCCGAGCACGGCACCCCGTCCCGGTGCACACCGTCGAAGTCCCATGCAGCCGCCCTGGTCCCCCCAGTCACGCGGGGCGCGCACGCGCACCCTCGACCTCCGCCGCCGACCTCCGCCCCGATCGCCAGCCGTCCTGTCTCAACTGCCCTGTCTCAACTGCCCTGTCCCAACCGTCCTGTCCCTCCCGGCCACCACCCGCCCACACCGTCCGGAGCCGCCCGCAGGGGGTCCTGCTCATGCTGTACGCCCCAGCCCAAGCCTCAACTCGGGGCCAAGCCTCGACTCAGGCCCATGCCCACGCCCACGCCCCGGCCGACGCCGACGCCCACGCCCAGGCCCAGGCCCTGCTCCCCCTCGACCGCACCCTCGGCGTGGTCCTGGCCGTCCTGCTGCTGGCCGCCGTCGGCGTCGCGGCCCTCGCGCGGCTCGACCACGACGACGGCCGCCCCTACGCACGCGCCCTCCTCACCGCGGGCCTGCGCGCCGCCGTCCAACTCGCCGCCGTCTCCGCGGTGATCGGCTGGGTCGTGGGCGCCGTACCGTCGTTGCTGGGGTTCGTAGGGCTGATGCTCGCGGTCGCCATACGTACCGCCGGGCGCCGCATCACGGACAACACCACCTGGCGCTGGGCGGCGGTCCCGATCGCGGCCGGCGTACTGCCCGTACTCGCGGTGCTGCTGCTCACCGGCCTCGTGCCGCTGCGCGGAATCGCGCTGATCCCCGTCGCGGGAATCCTCACGGGAGGCGCCCTCACCGCGACCGTGCTCGCCGGGCGACGCGCGCTGGAGGAGCTGGAGACCCGCAGGGGCGAGGTGGAGGCGGCGCTCGCGCTCGGCTTCCCGCTGCGCGAGGCCCGCCTGGAGATAGCGCGCCCAGCCGCGGCCGGTGCGCTGCTCCCGGGCCTCGACCAGACCCGCACCGTGGGACTCGTCACGCTTCCCGGCGCCTTCGTGGGCATGCTGCTGGGCGGTGCCTCGCCGGTGACGGCCGCCGCCGTGCAGCTGTTCGTCCTCGTAGCGCTGCTGCTGGTGCAGGTGGTGGCGGTGGCGGTCGTGCTGGAGCTGATCGCGTGCGACCGGATGCATCGTCTAGCCTTGCGCACTGCAGAAGGGGAGTAGCTCTTCGCCGGACCGTCGACATACCGGGCGGGCCCGGCCTGTGGCCGCCGCCGCTCACCGGGGCGGGCCACGGGTCTTACGGTCCGCCCCGGCGCCCGGAGCGCCGCGTCCCGGACACGCCGGCACGCACAGGCCGTACGAGCAGTACGACGAGGCCGTGTGCGGCGGCGCCCGTCCAAGGGCCTTGGCGCCAGCGAGACCTTCGGCCAGCAGTGTCCGTCGTCCGTCATGAACGTCGCGTACGCCGTGTGCATCGTGTGGATCACGCCCGTCTCGCGTCGCGTCATGTACGGCGCTGCCGTGCCGAAGCGTGCTCCGCGCCAGGCACGGCGGCCCTTCCCGGAGGTACCCGCCAGTGATCAGCCTCTCCGTCGCAGCCGTCGTCTTCGGCGTCGTCTTCCTCGCCGAACTCCCCGACAAGACGGCCCTGGCGGGCCTGATGCTGGGCACCCGCTACCGCGCCCCGCATGTCTTCGCGGGGGTCGCCGCCGCCTTCCTTCTGCATGTCGTACTCGCCGTCGCTGCCGGAAGCGTGCTGACGCTGCTGCCGCACCGCGTCGTACAGGCCGTGGTGGGTCTGCTCTTCCTCGGCGGTGCCGCGGTGTTGCTGCTGAAGAAGGACGAGGCGGAGGGCGAAGGGAAGAGCGAGGGACAGGCGGGTGCCCCGGCCGGCCCCTCGTTCTGGAAGGCGGCCGGGAGCGGGTTCACGCTCATCCTGGTGGCCGAGTTCGGCGATCTGACGCAGATCATGACCGCCAATCTCGCGGCCCGCTACGACGATCCCGTCTCGGTCGGCCTGGGGGCGGTGCTCGCGCTGTGGGCGGTGGCGGCCATCGGAATCCTGGGCGGGCGTACGCTGATGCGCTTCGTGCCGCTGCGGCTGATCACGAGGGTCGCGGCGCTGCTCATGATCGGTCTCGCGGCGTTCAGCCTGTACGAGGCGGCCACTGGCTGAGGTCGGCGGACGGTCACCGGCTGAGGGCGGCAGGCGCCCGCCTGAAGGTCCCCGGGCCCGCCGGACGTCGCGCATCTCGCGCGCCCGCGTGACCGCGTACTCCGGCGCATATACGTAGGCGCATACACGTAGCGGCATTGCCTGCGCAGCCGCGTTGCCTGCGCATCAACGGGTTCGCGTGCGCGGGCACTTCGGCCGCTCGCCGTCACTCGTACGCAGCGGTGCTCTACTCTGAGTCCCTTCCGCGAGCGCCCGCGTCGAGGCAGGACGGGGCGGAGGCGGGGAACTTCGGAAAACCACAAATCGGCAACGGGGGAAACCTGTGCGTGTTGACGGACGTGTAGGCAGAGCGGCGGGCGTGCTCGTACTGGCGCTGAGCGCGGCGGCGTGCGGCGCCGGCGGAGACGCCGCGGCCGGCGGGGACACGGGGGGCCAGAAGGACCAGAAGCAGGGGGCTCCCGCGCGTCCCGTGCCGGTGGAGAGCGCCAAACGCTCGGTCGTCTGGACCGACCTTCAGCATCAGTCGCACGAACTGCTGGCCGCCCCCAGCGAATTGGCGCGCGGTTCGGTCGCGGACCTGGAGAACGTACGGCTGGACCCGAAGTTGAAGGGGCTGGTGCCGTACTACCTCACCGTCTCCTACACGAATAAGGGCAAGACGAAACTTGAACGGCCCGCGCCCGAACGCGACTTCCTGATCGCCTCGGCCGACGGGCAGCCCGGAAAGCCGATATCCGTCTTCTCCTCGGCGCTTTCGCAGAACTCGGGTCTGCCGAAGGCATGTTCAAAGGGCGCCCCGCAGTCGCTGAAGCCGGGAGGCACGGCGACCGTGTGCCAGATCTTCATGATGTCCCCGGATCTGTCTCCCGCCGCCGTCTCCCACATCGGGCGCGACGCCGACGGCGACGAGAACGATCCGGTGATCTGGAAGGCGGGCAGCAGCGCCAGTGGCACGGGGAAGGACGAACTCCCCGCGGAAATGCTGCCGTTGAAGAAGTCCGCCCGTTCGGCCGTGCAGGACGCCAAGCAGCGCAATGTGAGGGTGGAGGCCGCGGCGCAGAGCATTCGACGCGGAAAGGTGGCCGATCTCAGCCGTTTCAAGCTGAGTTCGGACGAGAAGGGTCAGGTGCCCTACTACGTCACCGTCCGGTACCGCAATGCGGGTTCGCATGAACTGCTGCCGCAGATGAACCAGAAGACGGAACTGCGGGCGGTCAGCGGACGTGCGGCACGACGGCTGAATCTCATCGACTTCAGCGGCGAGGGCGTCGCCCAGTGCCCGGACGCGAAGCCCGACGGCCTGGTGAAACCCAAGGCGTCGGTGACCGAATGCTCCGTCTTCATGCTTCCCAGAACCGATTCCCCCGTGTCGCTCGTCTTCACCGGCGAGGGTTCCGCGGCGAAGACGGTCACCTGGCGGGTCCCGCGCGCCGAGTGACCGAGGAGGCTCCGGCGGAAAGTCCCACAGGCAGTCGTGCAAAGCAGTTCAGGGAGTGTTCGGGGAAGGGGCTCGCGAACTGCCTCTGCCGTAGGGAAGTTACGCATTCCGCCGCCACCTGCGGTTCTCTCGCCGCTCTCTACTCGTGGGCCTTCCCGGTGAGTTGCGTCATATCGCCGGGAAGGCCCATGGGGCAGGGTGCGTCGGAATGACTCTCGTCACCCTTCGCGCCTCATTTCGGACTGCGGTCGACCTCTCGCCCAGGCGCCACGTAAGGTGCACGACTGGACAGTCACTGGCGATTCGGGTGGCGTCGGTGCGTATTGGGCGCGGCGGCAAGACCCAGGGGAGGGGCCGGGATGACGGCGCATAGATGCTGCCCTGAGTGCGGTGCGGAGTTGGGGACCGGCGGGGGGAAGTTCTGTGGCTGCGTGGGCCCGTTCACGGCCGAGCACGTGGACCCGATGCACATACGTCCCTACGTCGATCTGCCGGAGCCCGAGGACGAGGGATCGCAGACGCCCGACCTCGAACCGTTCGCGCGCTGCGGTCAGGGAGAGACCGCCGAACTTCCCGTATTCAGCGCATACGAAGGCCAGTTGGAGCCCTCCGGACAGCAGGCGCCCGCGGCCTTCGGCGCCTGGAACCAGGAGGGCGGCCCCGATGTCGCTCCGGATGTCACCCCGCACGGACGCGGCCGTGCCCGCCGCAGGCGGCGCGTGCCCGCGAAGGCCGCGTTCGCCGCGGCCGGAGTCGTTGCGGCGCTGGGCGCGGGGCTGCTGACGACCCAGGCCCTCTCGGACGACGGCGGCAGCGGCGACGACCGCAGCCTCAGCACGGACGACACCGCGCTGCCCGACATCAGCGGCGGCCCGACCGAGGACCCGTCCCGTACGGAGAAGCGCTCCAAGAAGCCCTCCGGCGAGCAGACTTCACGTAAGGACTCGGCAAGTGCCCGCGCCGACCGCAACGGCGGCGAGCACACCGGACGCGGCTCCGCGCCCGCTCCCGTTCCTTCCTCCTCGACGCCCGGTACGCCCTCGGAGCCGGACGGGCGCGGCCGTGGCCACGGCGGCGGCTGGGGCGACCACGACGGTGACCGTGACCGTCCGCGGCCTCCGCAGGAGTCGACGCAGCCGGGCGGGGAGACGCTGCGGCCCGGCGACCGGGGGCCGGAGGTCACCGAATTGCAGCGCCGCCTCAAGCAGGCCGGTGCGCTGGACGAGGACGCACCCGAGGACGGCGTCTATTCGCGGGACGTGCAGCAGGCGGTCGCCCGGTTCCAGTCGTGGAACGACGTGCGCGGTGACGAATTCGGCGAGTACGGGCCGAACACGCGGCGGGCCCTGGAGTCCCAGACCTCCGGCTGAGCAGCGGCGGCCGGTCGGCCGGTCGGCCAGGCGGCGGAGCGCAGGGGCTGGGTCAGCTCCCCGGACGGTGGTTCCGTGCCGTCCTGCGTACAAGGCCCGCGGGCACGGGTGGCGTCACCCCGGTTCTCTTTGTATCGTGATGAAACAAAGTGGTTCCGCCCGTTCCCCCTGCGCCAGGCTGCCTGGCCCGCGGGTCCCCTGACCGGCGGGCGGGACCACCTTGGTTCCAGCTCCGGTTCTGTCTCCGTACGCGAGGGAGCCCGCCAGTCATGCCGACATCACAGCCGCCCCTGGCCGCCCGCGGACTCCTGCTCGACATGGACGGCACCCTGGTCGACTCCGACGCCGTCGTCGAGCGCGTATGGACGGAGTGGGCCGTCTCCAAGGGCGTCGACCCGTCCGAGGTGCTGCGCATCGCACACGGCCGCCAGGGTCATCTGACGATGGCCGACGTCTTCCCGGACCGTCCGGAGGAGATCAACCACGCCGAGAACGAGGACCTTCTCGCGCGTGAGACACGGGAGTTGGACGGCATCGTGCCGGTCGCGGGCGCCCATGCGTTCATGGACGCGCTCGTACGGGTCCCGCACGCGCTGGTGACCTCCGCGGACATCGGCCTGGCCACCGCCCGTATGCGTGCGGCGGACGTACGCATGCCGGACGCGTGCGTCACCGCCGAGCGCGTCAGCGCGAGCAAGCCCGACCCGGAGGGCTTCCTCAAGGGCGCGGCGGAACTCGGCCTGCCCCCGGGGGAGTGTGTGGCCTTCGAGGACTCCGGCGCGGGCATCGCGGCGGCGCGTGCCGCGGGCATGCGGGTCGTGGGCGTGGGCCCGCGGGCAGCGGCCCACCGGCCGACGGCCCATGTGCTCGACCTGACCCGGGTGAGGGTCGAGTCGCTCGCGGACGGCGGGGTCCGCCTGCACTTCGAGGACTGATCCGGGCTGCGCGAGCCGGACTCGGTTCGGCCGTGAACTCCGCGGAGCCGCCCGGGACTTCACGGACGGTCCGAGGGGAAGGCCGACCGGGAGCGGACATCGGACGGGACCGGGGGACGGGACGTAGGGCCGGTGAGAGGGGGGCCGGGACCGGAGACCGGGTCGGGAAGTCACCTGCCGCTCACCAGGGAAGCGGCAGCTCCCGCCCGTGCTCCGCCCGCGCGTGCCTGCGCAGCTTCACCCGCGCATCGGTCTCCGCGCTCCTGTCGTACTCCCTGGCGGCCTTATCCACCATCGCCAGCAATGCGCTGCACTCCGGGCATTCTCGCGCCGCCTTCAATTGGGCTTTCATGTCGGACATGCACGGATGTTCGCGCGCGGGCGACCCGTGATGCGTCAGGCGTTCCTGATCGCCCGCCAGTTGGCGTCATTCGGGTGTCATACGCCGTCGCCGGTCATCACGAGGTTGCCGCGGGCATGACGATCGGACCGCGGCGGCTTACGGCCGTGACGTACGGCGGTACGGGCGTACGGGGCACCGAGCACGGGACGTACCGATGCGCGTCTCAACACGCCCGTACGCGCGGGAAGTTGAGCCCAGGGCTCAAGCTCGCCGGAATCCGGACCGGAGGGACGCCGGAGCCGGCGGCGAGTCCCTCTAAGCGTCCTTCGGAGCCGCCTGCTGGACCACCTCGAAGGACCACACGGCAGCGCTCCGGGAGACAGGCTTGGGGCGGTCGCCCGTGTCCTGCTGCCCCGAGCCCTGTTGATCCGTACCCTGCCGGTCCGAGCCCTGGTGGGAGGACTTCATCGTGCCCTCCATCCACGCCTGGTACGACTCCTCGTCACGCCACCGCGTGTACACCAGATAGTCGTCGGTGCCCTCGACGGGACGCAGCAGCTCGAACCACTCGAAGCCGTCCGAGCCTTCCACGGCGCCCGCGCGGGACGCGAAGCGCTTTTCGAGGGTTTCCCGCTGCTCAGCGGGGACGTTCAGCACATTGATCTTCACGACGCTCATGCGCCCCATCCTGCCTCACCTCCGGCCGTCGCCCGCGTCCCCGGCTCGGGCCGCCGAGGGACGAAGGACGCGGCGGCGTCGAAGGACGCCCGGCGGGTCGCGCGGCGGAGTGCGCGCAGGAGCGGGGTGCCCAGGGTGAGGACCAGGGCGGTGGTGAGGGCGGCGCGGGGTACGTCCCAGCCGAGGGACGTGGCCAGCACATAGGCGGCGAAGCGAGTCAGGTTGTCCGGGAGCGGGTCGCCCGGGACGAACGAGACGCCCGAGCCGAGCCCGGCGATATAGGGCCAGCCCTGGAGGTTCATCACCAGCCCGTACAGCAGCGCCGAGACCGCGCCGTAGGCGGCGAGCATCAGCAACTCGCCCTTGCCGCGGAGCCGTTGGGCGCCCGGCAGCAAGCCCGCGCCCATCGCGACCCAGCCCATGGTGAGCATCTGGAACGGCATCCACGGTCCGGCGCCGCCCGTCAGCAGGGCCCCGGCGAACATCGACAGGGCGCCCAGTACGAAGCCGAATCCCGGTCCGAGTACCCGGCCCGAGAGCACGATCAGGAAGAACATCGGCTCCAGGCCCGCCGTTCCCGCGCCCAGGGGCCGCAGTGCCGCGCCCGCCGCGGCCAGTACGCCGAGCATCGCCACGGCCTTGGCGTCCATGCCGGTGTCGGCGATCGTCGCGACGACCACGGCCAGCAGCAGCGGCAGCAGTGCGGCGAAGAGCCAGGGCGCGTCACGTGAATGGGCCAGTCCCGAGGCCGAGTCGGCGAGCAGCGGCCAGCCGAAGGCGACGACGCCGGTGGCGCTCGTCAGGGCCAGGGCCGCCACGGAACGCGGGCCGAGGCGCAGCGCACGCGGGGTGCGGGAACGTGCCGTCCGCGTCCCGGCTTCCGCCCGTCTCCCCGGCTTCTGCCGGATCTCCCGCTCGCCAGTCGTCATCCGAACGTCCCCCGTTCCCGCTCGCCCAGCGCCCTACGGACCTGCGCGACGGTGAGGCGGCGCGCTTCCGGTGCCAGGACCTTGGCGACCTGCGGGGCGAACGCGGGGGAGGAGGTGACCACTTCGGCGGCGGGGCCGTCAGCGACGATCTCGCCCTGTGCGAGTATCACGACGCGATGGGCGACTTCGGCGGCCAACTCAACGTCGTGCGTGGCCAGTACGGTCGTATGGTCCTCGTCGGCCAGCGCGCGCAGTATGCCGACCAGACGGGCCTTGGCGGCGTAGTCGAGGCCGCGAGTCGGCTCGTCCAGCAGGAGCAGCCGGGGGCGGGCCGTGAGGATCACGGCGAGGGCGAGGGCGAGGCGCTGGCCCTCGGAGAGGTCGCGTGGATGGGTGAAGTCGGCCACGCCCGGCAGCAGTTCGGCGACCAGCGCGCGGCAGGTGCCGGGCTCGGCTCCGGCGTCGGTGTCGGCCGCTGTGCACTCCGCGGAGACCGTGTCCGCGTAGAGCAGGTCCCTCGGTTCCTGCGGTACGAGGCCCGCGTACCGCAGCAGCCGGCGGGGGTGGGCGCGTGAGGGCACGAGGCGTTCGGGGCCGCCGATCGTCACCGATCCCGCGTCCGGAGCGTGAACGCCCATGAGGGTGTTGAGGAGGGTGGATTTGCCTGCGCCGTTGCGGCCCATGAGGGCCACGGTCTCTCCCGGGGCGAGCGTGAGGTCCACCCCTCGGAGGGCGGCGACGCGGCCGTGGTGGAGGGCGACCCCGGAGATCTCCGCCGTGGGGGACCCGGCCCCTTCGCGGCCCGTGGACCGCTGTGGGCCGTCCGGCGCCGCAAGCTCCTTGTCCCTGGCAGGAGTTGAGAGGTGTGCGTCCCTGTCGGGCATCGCGGTACGTGTGCCGCGGTCGCGTACGAGTGCCCGCAGCCGCGCCAAAGGCCCTGCGGCGTCGGCCACTTGAGGGCCGTGGGCGGCCGGACCGCGGGACGGGAGCGCACCGTCGCCCGTGCCCCCGGCTCCGGCACCGGCGTCGATATCGGTCCCGGACCCAGAGCCCGCGTGCGCGTCCTCGTCCGCCGCCGCGAGCCTGTCGCGCAGCGGTCCCGCCTTGCGGCGGGCGTCCCGTATGGACAGCGGCAGCGGCGACCATCGCGCCAGCAGGCCCAGTTCGACCACGGGCGGCCGCACCGGGGAGAGTGCCATCAGCTCGGCGGGATCGCCCAGTCGGGCCGGCGCGCCGGGCTCACTCAGCAGCAGCACCCGGTCCGCGTAGTGCACGACACGTTCGAGCCGGTGCTCGGCCATCAGCACGGTCGTACCGAGGTCGTGCACGAGCCGTTGCAGCACGGCCAGCACCTCCTCGGCGGCGGCCGGGTCCAGTGCCGACGTCGGCTCGTCCAGTACCAGCACCCTCGGATGGGGCGTCAGCACGGAGCCGATCGCCACGCGCTGGCGCTGGCCCCCGGAGAGAGTCGCGATGGGCCTGTCGCGCAGTCCTTCGAGGCCGAGCAGATCGAGGGTCTCCTCGACGCGGCGCCTCATGGTGGCCGGTGCCAGGCCCAACGACTCCATGCCGTAGGCGAGTTCGTCCTCCACGGTGTCGGTGACGAAGTGCGCGAGCGGGTCCTGGCCGACCGTCCCCACGACGTCGGCGAGTTCGCGTGGCTTGTGCGTACGGGTGTCGCGTCCCGCGACGGTGACGCGGCCGTGCAGCGTACCGCCGGTGAAGTGCGGGACCAGGCCGCAGACGGTGCCCAGCAGAGTGGACTTGCCGACGCCGGACGGTCCTACGAGCAGGCACAGTTCGCCCTCGGGGATCTCCAGATCCACCTCGTGCAGGGCGGGTTCGGGCATGACGACGCCCGTACCGGCGGCGGCCGTGGCGTCGTAGGTGACCGACACCTGCTCGAAGCGGATCACTGTGCGGACTCCTTGTCGAAGTGCGGGGGTGTGGCCCCGGCCTTGCGGGCGGTCGCTGTCGTGGGCGAAGTCCCGGTGGCGACCGCCGAGTTCGCCGCCGAGCCAACCGCGCTGACCTCGCCCCCGGCGGTGGTCTCGGGGACCGCCGGGACGGGGGCGACGAACGCGGGCAGCAGGCCCAGCAGCAGCCCCGCCGCCGGCCACAGCGGCAACTCCGGCGCCGTCAGCGGCACTGCCGGCGGGTGCAGCGCCTCCGGGTACGCGCCGCCCGCCGCGATCGTCACCGCACCCGCCGCCGCACCCGACAGCGCCGTCAACCACGCACGCGGGCCCCAGACTTCGGGCCGATAGCGGGTACGGATGCTGCGCCGGCCGCCGAGCCTCAGCCCGCACAGTGCCAGCACGACACCGGTGAGCAGCAGCGGCAGACCATAGGCCGCGCCCCGTGCCGACAGCAGCGCATACGAACCGGCGCACACGCCCAGCAGCCCGCCGAGCGTGAGCAGCGTCGTCGTACGGCGCACGCCGCGCGGCACCTCGGCGCTGCGCCCGTAGCCCCGTGCGTCCATCGCGGCGGCCAGCGCGACCGAACGCTCCAACGCGCCCTCCAGCACCGGCAGTCCGACCTGGAGTACGGCCCGCAGCCCCTTGTCGGCGCGGCCCCGCAGACGCCGTGCGGCACGCAGCCTCCTTACGTCCGCCACCAGATTCGGAGCGAACGTCATCGCCACCACGACGGCCACGCCTGCCTCGTAGAGCGCGCCGGGAAGGGACTTCAGCAGACGGGCGGGATTGGCGAGGGAGTTGGCGGAGCCGACGCAGAGCAGCAGCGCCGCGAGTTTCAGGCCGTCGTAGAGGGCGAAGACCAGTCCCTCGGCGGTGACCCGGCCGCCCACGCGTACGCCCTTCGCCCAGTCGGGCAGGGGCAGTTCGGGCAGCGTCACCAGCACATGACTGCCGGGAACGGGGGAGCCGAGGAGGAAGGCGAAGCACAGGCGGATGGCGAGCACCACGAGGCCCAGCTTCAGGAACACGCCGTACGAGCGTGCCCACGGCGCATGGGTACGGCGTGCGGCCACCACATAACCCGCGACGGCGCAAAGCAGCGTCAGCAGCAGGGGGTTGGTGGTGCGGGACGCGGCGGTCGCCAGCCCCAGCGCCCACAGCCACCAGGCGCCCGGGTGCAGGTCGAGGCCGCGACGGGCCTCGGGTGCACGCAGCCACTCGTTCATCGACTCACCGTGCTCCGCCGTCCGTTGCGCTGCTCCGTGCCGGTCCCCGCCGTCCCCGGCCGCGATCCCCGCCGGTCACGGTCGCCTTCGGGAACGGCGGACGGCGGCGAAGGCCAGGGCGGCCACGGCGGCGACGCCCGCCGCGACCCCGGCCACCGGGCCCGAACCGCCGCCGGAACTCCCGCCGGAATCGGCGTCGTCGCCGTCACTCGCGCCCTCGCCCGCGTCTTTTCCCTTCTCCTGCACCTGCTCGCCGCACCCGCGTCTGGGGTAGCCGTCGATGGCGCACAGCAGCGCCGCGGAGTCATAGCGCAGCGGCTCGGCGACGGACGCCAGCGCATCGGCCGCCGTCGCGTCCTCGGCGACCGTCGCGCATTCCGTACGCGGCCGGGGAGGACGCTCGCCGGGCGGTGCGTGAGCGGAGGTGCCGAAGTCGATGCGCAGCGCGATCCGTTTGCGGCCGGGCTTGGCGTCCGTACCGTCGCAGACGTGGTCGAACGCCGTGCTGCCGCGAGGCTTCGCCGCGTCCTTCGAGTCCTCGCTGAGCGCGAAGCGGAACCCCAGGACGTCGCCGTCGCCGGGACGCAGCGCGGACGGTCCCTGAGTGGCGTACGACCACTCGCCGGACTCGCCGCGCTGCTCCCAGAACGACCAGTAGCGGTAGCCGCCGGAGGCCGACTCCCGTGCGGGTCCCGCGAGTTGGACGGCGTTCGCGGGCGCCTCCACGGCGAGGGGCAGCAGCGTCAGCCCGATCACGGCAGCGGCGCGCCCTGCCGTATGCGCGCTCATCGCTCCCGCTTTCTGCGTGCGCTGATCAGGAAGCCGACGCCCGCGCCCGCGGCGAGCCCGGCGCCCAGCAGCGACCAGCGGAGCACGCCGCTGCCGTCGTCCTCCTTTGTCATGCCGCCGGTCGCCTGCTCACCGTCCGGCATGCGGGCGGGCTTCGGACCGGTGGCGACCAGCCTGTCGAGCAGCTTCGTGCCCTTCAGCGTCGCCGCGTCGCCGCCCGTGGCGTGTACGGCGAGCATCACGCCCGCGATGGCGGCAGGGTCGCTTTGTGCCTTGTCCCATGAACCGAGCCTCGCCGCCAGCCAGTCGAGGGACTTCCGCGCTTCGGCGCGATGGCCCGCCGCGGCCAGCGCGATGACGGCGTCGGCCGTGTTGGCGTAGTCGGGGGCGCCCTTGGCGCCGGGCGTGGCGGCGAGCAGGTGGCCGCCGTGGCCGTCGAGCACGGACGCGAGATAGGCCGCGCCCGCCTGGGCGGCCTCGCCGCCGTCGCCCCGTTCGGAAGCCTCTTCCCCGTCGGCTCCCTTGTCGCAACTCAGCGGCTTCAGCGGCCGGTCGGGTCCCGCCTCGGCCCGCAGCCCCGAACCCGCCCCCGCCAGGACGGCCGCGGCGGTGGCGTCGTCGTTGGCGGCCAGCTCGCCGTCCTTGCCCGGCTGATAGGCGAACGCCCCGCGCGAGGATTTCTTCGCGTCACAGCCGAGCTGTAGCGAAGTGAGCGCGTCATAGGGCGACTTGCCGTCCCTGGCCGCCTTCTCCGGCTTCTTTCCGGCGGCGGCGTACGCACCCACCACGACCGACACCGAGTTGGCGTCGCTGGGGCCGCCCGGGTTGTAGCCCCAGCCGCCGTCCTTGTTCTGCACCGCATCGAGCCAGGCGAGCGCCTTGCGTACGGCCTTCTCCTGCCCGCCGGTGGCGGCGAGCGCCTGCACGGCGGCGCCCGTGGCGTTGGTGTCGCCGGGGGTCTTCTTCGCATCGCACGGCTTGCCCGTATCGGCGCGATACGCCGTGAACGAGCCGTCGTCGCACTGCTGTCGGGCCAGCCAGTCCACGGCCTTACGGGCAGGTTCCGCTCCGGCGGCGTCGAGAGCGAGCAGGGCCAGCGACTGTCTCCACACCCCGTCGTACTTGGGGTCGCCCTTTCCGTACAGCGCGCCGGGCGGCTCCTTCGCGGGCTTCGCGTGGTCGTACACCGGGTGCCCGTGCGCCGCCGCGCCGGATATGTGCCTCGCAGACGTGTACGCAGGAGGGGCCGTGTACGTCGGCGGGGCAGCGGCGGAGGCGGTGGGCGCGGTGAGGGCGCAGAGCGCGGTGGCCGACGCCACGGCTTCGATGCTCCGGCGCAGGAACATATGAGTGCCTTTCGGTGAGCGGTCCGCAGCACCGCACGGCCGCCCCGCCCGGCTCGCGTCCCGCTCGCGCGGCACACGTCCCTCGGCGGCACACCCGGCTCGGCTCCGTAGACCTCGACGGTGGGAGCCGCCTTCCGCCGTGCGGCGTCGGACGGCTCCGCGAGCCTTGCCTCCGACCGGGTGCTCCGGCTCACGAGCCGTACACGGGGCGGCAGTTCACCCCGTACGGGTGTCGTTCACGGTTGCGGGTCAGCGCCGGACTTCCACCGGCTTCCCTCGATCGAAGGCGATGTACGCCCTTCACCTTAGCTGGCGTCCTTCGAGCCCCTCGGGGAACGGGCGCTCGAAGGCCGGGCGCCGGAGCCCTCGTTGATCACGGGCCGTCCGACACCGGCCTCGTGAACGGCCGTCGGAGTCACGGCGCATACGGCACAGCTCGGCACGGCACGACACGGCTGGCATGACACGGAGCACGGAGTGACGTCGCTCCGGGGCCCGGCAATCGTTCAACGATCGCCTCCACCCGCGTCGTTCGACTCGTCCGTCGCGTCGGGCTCGCCCCGCTCGAACGCGTGTCAGCCGCATGGCGGCAGTTCGCTCGCCGCGCTCCGGGTACGCCTCGATCACCTGGCGTCGTGAGTCCTCCAGATAGAAGCCGAGCATCCGCTCCGCCGCCTCCGCGTCGCCGTCCTCCAGCATCGTGAGGATCTCGCGGTTGCGGGCGAGATACGGCTCGTAGAAGCGGCGCGGATCGTCCATCACATGGAAGGCCAGCCGGAGTTCGGCGAGCACGCCGCGCATCAGGTCGTCCGTGCGCTCGCTTCCCGCGAGGCCCGCGAGTGCCTGGTGGAAGTGGATGTTGGCGGTGCCGCACTCGGTCCACTCGCCGCGCTCGGCGGCACGCTCGCCCGCCGCCACTGCGTCCGCGACCGGCTCCACCGGGAACGGCGGCTCGTCGAGCCCGCGCAGGGCGGCACATTCGACGAGGACCCTCACGCGGTAGATGTCCGCGATGTCCGCTGCCGTGAGGACCCTTACGAACGCGCCCTTGTTGAGGCGGTGCACCAGCAGCCGCTCGTGGGTCAGCAGCCGGAACGCCTCGCGGAGCGTGTTGCGGGAGACGCCCAGGGCGTTGCCGATGCGCTCCTCCGACAGGCGGACGCCGGGCAGGAAGAAGCCCTGTGCGATACGTTCGCGCAAGATGCCGGCGACTCGCTCGGCCGTGCTGGTGCGGCCCAACAGGGCGCGGTCTGCGGCGAGTTCGGACAGTTCCAGGCCGGGGTCGGCGCCGGTGGCGGTGTCGGCGGTCATGGTGATCTTTCCTCGGGCGGGTGGTGCGCCCCAGTGAAGCCGACAATGCCGCACAGGACAACAACCCCCTTGCCGTATTGTTCAACAATCCCCTAGGTTGGTCGCGATGATCGACCTCAACGCGGACCTGGGCGAGGGCTTCGGCCGTTGGCGGCTCACCGACGACGAAGCCCTGCTGACCTCCGTCACCAGTGCGAACGTCGCCTGCGGCTTCCACGCGGGCGATCCCGTCACCATGCGCCGCGTCTGCGAGCGTGCGGCGGCCGAGGGCGTGCGGATCGGGGCCCAGGTCTCCTACCGGGACCTGGCCGGATTCGGGCGCCGCAGCATGGACGTGCCCGCAGCGGAGCTGGCCGCCGAGGTCGCCTATCAGATCGGCGCCCTGGAGATCTTCGCCCGCGCCGCCGGTGCGGGCGTCGCATATGTGAAGCCGCACGGCGCGCTCTACAACCGCTGTGTCCGCGATTCCGTACAGGCCGCCGCGGTCGTGGAGGGCGTACGAACTGCCGGTGCGCCCCTGCCGGTTCTCGGGCTGCCCGGGTCCGAACTGCACGCCGCGGCCACCGCCGCCGGACTGCCCGTGATCGACGAGGCGTTCGCGGACCGCGGCTACCGGCCCGACGGCACGCTCGTGCCCCGCAGCGAGCCGGGCGCCGTGCTCACCGACCCCGGCCAGGTCCTCGCCCGCTCCGTCGCCATCGCCGCGGGCAAGGACATCACCGCCGTCGACGGCACGCCGCTGCGGCTGGCCGCCCGCTCGCTGTGCGTACACGGAGACACCCCCGACGCGGCCTCGCTGGCCCGGCGGATACGTGACGAACTGGCCGGCGCCGGAATCACGGTGCGGGCCTTCGTATGAGCGGCGAGGCGCCCGTGGGACGCGAAGCGGCGGGCCGTGGCGCGGCGGGAGCCGGGGCCGTGGAGGTGCCGGAGCCGCGCCAGGCGTATGCACCGGGGCGCGGGACGGGCTCCGGCGCCCAATCCCGTGCGCACGGCTGCGGCCCCGAGCAGCCTTCTTCGGTGCCGGAGAGCCCCGTCGTCCTCCCCGTGGGGCGGCACGCGCTGCTGATCGAACTGCCCGGTGCCGAGGCGGCCGAGGCGTTCCACGCAGAGGTGCTCCGTCGCCGCGCCGCCGGGACGCTGCCCGGGGTCACCGAGATCGTGCCGGGGGCCCGCACGGTATTGCTGGACGGGCTGTCCGAGCCGCGGCGGCTGGCGGCGGAGGTGACGGGCTGGGAGATACCGCCCCCGCAGCGCGGCAGCGAGGCGGCCGTTGAGATCCCCGTCCGCTACGACGGGCCGGACCTCGCGGATGTGGCGGGTATGTGGGGGGTCACACCCGAGGAGGTCGGAAGGGTGCACGCCGCGACGCCCTTCCGTGTGGCGTTCTGCGGCTTCGCCCCGGGCTTCGGCTATCTCACGGGACTCCCCGAGCGGTACCACGTGCCACGCCGCTCCGATCCCCGTACGAGGGTCCCGGCGGGATCGGTGGCGCTCGCCGGTCCGTACACCGGGGTCTATCCGCGATCGTCGCCCGGCGGCTGGCAGTTGATCGGCACCGCCGTGGACACGGTGCTGTGGGACGCCGGGCGGGAGCCTGCCGCGCTGTTCTCGCCGGGCACACGCGTCCGGTTCGTACCCCAGGACGGCGGTAGGGAATGAACGCCGCTCCGCACGGCTCGGCCCGGGACGACGAGCGAGACGACCACCAGGACGACGACCGGGCCGACCACCGGGACGACGATCGGGCCGACCGCCGGGCCGACGCCCCGGGCCCCTCCCGGGACGGGGACCTGACCGGTGCCGGTTCCCGTGCCGCCGCCTGGATCGAAGTCGTACGGGCGGGAGCGCTCACGACCGTCCAGGATCTGGGGCGGCCGGGCCACGCACACCTCGGAGTGCCACGCTCCGGCGCGCTGGACGAGCCCGCACACCGGCTCGCCAACCGGCTGCTCGGCAACCCGGCGGACGCCGCGACGCTGGAGACCACCGTCGACGGCTGCGCGGTGCGCGTCACCACCGGGGGTGCCACGGCGCGGACCCGTGCCCGGACCGGAACGACGGAGGGGGCGGCGGCAGGAACGACGGAGGGCACCGCGGCCCGGAGCGGTACCGAGCCCAAGACCGGGGCCCTCGCCGGGGCAGTCACCGAGGCCGTGGTGACGGGTGCCCCCTGTGCCGTCACCGTGGACGGACGGCCCGCGCCCTGGGGCGTCCCCTTCCGCGTGCCGGACGGCGCGGTCGTGGAGGCCGGTCCCGCACAACGCGGCCTGCGCAGCTACGTCGGCTTCTCCGGAGGCGTGCACGCCGAGCCGGTGCTGGGCAGCCGCGCCACCGACCTGCTCTCCGGGCTCGGACCCCAACCGCTGCGCGACGGCGCCCGGTTGGCCCTCGGCGGCGGTTCCGGCGGCGCCGACGGCGGGCGGGTACGCGCGGGTGCCGCGCCCGACGCCGCGCCCTGGGTCGCGCCGCCCCGCGAGCTGGTGCTGCCGCTGGTGCCCGGCCCACGGGCGGACTGGTTCACCGACGGTGCGCTGCGCACCCTCGTCACCGGCGACTACCGCGTCTCCTCCGCGAGCAACCGCATCGGCCTGCGCCTCGAAGGCCCCGTGCTGGAGCGGGCGCGCGAAGGCGAACTGCCCAGCGAGGGCATCGTCTCGGGAGCCCTCCAGGTGCCGCCGGAGGGCAGACCGGTCGTCTTCCTCGCCGACCATCCCGTCACCGGCGGCTATCCCGTGATCGGCGTCGTGGTGCAGGAGGCGCTGGCCGCCGTGGCGCAGGCCGTGCCCGGTACGCCGGTGCGCTTCACGGCCGTCTCGGGCTAGCGCCCCGCGTCCCCGCCCGCCCCGCGCCCCCGCCCGGATCGCGTCCGCTCCCGCGCCCTCAACCGAGCCGCCCCCGACGCGCCTTCGCCCGGCCGATATCCCCCGGGCTGCCCCTTCCATGGCGAAACCGCCTCGCCCGCGCGGCCCTTCGGGCCCGATCCGCGCAGGTGAGCGACGGGTGGCGCGAATCACCCGCCTCGGCCGCTCGGGATAAGTGACTGGCCGGTAAATTCTTGGGTCTGAGGTCGGCGGCCCCGTCATCGCATGCGGAGCGCGCCGCCCCAACGCGTCCAGGAACAGCGCCGGTGTCTCCGATCCCGGTGGAAGCGCCGTGATGAAGGGGGCCGTGAGTGACCGCAGAGGCCGTACGGGACACCCCGGCGACGGAAGGCGGCGGCCCGGCGGGGCCCGCCGCGACTGCCGACGCCCTGCCCGGCACACCCGCCCCGGCGGCGGCCTACGGCGGCGGCCGTGGCGAGAGACCCCTGCGCATCGCGCTGCTGACGTACAAGGGCAATCCGTTCTGCGGCGGGCAGGGCGTCTACGTACGGCATCTCTCCCGTGAACTGGCCCGGCTCGGCCACACGGTCGAGGTGATCGGCGCCCAGCCCTACCCGGTGCTCGACGAGGGCGTCACGCTCACCGAGCTGCCCAGTCTGGATCTCTACCGGCAGCCCGACCCGTTCCGTACCCCGAAGCGCGACGAGTACCGGGACTGGGTGGACATGCTGGAGGTGGCCACGATGTGGACCGGCGGCTTCCCCGAGCCGCTGACCTTCTCCCTGCGCGCACGTCGCCATCTGGCCGCTCGCCGGGGCGAGTTCGACGTCGTGCACGACAATCAGACGCTCGGCTACGGGCTGCTCGGCGACCTCGGCGCCCCGCTCGTCACGACCGTCCACCACCCCATCACCGTCGACCGGCGGCTCGATCTGGACGCGGCGAGGAACCGCCGCGCCCGCGCCTCGGTGCGCCGCTGGTACGGCTTCACGCGGATGCAGCGGCGGGTGGCACGGCGGCTGCCGTCGGTGCTGACGGTCTCCGGCTCGTCCCGTGGGGAGATCGTCGAACAGCTCGGTGTACGGCCGGAACGCGTGCACGTCGTGCACATCGGCGCCGACACCGGCCTCTTCTCGCCAGATGCGTCCGTGCCGGAGGTCCCCGGCCGGATCGTGACCACCTCCAGCGCGGACGTGCCGCTGAAGGGCCTGGTGCATCTGGTCGAGGCGCTGGCGCAGGTGCGTACGGAGGTGCCCGAGGCACATCTGGTGGTCGTGGGACGGCGCCCCGAGAAGGGCCCGGTGGCCGAAGCCCTGCGACGCCACGGACTAGGCCACGCCGTGGAGTTCGTCAAGGGCATCAGCGACGCCGAACTCGCCGGACTGGTGCGCGGTGCGCAGATCGCCTGTGTGCCGTCGCTCTACGAGGGCTTCTCGCTTCCGGCGGCCGAGGCGATGGCGACCGGTACGCCGCTGGTGGCCACGACGGGCGGCGCCATTCCCGAAGTCGCGGGCAGGGACGGCGAGACGTGCCTGGCGGTGCCGCCGGGCGACTCCGGCGCGCTGGCCGTCGCACTCGGGCGGCTGCTGGGCGACGCCGGGCTGCGTGCACGTCTCGGGGCCGCGGGCCGGGAGCGTGTGCTGCGCAAGTTCACCTGGGAGCAGGCGGCACGCGGAACGGTGGCGCACTATCGCGAGGCGATGGCTCAACGGCCGCGTGCGGCACGTGCGTTGGGGGACACGGAGGCCGGACTCGCGGACCCGCACGGCACAACCGAGATCCCGGAGGCCGCGGCGGCGCCCGCCTGCGTACCGCACTGACCAGCGGTGGCGCCCGGCGTGCCCGCGTCGCGCCGCGTCCAGCCTCCACCCCACCAGCCCCCCTCGTCGCCGACCCGCCGAAAGCTGAGGCAGACCCGTGCTGACCGTCGACTTCTCCCGCTTCCCGCTCGCACCGGGCGATCGCGTGCTCGACCTGGGCTGCGGCGCCGGGCGGCACGCCTTCGAGTGCTACCGGCGCGGCGCACGCGTCGTCGCCCTGGACCGCGACGCCGGGGAGATCCGCGAGGTCGCGAAGTGGTTCGCGGCGATGGCCGAGGCCGGTGAGGCGCCCGCCGGCGCCACGGCCACCGCCATGGAGGGCGACGCGCTCGCCCTGCCCTTCCCGGACGACAGCTTCGACGTCGTGATCATCTCCGAGGTGATGGAGCACATCCACGACGACAAGGGCGTGCTCGCCGAGATGGTGCGGGTGCTGCGCCCCGGCGGCCGCATCGCGGTGACGGTGCCGCGCTACGGCCCGGAGAAGGTCTGCTGGGCGCTGAGCGACGCCTACCACGAGGTCGAAGGCGGACACATCCGCATCTACCGGGGGGACGAACTGCTCGCCAAGATGCGCGAGTCCGGTCTGCGCCCCTACGGCACGCACCACGCGCACGGCCTGCACTCGCCGTACTGGTGGCTCAAGTGCGCCTTCGGCGTCGAGCGCGACGGCGACGACGCGGCCCTGCCGGTGCGCGCGTACCACCGCCTGCTGGTCTGGGACATCATGAAGAAGCCGCTGGCGACGCGTCTCGCGGAGAAGGCCCTGGACCCGCTCATCGGCAAGAGCTTCGTGGCGTATGCGACCAAACCGCATCTGCCGGGCGGGAGTTCGCCGTACGAGGAGCCCGTGGGCGCGCGGTCGGGTGCGCAGCCGCACGCACGGGCGGAGGGCCGTGAACCGGGGCGGGCGCAGGGGCAGGAGCAGGCGTGACCAGCCCGGAGCGGACCGAACGGCTCGCGCTGGACGGTGTGCTGACGGCCGCGCAGGCCCGCCGGACTGTGGACGGGCTGCTGGCGATCCAGCGTCCTGACGGCGCGATCCCCTGGTTCCGCGGCGGCCACCTCGACCCGTGGGACCACACCGAGGCCGCGATGGCCCTCGACGCCGCCGGCGAGCACGCCGCCGCCGAGGCCGCCTACCGATGGCTCGCCGAGCATCAACTCCCCGACGGCTCCTGGTACTCCGCCTACGCAGACGGCGAGACGCAGAAGCCCAGCGACCTGGCACGGGAGAGCAACTTCTGCGCCTACGTGGCCGTCGGCGTATGGCACCACTACCTCGCCACGCGCGACGAGACCTTCCTGGAGCGGATGTGGCCGGTGGTCGTCGCGGCCGTCGAGTTCGTGCTCCGGCTCCAGCTCCCCGGCGGGCAGATCGGCTGGAAGCGCGACGCCGACGGCACGCCCGCGGGGGAGGCCCTGCTCACGGGGTCCTCATCGGTGCACCATGCGCTGCGCTGTGCGCTGGCGATGGCCGAGCACCGCGAAGAGCCGCAGCCGGACTGGGAGTTGGCGCTGGGGCTGCTCGGCCACGCGGTGCGCCGCCACCCGGAGCGCTTCCTCGACAAGGGCCGCTACTCCATGGACTGGTACTACCCGGTGCTCGGCGGCGCGCTGCGCGGCGAGGAGGCGCTGGCACGCATCGACGAGGGCTGGGACCGCTTCGTCGTGCCCGGCCTGGGGGTGCGGTGCGTACTGCCCAACCCATGGGTGACGGGCGGGGAGAGCGCCGAACTGGCCCTGGCGCTGTGGGCGTTGGGGGAGCGGGACCGCGCACGGCAGATCCTGGAGTGGGTCGGGCATCTGCGCCATCCGGACGGCCTCTACTGGACCGGGTACGTCTTCGAGGACGACGCGATCTGGCCGGAGGAGCTGACGAGCTGGACGGCGGGCTCGCTGCTGCTGGCGGTCGCCGCGCTCGGCGGCGACGACGCCACGGTGCAGGTCTTCGGCGGTGATCGTCTTCCGCAGGGGCTTCCGCCGGACTGCTGCTGAGCGGTCCTCGCCACGCGGTCGTCGCCACGGCGTCCTGCCGTCCCGAGGGCCCGGCAGGACGCCGGTCTGCGACCGGAGTTCTAGTTGCCTCCGACGAACTCCTTGGCCAGCTTGTCGCCGAGCTCGACCGTCTTGGCGTGGTCCTCGATCGCGTCCGTCTTGGAGTTCTTGAACGCGATGTAGGTGACGCCGGAGTCCGCCCCGCCGGTGGCCGGGTCGGGGTCGATGCCGAGCGCGTCGGCGGCCGCGTAGGAGGCTTCGCCGACGGCCTCCTGCGGGCCGACGTCGCCGACACCGGCGTAGAGGACCTTGTCGTCCTTGATGACGGCGACGATGCCGCCGCCCTGGATTCCCGAGTCGCTGTAGTCCCAGATGTCGCTCTTGCCGGGCACGACGACGTAGGGCGTCTTGGCGGCATCGAGCGGCTGACCGTCGGAGGTGTGGAAGGCGGTGTCGTCCTGGTAGGCCGGATCGGTCTCCTTGTTGCACTGCTCGGTCTCCTGGCCGTCGCAGTCGACGTCCAGGTCCGCCTTCCAGAACACGGCGCTCTCGGTGTCGCACACCGGCACCGAGGGCGAACCGTCCTCGTCCGGCTTGTACTTGCCGTCGGAGATCTGCTTGCAGTCCTCGACCTTGGCCAGCAGGTCCGCGGCGCTGACCGAACCCTCCTTGGGTTCGCCGGCGGCGGCCCGTCCGGTCCGGTCGTGAGCGGTCCGGTCGTGTGCGGCGGTGTCGCCGGGTGCCGCGCCTGCCGTGGGTATCAGCAGTGCTGCCGCGACGAGGACGGCGGATCCGCCGACGGCGGTCATGAGGCTCTTGCGCATGTGGGGGGCACACCCTTCTGGGAGTCGACGCAACTGCCGTTCGACGAGCGAACCTAGTGACTCTGGCATGGCCACCACAAGCGATTCGTTAGGAAACCTTCCTGAGCTGCTGCGGGCTCGCTCCTCGCGCCTCCCGGGGCCCACTCCGCGGCTCCGTTCCGGCCCCGATTCCGTTGCGCCCAGGCTCAGTTGAGGCTCCTGCGCGGGTACGTTCCGGCCCGTACCGGCCGCGAAAACGGCGACGGCCCCTGCCCGCCGGAACAGACCGGGGGAGGGGCCGCCTTGAGGGGCCGCCTTGACGGGCGGGACTCAGCCGCGCTGGATGCCGGAGGTGTCCTGGAGGACGCCGCGACGGCCGTCCTGGGTCTGCGCGATCAGCGCCTGACCGCGCTGCTCGACCGCCAAGTACCAGGTGCCGGGGGCCAGTTCGGCGACCGGCTGCGGCGCGCCGTCCTCGCCGAAGAGGGGGCGGGTGACCGGCACGGCGAACCAGAACGGCTGGAAGTTCGGGTCCGGGGCGCCCCCGCCTGCCGCCGGACCGCCGGGCTGCTGTGCCTGCTGCGGCCCCGCCTGACCGGACTGCCCCGGCTGCGCGCCGCCGGGGTATCCGTAACCGCCCTGCGGCTGGCCGCCGTACGGTCCGGGCTGCCCCGGCTGCGGACCGCCCGGGTATCCGTACGCGCCCTGCGGCTGACCGCCGTACGGCGTCGGCTTGGGCGCGGGCAGCAGCGGCGCCTTCAGCGCGGCGGCCGTCGTGTTCAGCACGCCGACCGCCGCGAGGGCGAGGGAGAAGACGAGCGTCAGATAGGCACCGGCGGCAAGGACCCATTTGGCGTTCGGGTCGGGGAAGTTGGGCTGATCCAGGTCCGGCGCCAGCAAGGCGACCAGCGACCAGAGACCGGCCCAGCCGACGACCAGGCACAGCACCAGACCCCACTGGTCCAGGGCCAGCCCCAGCAGCTTGCGGCCCTCCGGCAGCAGACGTGCGGCGACGAAGAGACCCGCGGCGACGAGACCGAGCAGATGCACCGTCGGCAGCATCGGCAGCGTGGAGCGCGACCAGGCGGACACGGTGCAGGAATCGGCGGGGCAGGCCCCGTCGTAGTCGAAGAACGGGAAGAAGGAGGCGATCAGCAGCAGCAGCGCCGCCCCGATCACCGCGCCATCGCCTCGTGTGAGCGAGCGGATGTTCACTTGGCGTCCTTAGTGGGTTTCATACTGTCTGTGGTCTCTGCCGGGGTAGCACCCCATCGTACGGATGGGTACGGGGACCGCCCCGGCGGGGCGACTTGGGCCCGGCCTCCCGGCACCGCCCCCCGTGTGCGCCCGGTTCGGGGCGCCATGTGCACCGGGCGCGGTGCGCGTCGCCTCCGGCGCCGGGCGGCACCTGGCGACACCGTGCCGCGCCGAGCGTCGCCGGTCGGCGCCGGAGGCCGCCCTCAGCGCTTCTGCGTGAGATATCCCGCGACGCCCTCCACGACCCCTCGTGCCGCGCGGGCGCGCCAGTCGCGGTCGGTGAGGTCGGCGGCGTCCCGCGGATCGCGCATGTTGCCGCACTCCAGGAAGACCTTGGGAACGCGGCTGAGGTTGAGCCCGCCCAAGTCCCCCCGGGTGTCCGTGCCTTCGCCGTCCCCCGCGTACGAAGCGGGCTTCGAACCGGTGAACTTGCGGAAGGCGTCGGCAAGTTCACGCCCGAGGCCGCGCGACGGGCCGACGATCGGACGGGTGTCGGCCACACCCTCGTTGACGGACTCCGGAAGGATCACATGGAATCCGCGGCTTCCGGCCGGTGCGCCGTCGGCGTGCAGCGATACGACGGCGTCGGCGTCGGCCTGATTGCCCGCCCGCGCACGTGAGTCGACACAAGGGCCCCATGGGCGGCGCCCGTTGTGCGTCAGCTCCACCGCTGCGCCCTTCTTCAGCAGGCCCGACCTCACCCGGCGGGCCAAGTCGAGGGTGAACTCCGCCTCGGAGTAACCGGAGGCGGTGGCCGTCCCCGTCGTGTCGCACGCCTTGCGTCCGGTGCCGATGCTGACGCTGCGGTTGATCGCCGCGGCGTGGTCGCGGTTGTTGGGGTTGTGGCCGGGGTCGATCACCACGGTCTTCCCCGCCAGCGGCTTCCCGTCCGTACCGGCCTGTGCCCCGCCTCCGCCGCCGGACGCGTTGACGCCGCCCGGCGGGGTGTTGTCGGGCAGGGGCATCAGCGTCGGCGCCGACCCGCCCGCGCCCGACGACTGGTCCGCGGACTGCCACACCAGCCAGCCCGCGAAGCACGTGGGTGCCAGCACTCCCAGCGCGACCAGCAGGCGCATGCCCATCCGGCGGGACCTGCGCGCGGCCTCGGCCCCCGCAGTCCCCGAGGACCCCGTGGATTCGGGGAACTCGGTGGCCTGGGCGGACCACCGGGTGTCCGGGCCGTGGCCGGTTTCCGCGCTGGACGGATCGGGCTGGGTCGGGCTTCCGTTTGACACGCCCAGGATGCTAGTCGTCCGATCAGAGCCCCGTGCCCGTACGTAGCAGAACCCTCAGCGACCTCGTAGCCGAAATCTCCCTGAACGCACCGGAATCCAGCGCCCGCCGGTAGACGCGGTAGGGCGCCTGACCGCCGTCGGCCGGGTCCGGGAAGACGTCGTGCACGACGAGCAGACCGCCCTGCGTGAGATGCGGCACCCAGCCCTCGTAGTCGGCGGTGGCGTGCTCGTCCGTATGGCCGCCGTCGATGAAGACGAGCCCGAGGGGACGGCCCCACAGCGCGGCGGCACGCGGCGAGCGCCCGACGACGGCGACGACGTGCTCCTCCAGGCCGGCCGCGTGCAAGGTGCGGCGGAAGGCGGGGAGGGTGTCCATCAGGCCGGTGTGCGGATCGACGACCTCCGGATCGTGGTACTCCCAGCCCGGCTGCTGCTCCTCGCTGCCGCGGTGGTGGTCGACGGTGACGGCGGTGACTCCCGCGGCGCGGGCGGCGTCGGCGAGGAGAAGAGTGGACCGGCCGCAGTAGGTGCCCACTTCGAGCACCGGCAGGCCGAGACCGGCGGCCTGCGAGGCCGCCGCGTAGAGGGCCAGCCCCTCGTCGGCGGGCATGAAGCCCTTCGCGGCCTCGAACGCGGCGAACGTGGCGGGGGAGGGCTGCGGCTGCTCGGGGGGCGGGCTCATCGGGCTCCTTCGGACGGCGCGATGCCGGGGGACGGCGATGCCGGTGGCGGCGGGGTGGTTACGGGGCAGCGGCGCACGGCGGCCACCGGGGGCGTGCCTCCTCACCGCTGACCGGGAGCTTTATGCTCCCTCACCGCCCCGGAGCGCGCTCACGCGGCCCGTTCGGCCGGTGCGGCCCGTCGGTGCGGCCGATGACGGAAGTCTGACGGTTGTGAGCAGTCGCTGGCGCCGCGGGGACCGCGGTGCTCGAATCGTCGTGTGGACACAGCCGATTCAGCGCGTAAGACCGGCACGGGCGGGCCCGTGGAGGTCCCGGGTCCGCCCGGCGACCCCGCTCCGCCCGCCGACGGCGAGGGCTCTCCCGTAGGCCGCCGCCTGGTGCTCGGCATGCTCGGCCTGGGAGCGGCGGGACTGGTCTCCGCCCCGTATGTGCAGCGCGGTACGGAGAGCGTGCTGAGCGCCGTGTCCGGCAAGGACCCGACGGGCGTCACGGGACTGCTGCCCAACGGAGGCGGATTCCGCTACTACTCGGTGGCCGCCTCGGTGCCGCACCGCGGCGCGGGCGACTACTCACTCACCGTCGACGGCCTCGTCGAGCACCCCGCCCGCCACAGCCTCGCGGAGCTGCGTGCGATGCCGCAGCAGCGGATGGTGCGCGACGTGCAGTGCGTCACCGGCTGGCGCGTGCCGAGCACGCCCTTCGAAGGGGTACGCCTCTCGCACCTCCTCCGACTGGCCGGAGTACGGCGCGAGGCGACGGCCGTACGCTTCACCTGCTTCGACGGGATCTACACCGAGAGCCTGACGCTGAAGCAGGCCATGCGGGACGACGTGCTGGTCGCCCTGCGCATGCAGGACAAGCCCGTAAGCCATGAACACGGCGGCCCCGTGAGGCTTTACGTCGCACCCATGTACTTCTACAAGTCGGCCAAGTGGCTTTCGGGCATCACGCTCACCCGCGAAGTGGAGCCCGGCTACTGGGAGAAGCGGGGTTACGCGGTCGACGGATGGGTCGGCAAGTCGAACGGACGTGACGATGCTCCGACAGCCGCCTGACGGCCGGGCCTCCGAAGTACCGGCCCCCACCGAGGAGTCGGGGGCCACCGGTGCCGGGGCCGGTGCCGGAGCCGCCCGGGCCGAGGGGCGTCGTCCGTCCTCCGCCGACGTGCTGCGCTTCGCCCGCGTCGTGCGCTGGTGCCACCAATCCACCGCCGTGCTGATGACGGTGTGCGTGGCGACCGCGCTGTGCCTCTATGTGCCGGGCCTCGCCCAACTCGCCGGGCGCCGCGCACTGTTGGTGACCCTCCATGAGTGGTCGGGTCTGCTGCTGCCCGCGCCGCTGCTGCTCGGCCTGGCCTCACGTGCCCTCCGTGCCGATCTGCGCCGCCTGGACCGCTTCGGCCCCCACGACCGGCGCTGGCTGCGCCGCGCCTGGCGTGCCCGGCGCCCCAGTCCGCCGCTGGGCGAGGACTGGGGCCGTGACGCGGGGAAGTTCAACGCCGGGCAGAAGGTCTTCGCCGCCTGGATCGCGGGCGCCGTCCTGGTCATGGCGGGGACCGGGCTGCTGATGTGGTTCACGGGCCTCGCGCCGCTGGAGTGGCGTACGAGCGCGACATTCGTGCACGACTGGCTGGCGCTGGCCGTGGGGCTCGTACTCGTGGCGCACGTATGGATGGCTGCGGCACACCCCGAGGCGCGGCGTGCGATGCGTACGGGCCGGGCCGACCGCGACTGGTCGCGCCGCGAACACGCCCTGTGGGAGCCGGAGCCGGTGCCGGAGGAGCCGGTCGAGGCCGGTGCGGAGGCGCGGACCGCGGGCGGCGCGGACCGTCTGCGATCCCCGCGATCCCCGCAATCCCCGGAATCCCCGTCGTCCACCGAGCACCCGGGGCAGTCGCGCGCCGAACGCTGAGGTCCGGGTGCGTCCTCGACGCCCCGATATCCGGTGGGCGCATGTGAGGGCGGCTGCGAACATGACAGGCGATGACAGACAAGACCGCTTCCTCGCCCGGCGCCGCCGGACCGGACCCGGCCGCCAGCAAGCACGGCGCCGCCGGGCCACGCCCCGAAGCCCCCGCCCGGCTGTGGGTCGTCGTACTCGCCGCCTGCGCGGGGCAGTTCCTCGTAGTGCTCGACGTCTCCGTGGTCAATGTCGCGCTGCCGTCGATGCGCGCGGACCTCGGCATGGACGCCGCCGGGCTGCAATGGGTGCTCAACGGCTACACCCTCGCCTTCGCGGGCCTGATGCTGCTCGGCGGGCGGGCGGCCGACATCTACGGCCGGAAGCGGACCTTCCTGGTGGGGCTCGCCCTGTTCACGGCCGCCAGCGTGCTCGGCGGCCTCGCGCAGCAGCCGTGGCAACTCCTCGCGGCCCGCGCCCTCCAGGGCACCGGGGCCGCCGTGCTCGCGCCCGCGACCTTGACGATCCTCACCACGGCATTTCCGCCGGGCCGCGCCCGTACGCGTGCGATCGCGACCTGGAGCGCCGTCGGCGCGGGCGGCGGGGCAGTCGGCGGACTCGTCGGCGGTGTGCTCACCGACGCACTGTCGTGGCGCTGGGTGCTGCTGATCAACGTTCCCGTGGGCGGCCTCGTGCTGCTGGCCGCCGCGGTGTGGGTCACGGAGCGCAGGGACGCCACGGCCGCGCGCCGCCTCGATCTGCCGGGCGCACTGCTGGTCACCCTGGGGCTGAGCGCGCTGGCCTGGGCGATCGTACGCACGGAGGCGGTGGGCTGGACCGCGCCTTCGGTGCTGTGGCCGCTGGCGGCAGGGGCCGTGCTGCTCGCGTGCTTCACGGCCGTCGAGGCACGTACCCGTGCGCCGCTGGTGCCGCTGCGGCTCTTCCGCAGGCGAGCCGTCTCGGCCGCGAACGGGACGATGTTCATCTGCGGCGGCGCCCTGTTCTGCATGTGGTACTTCATGTCGCTCTACATGCAGAACGTGCTGCACTACACGCCGCTGGAGGCCGGACTCGGCTTCATACCGCAGTCGTTGAGCATCGTGCTGGGCTCCAAGGCCGCGCCCAGGCTGATGGCAGCGTTCGGTGCGCGTGCCGTAGCGCTGGCGGGCGTCGTGCTGGCGGGTGCCGGATGTCTGTGGCAGAGCGGCATGCACGCGGGCGGCGGCTTCCTCGACACGGTCACCGGGCCCGGCGTACTGATGGCCCTGGGCGGCGGCATGGCAGGCACGCCGCTGGCCTCGGTCGCGATGTCGGGGGTGCCGCACTCGGACGCCGGGCTGGTGTCCGGTCTGTTCAACACCGCGCGGACGATGGGTGGTTCACTCGGACTCGCGGTGTTCTCCACGGTCGCCGCGTCCCGTATCGGGGAGGGCACCGACCCGGAGACGCTGGCCGCGGGCTACGGGCTGGCCTTCCGCAGCGCAGCGGGCGCGCTGGCGCTGTGCGCGCTGCTCGCGCTGTTCGCCCTGCCACGGCAGGGACGCGAGGGCGCGGGAGGCGAGGCGGAGGACGCCACGGGGGCGTCCGCGCACGAGACGCCCGACGCCCCTGAGAGGCACGAGGCCCCTGGGACGCCGAACTCTCGCCCACGGACGGCACGTTGACGGCAGACGCGGTCGCTCACTCGCGGTGGCTCGCTCGCGGGCGGTCGCTTCTTGAGCCGTCGGGCCCGCCCGGCCGAGGCCCGTTCACGGCTTGCGGCCGACGCCTCCGAAGGCCGCCGCGTCCGCGGACTCGTCCGCGTCGACGTCCGGGCGCCAGCGGTTGATGCGCACCAGGCCCGGCGGTACGAGTTCCAGCCCCTCGTAGTACGCGCGGATCTCCTCCGGGGAACGCAGCACGTAAGGCACGGCCCCGGAGTCGTTGTAGTCGTCCTGCGCCGCGTTGGTCTCCGGGTTGTCGTCGACGCCGTCGTTGTGCGAGAGGTAACTCCCGGACGGCAGGTGCGACATGAGGGCACGGACGATGCCGCAGGCCTCCGCGTGGTCCCCCACGTGCCCCAGCACTCCGCTGAGGATGAGCGCGACCGGCCGCGACAGATCGAGGGTCTCCCGCGCGCCGGCGATCACCGCTTCCGGGTCCCTCAGATCGGCCTCGATATAGGCCGTCCTGCCCTCGGGCGAGCTGGTGAGCAGCGCATGGGCGTGTACGAGGACGAGGGGATCGTTGTCGACGTAGACGATGCGGGCGTCAGGCGCCTCCCGCTGTGCCACGTCGTGTGTGTTGTCGACCGTGGGCAGTCCCGTACCGACGTCGAGGAACTGGCGTACGCCTGCCTCCGCCGCCAGATAGCGGATGGTGCGCACGAGGAAGTACCGGGAGGCGCGGGCGAGTTCGTCGATCCCGGGGAACGCCTCCCGGTACTGGTCGCCCGCCTGGCGGTCGGCGGCGTAGTTGTCCTTGCCGCCGAGCCAGTAGTTCCAGATGCGTGCCGAGTGCGGGACGCTCGTGTCGATCTCACCGCCGCCGTGCGGGACGGCTCCCTGAGTGTTTCCCTGAGTGCTCAAGACTCCCCCTCCTGATTTTCCGTATCGGTCCTCGATGCCCCTCCGTACGGGGTTCCTCCGTACGGGCCGGACCGGGCGGGCCCCGAACTCCCCCCGGGCCCCGCCGACTTGCACGCATTCTTCACCCCAAGGCGACGGATCGGCCATGGGCCCGCGCCTTCCCGCCGTCCCAGGGGGCCTCTCGCGCACCTGGCTATCCTCCGCACGTGGAGAGGAGCTGACGAACGATGCCGATCGACGTCGAGCGGGCGCTGTCCGCCGAACCCAGCAGCACCCGAATCACCTGGGGACACAAGGACGTTCAGCTTTACCACCTCGGAATCGGCGCGGGCGTACCCGCGACAGATCCGGGCGAGCTGCGCTACACCCTGGAGAGCAGGCTGCACGTGCTCCCCAGCTTCGCGACGGTGGCGGGCGGCGGCATGGGCGTCGTGGGCGGTCTCTCCGCGCCGGGAATCGACGTCGACCTCACTGCCGTGCTGCACGGCGCTCAGAGCGTCGAGACGCACCGGCCCGTACCGTCCGGAGGCAGCGCCACCCAGACCTCGTCGGTCGCGGCCGTGTACGACAAGGGGAGCGCGGCCGTCATCGTGCTGCGTTCCGAAGCGGCCGACGAGGACGGCCCGTTGTGGACGTCGGAGGCGCAGCTCTTCGTGAAGGGCGAGGGCGGATTCGGGGGCGAGCGCGGCCCGTCGTCCCGGCGCGGAACGCCCACGCGGGCGCCGGACTTCGAAGTACTCCGCGGCGTACGCGAGGACCAGGCGCTGCTCTACCGCCTCTCCGGCGACTGGAACCCGCTGCACGCCGACCCCGAGTTCGCGGCCCTCGCGGGTTTCGACCGGCCGATCCTGCACGGTCTCTGCTCATACGGAATGGTGCTGAAGACCGTGGTCGACACCGTGCTCGGCGGCGATGTGACACGTGTGCGCAGCTACGGCACACGCTTCGCCGGTGTGGTCTTCCCCGGCGAGACGCTTCGCGTACGGATGTGGCGGGAACCGGGCGAAGCCGACGAAGGCGCGGGGGCCGCGGACGCGGGCGGCGGCGCCGGAGCGGAGCGTGCCGGGCGGGTGCTGCTGTCCGTCACAGCCGTCGAACGGGACGACGCACCGGTGCTGACCGACGCCGTCGTCGCACACCGCTGAAGCCGGTCACTCCGCATCGTCGTCCTGAGGACGCCGGTGGCGGCCGTGCGGATGCCCGCCGGAGTCCTCGGAACCGGCGGCCCGCCCCCGGTGCCTGCCTGAGCCGATCGATGCCTGACTGCTGCGCGTTTCGGTCCCGGTCTGGTTCTCGGGCTCGGACATCGCGGGATGACTCCGTGGATCACGTCGCTGCTCGTTACCCGACCAGAGTCTCACGGCGGAACGCCGCCTGATCAGGCGGTCCTTGCCCGAACTGCCGCGTCGTGGAGGGCAGTTGCGAGCGGGGCGTCCTGTAGCGGCACCGGCTTGCGGCGTACGCACGGCTCGGCGGATTCACCACCGGCGGGCTGTGCCGCAAACGGCGACGAGGGTTCCGTGCCGGTGAGTCGGCCGTCCGGGGCGCCGACCCCCGCCGGGCTTACGGCATTCACCGCGTCGGTGGCGGTGCCGGTGCCGGTGGCGGTCCGGGTGCTCGCGGCGGCCCGTGCCCCGGCGCCCGCGGCGTTCACCGGTGGTCCTTGCGCCTCGGGGGGCCCGGCACCCATCGCCTCGGCACCCTGGCGCTGCGAACCGGCGCCGCCTGCCGCGGTGTTCGGCATGGGCAGCCGCAGCGCCCTCTCCCGCACCGGCGCTACCGGCACCTCCGCGGGAAGCGCCCCGGGATGCACGGCGGACGGCACGGGCCTCTCCGCGGTCCCGTTCACCAACCCCCCTGGTACAGCGCCCTCTTGACCCTGCTCGCCGATGCCGGTTCCGGAGCCTGCACCCGTGCCTGTCCCGGTTGCGGTCCCGGCAACGGCCCCGGCCCCGGCTCCCCCTGCCCCTCCCGTCGGCGCTCCTTCCGCTTCCCTCTGTGCTCGCTCCGCGCCGACACCTTCCGCTACGGGTCCCCGTGAGTCAGCGTCCGACCCGTCGTCCGGGACCTCCCGCGCGACTTCGGGCGTGCCGCGACGCGCCTCCGGTCCCGCCGCGTCCCCCACGACCGCGCTCAAGTCCACACCCGCGCCCAGGCTTTCGCCCGTACCCGTACCGGTGACCGTCGCCCCCGCGTCGGCGTCCGCGCTTCTCCCCCTCATCCGCAGCCGTGCGAGCCCGCACGGAGCGTGCGCGGTGGCGCACGGCAGGCGCAGCTCGCCCTCGCGTGTCCAGACGCCCTTGCCCGGCAGCCAGCCTCCCGGGGCACGGAAGCGCCTCAACTCCCTCTGCATCGGCCGCCATACGCCGAGCCACGCACCACCGGCCCGCGCCCCCGTCGTCTGCCCGTGCAGCGCGACCGCGCAGCTCTCGGGCAGCAGCATCTGACCCGGCTGCACGGCGAACGGCGTCAGCAGCGCGTCCTCCGGGTGCAGCGACTCCGGGAAGCGCACCGGCCGATGGGAGCCCAACACGCCCCAGCCCAGCCGGAATTCACCCGGCGCATCCGACCGCACGATCAGCAGGCCGCTGTCGGCGTCGGCCAGCATCAGCCGGTCGTCGCTTTCGTCGGTGATCTGGAGCAGCGGGCTGACCTCGCCCCCGCGGCTCAGGTCGACGGCGACCGTCTTCGTACGGCCCGTGCCTCCCGTGTCCGTACGGTCCACGGCGAGCAGTCTGCCGTCGCGGTCCAGCCAGGCACCGCCCCCGCAGCGGCCCGGGACCTCCGCGACCGGTTGCGGGAGGCCGTCGCCACCGCCGGCGACCAGCCATACGCGGGTGGAGTGCTCGCCCGCGGTGAGCGCGTACGCCCGCCGCCCGCACGGCGCGGGCGGCAGCAGCGTCAGCCTCTCCGACTCCACGGCGCCCAGGGGGAGTTCGCCGGTGGTCGGCCCCGTCGGATAGAGCAGTGCGAGCTTGTGTGCGCCGTCCTCGCGGCGGGCGATCAGGACCCTTCCGTCGGTCAGCGGCAGCACCTGGCTGTCGCTCTGCTCGGGCCGTGCCCCGGGCAGCGGGACCGCGTACGGCTCGGGGCCGTCGAGGGTCCAGCGCTCGGGGAACCAGCCGTCCTCCGCGGACGCGTTGAGCCGCGCCGCGTAGGCGCCGTCGGCTGCGATCGTGAACGTGGAGTGCCTTGCCGTCCGTCCGGCCGTCGCGCTCTCGGGGGCACAGGCAGTCATAGGTCGATCACCTCCAGTGAGGGAAACCTAGGTGCCGTACTGCCGGGCCAACAACGAGAGTTCGGACCGTTCACGCGGATGAGTGGCGGATGTGCGAATCGTCTGCGCGAGCCGTCGGGCGTGTGCTGCGCGCCCGCTCCGAGGCTCCCGTCACACGGCCGTAAGAGCGCACGTACGACGCTCGTTGCCGCAGCCGCAGCCGCAGCCGCAGCCGCAGCCGCAGCCCGGCCGAGCCCCGCACGCTCCCTCCGCCCGCACGCCCCCAGCACACACGCGCCCCACACGCGCCCGCCACGGAAGTCGGCCGTCGACCTCGCGCCCTCCGCGTCCTCCGGTGGGGCGGTGACCGGTCGGCACGGGCAGGGCGGAAGGTAGCCTTTCACCCGTGCCAGCACTCTCCGAAGTCATCGCCGCGCTCGACGCCCTGTGGCCCCGTGAACGGGCCGAGCAGTGGGACGCCGTGGGCACCGTCTGCGGTGACGTCGGCGATCCGGGCGCCGAGGTCGACCGGGTCCTCTTCGCCGTCGATCCCGTGCAGGAGATCGCCGACGAGGCCGTGGCGCTCGGCGCCCAACTCCTCGTCACCCACCACCCGCTGTATCTGCGGGGCACCACGACCGTCGCCGCCGACACCTTCAAGGGCAAGGTCGTCCATACGCTCATCAGGCACGGCGTCGCCCTGCACGTCGCCCACACCAACGCCGACACCGCCGACCCCGGCGTCTCCGACGCCCTCGCCGGCGCGCTCGACCTTCGCGTCCTGCGTCCACTCGTACCGGACGCCACCGACCCGGAGGGCCGCCGCGGCCTCGGCCGCATCTGCGAACCGCCCCGCCCCATGCGGCTGTCGGAGCTCACGGAGTGGGCCGCCGCCCGGCTGCCCGTCACCGCGCAGGGCATCCGCGCCGCGGGCGACCCGGACCGTACGATCCGCACCGTCGCCGTCTGCGGAGGCTCCGGAGACGGGCTCTTCGACGAGGTTCGCGCCTCGGGCGCCGACGCCTATCTCACGGCCGACCTCCGCCACCACCCCGCCTCCGAGGCACGCGAGCACTCGCCGCTCGCGCTGCTGGACGCCGCGCACTTCGCCACCGAGTGGCCGTGGTGCGAGCAGGCCGCCGCCCAGCTCGACGAGGTCTCCGACCGGCACGGCTGGGGCCTGCGCACCCATGTCTCGCACACGGTCACCGACCCCTGGACCGCACACGCGGCGTCCGCGCACGCCGCACCGCCCGACCCCAGCGCCTACGCCGACATCACCTCAGGAGCCCCCAACTGAACGCCGCGCCCGCCGATCAGATCCGACTGCTGGACGTCCAGGCCCTGGACACGCGACTGACGCAGCTCGCACACAAGCGCAAGAACCTGCCCGAGCACGAGGAGATCCAGTCGCTGGAGGCGGACCTCGCCCAGCTCCGCGATCTGCTCGTCGCCTCCCGTACGGAGGAGAGCGACACCGAACGGGAGCAGGCCAAGGCCGAATCCGACGTCGACCAGGTGCGCCAGCGCGCCGCACGTGACCAGAAGCGCCTCGACTCGGGCCAGGTCACCAACCCGAAGGACCTGGAGAACCTCCAGAGCGAGATCGCCTCCCTCGCCAGGCGCCAGGGAGACCTCGAGGACGTGGTCCTGGAGGTCATGGAGCGCCACGAGGCCGCCGCCGAGCGCGCCGCGGAACTCGCGCAGCGCGTCGAGGCCGTACAGGCCAAGGCCGAGGACGCCGTCGCACGGCGCGACGAGGCGCTGCGGGAGATCGACGAGGAGTCGGGGTCGGTGCGCGAGGAGCGGCGGACCACGGCCGGTTCGGTGCCCGAGGACCTGCTGAAGCTCTACGAGAAGATCCGCGAGCAGCAGGGCGGCGTGGGCGCCGCCCGGCTGTTCCGACGCCGTTGTGAGGGCTGCCAGTTGGAGCTGAACATCACCGAGCTGAACGAGGTGCGCGAAGCGCCCGAGGACGCCGTGCTGCGGTGTGAGAACTGCCGCCGGGTCCTGGTCCGTACGCCCGAGTCCGGGCTCTGATGGCGGCCGGGGGCGGCGTGCGTGCGGGCCGCGGTTTCGTCGTGGAGGCGGACGGCGGTTCGCGCGGCAATCCGGGACCGGCCGGCTACGGCGCGGTCGTACGGGACGCCGAGAGCGGTGAAGTGCTGCGTGAGACGGCGGAGTTCATCGGCATCGCCACCAACAACGTAGCGGAATACCGGGGGTTGATCGCGGGACTGCGTGCCGCATACGAGCTGGACCCGGGTGCGTGGGTGCGGGTGCGCATGGACTCCAAGCTCGTGGTCGAGCAGATGTCGGGGCGCTGGAAGATCAAGCACCCGGACATGCGTCCGCTGGCCGCCGAGGCACAGCGCATCTTCCCGCCGGAGGCGGTCGCAGGCTACGAGTGGATTCCACGTGCGGAGAACAAGCACGCGGACCGCCTCGCCAACGAGGCGATGGACGCGGGCAAGCGGGGCGAGGAGTGGTCGGCGGCGGTCTCCACCGCCGAGCTGGACGCGGCGGACGAGACGGCACGGGCGGGTGCGGGCGTCGGCGAGGGACCGATACGGCCGGTGCCCGTGAGCGATGACGCCGCCGAGACGGCCGCCCCGCAGAGCGGCTGGGGCCCGGACCTGGGCGCACCCACGACGTTCGTACTGCTGCGCCACGGAGAGACGGCGCTCACTCCCGAGAAGCGCTTCTCCGGCAGCGGCGGCACCGATCCCGAACTCTCCCCGGCGGGCTGGCGCCAGGCGCACGCCGCCGGTGAACTGCTCGCCGCACGCGGCACGCTCCAGGCGATCGTCACCTCGCCGATGCGCCGCTGCCAGGAGACGGCGTCCGCCGTCGCCGAACGCACCGGGCTGAAGGTACGTGTCGACGAGGGCCTGCGGGAGGCCGACTTCGGGGCCTGGGAGGGGCTCACGTTCGCCGAGGTGCGCGAGCGCTACCCCGACGACCTGGAGAAGTGGCTGGACTCTACGGACGCCCGCCCGACCGGCGGCGGTGAGAGCTTCGCGACGGTCGCGGAACGCGTCGCCGTGACAAGGGACCGGCTGCTGGCCCGCTACTCGGGCAGGACCGTGCTGCTGGTCACTCATGTCACACCGGTGAAGACGCTCGTACGGCTGGCGCTGGAGGCACCGCCCATCGCGCTGTTCCGCATGGAGCTGTCGGCGGCCTGCCTCTCGGCGATCGCCTACTACGCGGACGGCAACGCGTCGCTGCGGCTGCTGAACGACACCAGTCACCTGCGCTGAGGGCACCGGGGCCGAGCTTGCGGGGGGCGTAAGGGGGCCGGGGCCGGGCCGGGTCTCCGTACTCACCGTGCGGGTGCGCCCGCCGCGCACGGGCCTATGCGTAGGGTCTCAGCCCCGCAGGGCCGCGGCGCCCTCCGCGAGCCGCCGGACCCGGGACCAGTCACGGGCGGCGAGCGCATCGCCCGGCACCATCCAAGTGCCGCCCACGCAGCCGACGTTGGGCAGCGCGAGATAGCGGGGCGCCCGAGCCGCGTCGATGCCGCCCGTCGGGCAGAAGCGTGCGCGGGGGAGCGGCGAGGCGAGAGCACTGAGGTAGGGGGCACCTCCGGCGGGCTCCGCGGGGAAGAACTTCATCTCCGTCACCCCCCGCTCCAGCAGGGCGATCACCTCCGACGCCGTGGAGACGCCGGGCAGCACGGGCACCCCGCAGCCCCGCATCCCCTCCAGCAGCCGGTCCGTCCATCCGGGACTGACGAGGAAGCCCGCGCCCGCGTCCACGGCCTCCTCCGCCTGCTCGGGGGTGAGTACGGTGCCCGCGCCGACGACGGCTTCCGGCACCTCCTCGGTGATCGCCCGGATCGCGTCCACCGCCGCGGCCGTACGCAGCGTCACCTCGACGACCGGCAGTCCGCCCTCGACCAGTGCGCGTGCCAGCGGTGCGGCGTCGGCGGCGTCGTCGAGTACTACGACGGGGATCACGGGCGCCAGGTCCAGCAGCGAGCCGGAACCTGAGGGCGGTACGGAGCCGGCGGGGGAGGGAGCCATGGCGGCATCCTCTCCCCGTAGGAACGGGATACGCAACGAGCGTTGCGCACCATGCAATTGGGCTGTGGGTGATCGCCGGACTGCCCCTGCCTCGGCGGCCTACAGCTCGGAGACCACCACGTCCACCGCCCGCGGCCTCCCCGGCTTCCGTCCCTCCGGCGGCTCCTCGACCACGTAACCGAGTCCGCGAACGGCGTCGACCAGTGCCGCCGGGGTGGCGGGCGCCGTGCCGCTCTCCAGCAGGGCCCGCACGATCCGGCCCTTCGTCGCCTTGTTGAAGTGGCTGACCACGGTGCGCTTCTCGACGCCGTCCACCACGGACGACTGCAACACCCTTACGGTGACGGTGCGTTCGGCCGTCTCACCCTTGGGCCGCCACATCTGCGCATACGCCGTCGAACGCAGATCGAGCACCGGGCCCGTTCCGGCCGCCTCCGGCAGCGCCGCCGCCAGGGGCTCCCGCCAGTGGGCGCTCAGCGCGCCGAGGCCCGGCAGCCGCACGCCTCCGGAGCAGCGGTACGGAGGGATGCGGTCCTTGACGCCGACCGCGCCCCACAGGCCCGAGAAGACCAGCAGCGACCTCGCCGCCCGCCGCTTGGCCGCGGGGCTGAGCGTGGCCAGGCCGAGCGCGTCGTAGAGGACGCCGGTGTAGATCTCACCCGCGGGCCGCGCGGGCGCCGAGCGCAGAGCGGCGTTCCTGGCGATCTCGCCCCGCAGGCCCTCGCTCAGCCCCAGCACCTCCCGGGCCTTCTCCTCGTCGGCGGAGCAGAGCGTCACGAGTTCGTCGAGGACCCGCTCCCGGGCCGGGGCCAGGCCCGGCAGCGACAGCGCGTCCGGTTCGAAGGGGCGTCCCCTGCCTCCGTCGGCCTTGCCCTCGGACGGTGGCAGCAGCACGAGCACGGCGGTCTCCTCGGGTACGACGGGTACGACGGGTACGACGCCGAGCAGCGTATGGGGTACGGGCCCCGGGAAGCACACGGGGAGGCGGAGCGCGGCGGTTCCGCCTGCGCCGGATCGGGCGGGGCGCCCCAGCCGGACGTCGACTGCCCCCGGCGGCACGCGAGTTCGCAGAACGGTCAGAGACTGATGATGACCAGGGCGATGTCGTCGGCGGCGCCCTCCATGACGCCCATGCCGGCCAGCACCTCGTCCGCGACCTCCTCGGCGTCGCCGCCCGCGCAGGAGGCCAGGACTTCGGTCAGCCGGCCGATGCCCTCGTCGATGCTCTCGTCCCGGCGTTCCACCAGCCCGTCGGTGTAGAGGATCAGGCAGTCACCGGGGTCGTAGTGGGCTCGGGCCTCCGGCCGCGGCTCGTGCTCGGAACGTGTCGCCAGCGGCGGGTCCGTGGCCTGGTCCAGCAGCTCGCAGTCACCGGCCGCGTGCATCAGCACGGGCGGAAGATGCCCCGCGCTGCTGTAGGTGATCGTCTGCCGTCCGCTGTCGACCCTGACTTTCACGGCGGTCGCGGACTGCGCGCCCTCGACGGAGTTCGCGTACAGGCCGAGGATCTGAAGCGCCCGCGCGGGGCTGGCCGTGGCGCGCATGGCGGCGTTCAGCGCGCTGCGCAGCATCCCCATCACCCCGGCCGCCTCCAGGCCGTGTCCCACGACGTCACCTACCGCGGCCGTGAACCCTCCGACCTCCGGCACATCCGTGACGTCGTACCAGTCGCCGCACACATTGAGCGTGCCGACGGCCGGGAGATAGCGCACGGCGACTCCGGCGCGCGGAAGGTCGGGCGAGTACAGCAGCGCTTCCTGAAGCGTGAGCGCCACCCGGCTCTCACGGTCGTGCGCCATCCGCAGCTCGTCGTTGAGGGTCTCCAGCTCCTGGGCGCGGGTGTAGATCTCCGCCGCCCTGCCCTCGTGCCGCTGGGGCGCTTGTTCCTCGGCGCGGGCGCTCCGCCGTGCGTGTACGAAAGCGGTCACGTCCTCGACGCGGTGGATGACCCAGACGACGTTGCCGTCCCCGTCGAGCACCGGGGTGTTGATCGGCGACCACCAGCGCTCCTCGAAGACTCCCGGGCGGCTGGCGACGGGGATGTCGTACTTCACCGGCGCCATGCTGTCGACCCTGCCCCCCTCCACGGCTCTCAGCAGCGACGACCTCAGCTTCTGCACGCCCTCCGAGACGGCTTCCCGGGGATTCGGCGGGAACGCGTCGAAGAAGTACTGGCCCAGCAGGCCCTCGCGGGAGCGCCCGGTCGACCGCAGATAGACACGGTTGACGTCCCGGATGACCAGATCCGGGTCGAGCACCACATAGGGGCTGGGCAAGGCCGCGAAGATGGCGGCGTAGTCGATCTCCGATCCCGTCACCGGCTCCTGCCAAGTTCGATGTCGGCTGGTCCCTCCAATCTACGAACGGCGGCGGCCGGTCGCCTGCGGTGCACGGCCGTGCGGGGTCCGCGAACCCGTACCCCGAGGCTGGTCCTGGAAGGCATGTGCCCGTGGATGCCCCGTCATGGGCATGACGGGCGCAAGCCATGGGCAGCAATCAACCGATCGGGAAGAAACCGGGCGAAACGCTGCCGAAGGCCCGACGCGCCCTCGCGCCCGCCTTCCGCCGCCCTCACCGCTTCTCACCCCGCCGCCCCGGGCTCCTGCTCGGACCCGGGCTCGGCATTACCCCCCTCGTACAACTTCACAGGAGCGGATCAGCCATGAGCGACATGCTGAGGACAGGTGCCGCGGCCGGTGCCGCGATCGCCGTCATGTGTGCCTTCGGAGTGACGCCCGCCGGCGCCGCTCCGCCGCGGACCCTCGCGGGCACGGGCTTCCGGGTGGCCGAACGTCTGGGAGTGACCTCGGTCAGCCCCTCGCGTACGTACACCGTCACCTTCGCCTCCGCACGGCTGAAGAAGCGGTACACCCCGTATCTGACCGGGGCCGTCACACAGATGAGGGCGGCGGGGGTGCGGATCGTCCTCGGAGGAGTGGAGCGTGTGGACCCGGCCAGATGCCCTCCGTGGGGGCACATCCAGTACACGCAGACCTACCGGCCGCTGGGCCGGGGCGGCTACAGCAAGGGCCTGCCCTGCCCGCACCCCGCGAAGGGCGTCGCCTCAGGCGGAGTGGTGACCATGGACAGCGAGTACTTCGACGGGACCTGGCACATGGCACCGCACGAGCTGCGCAACACCTTCGTCCACGAGATGCTGCACACCCTCGGCCTCGACCACCCCAACCTCGACCTGGACGGCGACGGCGAGGCCGGGCGCTACGAGTGCGCCACGGGCCCGGACGGGGTGAAGCCTGTGATGTGCTCACCCAACGGCGGCTACGCGGACGCCGCGGGGGCGGGACGGCTCACGCCCTTCGAGGAGCGGGCGCTGCGCGCCATGCTCGCCAACGCCCGTGGCGCCGGGGCGGATTGACCCCCGACGACGCCGGGCGCCCCTGCCGCACCCCGGACCCGGCCGCGCCCCCGACCCCGGCCCGGCGGTCTTACGTCACCGTCCTCCACGTCGGCTTGCGTCACCGTCCTCCACACGCCGGCTCCGGTTCAGCCGTCCGCCGGACAAGGATGAGCCCCGCCCGGCCCCCAGCGGCTCACGGGCGGCTCGTTCTCCTTGAACGCACCGCAGTGCAGGGCGACTTCGGGCCCCTTCGCCGTGGCGTGAAGAATCGTGATCGCCTTGTCCACCGGCGGCCTGGAACCGTGCAGCTCGGGGAAGCGGATGGCGCCGCTCGCGCCCTGGAAGGCGATCTCCTCGTCCAGCTTGGCCTTCACCAGATCCGTGTACGCCGTGCCGGTGGACGACAGCGCGTCGTCCGCCGCCGTCGACAGCACCTTCAACGCGTCGTGCGCGAGGGCCACATGGCCGTCGTTGAGCCAGGGGTCGTCCGCCGTGTAGTTGTCGACGTACTCGCGGAAGAGCCTGTCCGCCTGCCCGTTGCTGTCCGGATGCCGCTCCGGCAGCACATGGACGCTGTGATACAGCCTCAGCCACGGCTCCTTGTACTTGCCGCGCAGCGCCGTGCTGGTCAGCTCGTTGCTGCCGAGGACCGTGAGCTTCCGGGGCAGGCCGCCGCAGCCGGAGTCCGGTCCGTAGGCGTTGACGAAGGCGGAGAAGTTCCTTACGCGGGCCGCCCAGTAGACCACCGTGCGCGGTTCCTGCCGGATGCGTTCGCATACGGTCTTGGCGACCCCGACGGGTGTGTAGCCGCCGCCCTCACCGCCGCCCGCCAGCGGCAGCCGCTCCGCGCCCTCGCCGAACTCCCCGGCGAACTTGCGGCTCATCTCCTCGCTGAACAGATCGCCGGGCTCCTCGACCACCAGCGCACGCCTCGCGTACTCGCACTGCCCGCCGTCGTCGGCGACGACCCGCTCGGAGTGCGCGAAGGACGCCGCGATCCGCGATTCGCGGCCGTTGTCGGGCGACATGGGCCGGTAGTAGGTGAGCGCCTTCCCCGTCCGCGGGTCGCGCTGCATCGCGTCGGCTGTCGCGGTCGTACCGATGGACGGCACCTGCCCCTCGTCGAGCACGGCCGCCGCCTTACGGGTCTCGCGACGGCTCTCGGAGAAGCCGACGACGCCGATCACGGTCCGGTGGTCCTCGCTGTCCTTGTAGCGCTCGGCCTCCTTCACCACGCGGCGGGCCTCCTCCTCCGCGTCGGCGAAGTCGCGCCCCGTGTCGCGGACGTCGACGTAGAGCCGCACCCGGTTCGCGCGGTCCTCGACGGCCTCCTGGTTCAGCCTGCGCTGGGCCAGCAGCAGACCCCGCAGTTCGGGTACGGCCCCGTTGTCGATGGCCTCCTCCGGATCGGAGGGCACGGTCGCGCCCAGATATACGACCCTGCGCACGGTGCTGCGGCTGTGCTCGTCGGCCTTGCGCTCCGAACGCACGGCCTCGTCGTTGAGCTGGCGGATGTGCTCGACGACGCTGTCGTACTGCGTGCGTGCGGTGTTCTTCGCCGTGGCGTTCGCGGGCAGCGGCTCGGGAACGTGCGCGCCCTTCACATATCGGCCGTCCCAGCAGGCGGTCCCGGCGTCCTGCCCCGGCCAGGGCAGGAACGCGGCCAGCACCGCCAACAGCGCGGCGCCGACGGCGACTTCGGCGGCGATCTCCGACGACGCCGTGATGCCCGGCCAGGGGCCGCCGGGCTCGACGCGGGTGACGAAGATGCCCTCCTCGTCGAAGTTCTGCGACGGCATCGGGATCAGCAGCGGCAGCGCGAGCGCCTCCGCGTCCTGCACGGGCGCGAACAACTCGGCGCCGTGCCGCAGGTTCTGGCAGCGCCGCCAGTCCTCCTCCTGGTACGCCGCAGCACAGCCCGCCGCGGCCACCAGCAGCGACGCCCTGCCCGGAGCGGACGCGGTGTTCCTCAGCGCCCGCAGGAAGCCCCCCGCCGCGTCCGCCCCCGGCTCGCCCGCCGACGGCAGTTCGAGCAGCATCACCCGCCTCGTACGCCGGCGGCGTGCACGCGGACCGAACCTGCCGGGCCCCGCGTCCCGCAGATCCGCCAGCAGCGCACGCAGCAGCAGCTCCTCAAGGTCCCGGTGCGCCGCCCGCGCCGCCTCCTCGTCGTCCCGGCCCAGCCGCTCCGACTGACGCGTCAGAAGCTGAGCGACCTTCTCGAATACGGACTCGCCGGTCCTGCCCATCCGCCGCCACTGCTCGTACCAGTTGTGCTTCGAGCGCAGCAGCCGCCGCGTCCACCACGAGGTCCAGCACCAGCGCGGGAACCGGTAGAGCACCGACTTTCCGAACAGCGCGACCAGATCGCCCAGCCACGCCAGCGGGCCCGAGAACTGGACGTCGGAGAAGCGGGCCAGCCAGTGCAGCAGCCCGCCGTCGGCCTCCTCCGCGCGCAGACTGTACGCACGGTCGCGCAGCTCCCGGCCGCTCGGCACGGGGTCGTTGGGGCGCTCGCGGATGCCCTCGGTGAGGTCCGTCATCAGGCGCAGATTGCGGTTCGGCAGCGGCGTGCCCTTGCGGGGGGTGTTCGCCCGCAGCTCCTCACCGGCCCTCAGGGCCAGATATCCGGTGCCGGGTACGCCTGTGCCGGGTACGCCTGTGCCGGTCGCACCCGTGCCGGTCGCGCCGGTCGCGGGCGTGCCCGGTCTGCCGCCCGCGCCGGGCCTCAACCTCGCATACGGGGCGAGGCGTTCGCCGGCGGCGGCGTCGAAACGGTCGAAGACGCCCTCGCGGCTGTCGTCCCTGTCGCGTGTCCCGTGGGCGCCCCGCCGGCTCCCTCCGTCCCGCCCGTGGGAGCCTTCGGGACCGTCGGTGATGTCACGGCCCGTGCGCCCGCCGCGGGTGAGCGTGTCCTCCAGCCCGTCGAGCGTCCGCTCCGCGCGCCGTGCGGTGCTGTGTGCGTCCGTGCCCGTGGTGTCCAGCACCAGGACGGGCAGTACGTCCTCGCGCAGCGCCCGCCGCCGGCTGCCGGGCACCACCGCTTCCTTGAACCTCCGCAGAAAGGGATCCGACCCCTCGCCGTCCGGAAACGGCCGCCGCCATCCCCGTGCCCCCCGACCGCCGTCGTCCCCGCCCCCGTACATGGAAATCCCCCAACAAGCCGTGACTGTGCGACAAACCGTGACTGTGCGAAAGGCCGTGACCCTGCGCCGCCGCGACCTCGCGCTGCGAAGTCAACACCGCTTCGGGCCCGTGCGTGCGCCGTGTTACTGAAACGAATTACTGAAAGGAAGTCGGGAGCGCAAGGCGGGAGTTGGGCGCGCGGGCGGGCGCGGTGGCGGGCGCGCGGCGGGTATCCACCCCGGCCCCACGCACCGGGACCGAGGCGTAAGGAACGCAGCCCGCATCGATCTCGTGGCCAGGTGTGTCGGCCTCCTGCCCCGGGGCACCCCGTGGCCTGGGGCCAGGCCACAGGCGACGGATTCCAGGCCCAGACGGGCCGCAGCGCCCCGACGGTGAGGGAGAACAAGTCGGCCTGTGCGCAGGGCACTTGGGGAAATCCCTGCTGCCCCGGTGAGCTGACCAGGCCCCGCGGGACCCAGGGGTACATCGCACAACTGCCCTTGTTTCGCTGAGGAGTTCGGGAACAAACGCCCAACTCGCAACGGGCGCCCCTCGTCAGTGTGCACTTGAGCTTGATCCACGTTAGTGTGCCGGGTCCTGCATCGGGATGCCTCGGTGCTGAACGGAAGCAGCAGGACGAAGCAGGCTGAGCAAGGCAGGTCGGGCAACGGGCGGCCGCGCCCGGCGTGGGGGCAAGGTATGGCAGAGACGGATATACCGCCGGGCTTGGTAGTGGGGGGCGCGGTGCTGCTGGCCGCCTCACTCGCGGCGGTCGTGCTGACGACACGAGGAAAGCAAGTGATCAAGCAGGCGCGCGAGGGCGGCAGTTCGGCCAACGACTCCTGGGAGCAGCTTGAACAGCGCCGCCGCGGCGCAAGGAGGCCGGTTACGCACTGGCCGCCTATCTGCTCCTCTTCTGCTGCGCGGCGGTCGCCGCCGCGCTCTCCTTCCACGGTCTCGTCGGCTTCGGCAGACAGAACCTGCGGCTGTCGGGCGGCTGGGAGTACCTGGTCCCGTTCGGGCTGGACGGCGCGGCGATGTTCTCCGCCGTCATGGCCGTACGGGAGGCGAGCCACGGTGACGCTTCGCTCGGATCGCGGCTGCTGGTATGGGCGTTCGCAGGCGCCTCCGCGTGGTTCAACTGGGTGCACGCCCCCCGCGGCGGCGGGCACGCGGGAGCGCCGGAGTTCTTCGCGGGGATGTCGGTGTCCGCTGCGATCCTCTTCGACCGTGCGCTGAAGCAGACCCGGCGTGCCGCGCTTCGCGAACAGGGCCTGGTTCCGCGGCCGTTGCCGCAGATCCGCGTCGTACGGTGGCTGCGCGCACCCCGGGAGACCTTCCGCGCCTGGTCGTTGATGCTGCTGGAGGGCGTACGCACCCTCGACCAGGCCGTCGAGGAGGTACGGGAGGAACGGCGCAACCAGGAGCAGGAACGTCTTCGCCGCCGAGAGCAGCACAGGCTGGAGCGCGTGAAGGTGAAGGCACTGGGCGGCCAGCAGCACTGGCGCGTCGGCCCCTGGCTCCAACGCGCGGCGCCCGCACCGGCCCCCGCGGAGGTCCCGGCCGGTCCCACCGTGCAGCCCGCCGCGCAGTTGCCCGCGCCGCAGTCGCACAGCGCGAGCCCGAGCGCGGGCTCGCGTGCGGGAGAGGACGCGGGAGCAGGCGTGCGGGGCGACGAGGGCGGCACGACCGGGCCCAGACTCGACACCCTTGAGGAGAAACTCGCCCAGATCGAGCGGCAGTTCGGCTGAGCGGCGCTGAACGGCGCTGAACGGCGAGGTGTGAATACGGATGCGGGGCCTGCCGGACGACGACGGGCCCCGCACCGCGGTCGAGGCCGAAGAGCCAGGGTGATTCGGCCCAGCTCGTGTGCGGTACGGCCTTGTGCCCTGCGGCGTTCAGCTTCCTCACGGCCTGCGCCCTGGTCAGTCCGGTACCACCCGTGACCGCGAACTCATGACACGCCCTTCGGTGTAGCCAGCGCGACGGCTCTGGTTGCGGGCCTCCGGCACCCGGCCACACACCCCCACCGCAAATCCCTTGCACAGTTCCACAAGCGGAAAGCTGGACTCCTGGTCGGGGCGCCTCAGCATGGTCCCCCGGCCGCACAAACGGCAGACGGGCAACGCGATCTTGGGCATGATGAGAAGGTGACGCAGTACGCCGAACTGACCTTAAGCGACGACACGGCCATACGACTTGAGTTGGAACCCGTAGGAGAGCTGCCGGCGGCCGAGACCAGTGTGGACGCCGATCTCCCCTCGGGTGTCGGCGGCGCCACCCCCGTCGGCCGCGGCACCGTTGCCGCGGTGACACTCGCGCGCGAAACGCTGCGCACCACGCTGCGACCCCTTGGTCCGCTTCTCCAGGAAGTCAACGACTCCCTCACCGCCGCCGGGACTCCGCCGGACGAAGTGACCGTCGAATTCGGTCTGACGGTGGGGCAGGACCTCAAGCTCGGCATCGTCGGAACCACCGGGAACGCGACCTTGAAGGTGGCTGCCACCTGGCGCCCCTCCACATCCCGGGGCTGACCCGTGGGAGGGGTCCATACGGCGCCACGGAACCCGCGGCCCCCGGCGGTTTCCCTGTTGAACCGCCTCGATGGGAAAGCGGTCGGCTCTGGCGTGCTTCTTCCCGGGGAGCACCTCCTCACCTGCGCTCACGTCGTCAACGACGCCGTGGGCAAGAGGCAGTTGAGCCCGGAAGACCCAGGGCCGGTGACCGTACGGGCGCGGGTGCAGAGCCCGCACGGCCGTCACGAGTGCGCAGCACGGCTCGATCTGTGGATACCGCCTGGACAGCCGGCAGGCGACAGGCCCCTGGAGTGGGGCGGCGACCTCGCCGTGCTGACCCTGCTGGAGCGCCTGCCCGAGGACGTACAGCCGGTGCGCTGGCATCCCATGGAGAAGGGACAGTCGGTGCGGGCATGGCACGGGGGCGGGACCGCCGCCTCGTACGCGGATGCCCGGGTGACCGAATGCGATGACAGCGTCGGGTACTTCGACGGCAGCCCCACCGGACTGGCGATCGACCACGGGTACAGCGGAGGCCCGTTGTGGTCCGATGAGTTGGGCGCTGCCGTCGGCCTGGTGGTGGCCTCGCTGACACCGCCGCCCGACCCGGACACCGGCGGCCCGATGCCGTTCTCCCCGCAGCAGGTGATCCGCCGCGGCTGGGGCATCCCCTGGCAGCGAATCCGTGCGGAGCTGACCGGGTCCGGCGCGCCGTACGTGATCGGGGGTACGTCTCCCGCTCTTTCGCCGGACCCCACCCTGCGTCCCCTCGTGGCGGCGGTCGCCCGGGTCCTTCCCACCTCGGAGGGCAGGGCTGAAGCGATGCGTATGGTCGCGAACCGATGCGGCTGCCGACTCCCCGAGGGTCACGCGCATTTGACGGTGGACGCCTTCGCGCGCTTCCTCACTTCGCACGAGCGCGCTCTGCCGGCGTTCGCCGAGGCGCTGCACGTCCTCCAGCCCGGGAAGGCGGCCGAAGTCCTCGCCGTGAGCCGCGAGTTGGAGCCTGGCACGCTCCTCTCCCCCGGAGAGCACGGTGCGCTCATGGCAGCGCTGCACACGCTGGCTCCTGCCGTGACGGCCCTGCTTCCGACGGCCGTCCGCGCCGCGCTGCCCCTGAGTCAGGTGCCCAACTCCTTGCTCCAGGGCGCCGGCTGGGGCGACGGCCCGGTGGTACGCATGGAGCGAGTCGAAGCGCTCGTCTCCCACCTGGAGGGGCTTCAGGGAGACAGCCGGGCGGTACCGAAGGCGACGTCGCTGGTCCCCGGACTGCTGCGCGTCGTCGAGTATCTGGCCGCGGTGTGCGACTGCGTACCGCAGCGGGAACGGCTACGGGAGTGGAACGCCCAGGTAGCAGCGCGCCTGGGAATCCACGACTCTGCGCTCGGCGAGCGCAGAGACGACGCCCGGGAATGGGCAGCGGCCCGGCAGCGCTCGGTGCCGCAGCCGCGCCTCCTCGTCCGGCTCGACCGCCACCACGCCTCCGGCGACGCCGATAGGTACCGCGTGCAGATGTGGCTGGACGAAGGAATGGGCCCGCGTTCCGTGTCGGACACCGCCGACCAGTTGCGGACCCCGTCTCAAATCGTTTCCGAGATCTTCCGGGTGCTGGGCCCGATGCACTCGACCGCGCCCGAAGCCGCCCGTCCGATCGTGGAGTTGCTCCTGCCCCGCGACGCGCTGGAACTCGCCGTCGACCAGTGGGAGTCGGCCGACTCCGACGAGATCGTGCCGTGTGTACTCGGCGCCGAGTACTCGGTGGTCATCCGGTGTCCCGAACTGACCGAGCGCTACGGCGACCGTTTCAAGACGGACTGGCAGCGGCGCTGGCGGCGGCTGGAGGACAGCGAGCCGCTCTGCGTCCGTGGCCCCGTCGCGGGCAAGCGGGAGACCTACGGGCTGCTGATGGACGAGCGGGACGCTGCCTGTGTGGTCGTTGACGCCGTGTCGCACCTCCGGCGCGACATCGTTGAACTGTGCCTGGCCATGCGTGTGCCGGTGGTGGTGTGGGACCGCAGGAAGCCGGACTCGGCACACGAACTACTCAAGATCGTCGAGGGCTGGGCCGGCCGAGCTCCTGAGCGCGTGCGCGGCTACCGGACGAAGACGCTCAGCTACCCGCAGCGCTACACCGGACAGCCAGTACTGGCATGGGAGAGCCCCGAAAGCCCCGTCCCGCTGCTGGATCTCGCCGACCCCTTGGAATCGTCATGACCCAGGACACAAACGGAGATTCGATGCGTCCGAACGACGTCCCTCCCCCGGAAGGAAACTGGAGGCTCTTCCGTGGAGACGGCGAACCGCGCGAGCCGGTCATGCCGCCTGCTCCGCCCTGGCGCCGCTTCACCGGCGTCCCGCGGGCGGAGGACCAGGCCGAAGCAGCCTCGCAGTCCCCGCCCGAGCCGCCTCCCGTGCCCCGCTATCTGATCTCGCCCAAGCACGCCGACGTGGTCAACGCGGCACTGCACCTTCGGCGGCCCCTGTTGGTGACGGGCTCACCGGGCACGGGAAAGTCGTCGCTCGCCTGGGCGGTCGCCCGCGAACTGGGGCTGGGGGACGTCCTGCGCTGGCCGATCAACAGCCGGTCCACCGTGCAGGAGGCTCTCTACCGCTACGACGCGGTCGGACGGCTCCGTGAGACCGCGCTCCAGCGTGAACAGGGCGAATACGGGCCCGGCATCGGCTCGTTCGTACGTCTCGGACCGCTCGGCACCGCGCTGGCCCCCCGGTCCCGTCCGCGGATTCTTCTGATCGACGAACTCGACAAGGGCGACATCGACCTGCCCAACGATCTGTTGACGGTGTTCGAGGAGGGGGAATTCGAGATCCCCGAGCTGGCGCGGCTGCGCGAGGAGGAGTCGGCCATCGACGTCGCCACGGACCACGCCGGGGAGACGACCACGGTGGTACGGGGCAATGTGCGGTGCACCGAATTCCCCGTGGTGGTGATCACCAGCAACGGCGAACGCGACTTCCCTCCGGCGTTCCTGCGCCGCTGCGTACCGCTCCAACTGCCCACGCCCGACGAAGAGATGCTCCGCGCGATCGTGACAGCACACCTCGGAGCAGGCGTGCTGGCCGAGAGCGAGGACCTGCTGGAATCCTTCCTCCAGCGCCGCGCGCCGGGAGAACTCGCCACGGACCAGTTGCTCAACGCGGTATTCCTCCGTACCAGTGGAGCCGACCTGTCCGCGGACGACCTGCTGGACTCCGTACTGCACCAGCTCGGCGGGACGGTCTGATCCCATGCCGGAAGCGGAGACCGGGCGGCTCGGCGAGACGCTCTCGATCCTCGGCCTCAGCGGGGTCGACCTCGACCAACAGGAGCTGCTGGACGTCCTGTGGCTGGCCCGCATCATGCCGACGGACGGCTCCGAGGCTCCGCTCGCCCAGGAAGTCGCGGGCGGAGCCGGGGACTTCGCGAGCGGTGGGCAGCTCGGTCCCCTCGACGTACCGTCGCCGCCATACGACTCCGCCACCGGTCCCTCCCGCTCCGAATCCCGCGGCGACCTGCATTCGACGGCTCAGAGTGCGGCGCACACACCCCAACAGCCCGTACAGGACGAGCAGTCGGGGGCGGCACCGCTGCGAGTGCCGGGAAACAGGGCGCTGCGGTCCGAACTGCGTCTCACACGGGCTCTGCGTCCGCTGAAGCAGAGGCGGCCGAGCAGCCTGCGCTACGAGTTCGACGAGGAGGCGACCGTCTCCGCTCTCGCCGACACCGGACTGCCGGATGTGCGTCTACATCCCGAGCGGGAACGGTGGTTCAACCTCGCGCTGCTGGTCGACGACGGCATGTCGATGCTGCTGTGGCAGCGCCTGGCCACCGAACTGCGCACGCTGACACAGCGGTTGGGTGCCTTCCGCCTCGTCGACACCTACGGCCTGCACACCCGGGGTGAGCGTGCTCCGATGCTGCGCGCCCGTCCGTTCCGTAGGGATGCGACGCTGCTGCACCCGCGGACGGCGGCCGACCCGTCCGGGCGGACGCTGCTGCTCGTGCTCAGCGACGGAATGGGGGCGGCCTGGCGGGACGGCCGGATGCACGAAACCCTTGCCGACTGGGCCCGATGTGGACCCACCGCTGTCGTACACGCCCTGCCGCCCCAGATGTGGGACGGCTCGGGCATACGGGCGGCGGAATGGCGGTTGACGACTCGGCGGCGTGGTGCTGCGAACTCGGAATGGCATGTGTACGACCCGGTCCTCCCCATGGACCCGGCCGACCGCAGCCCCGGCTACGAATTCGCCGCAATCGGCGGGGTTCCCGTGCCCGTGCTGGAACCCGCCCCGGGCTCCATGGGCGTCTGGGCCGGATTCCTCGCCTCGTCGGGCGCAACAGCACGGCTCTCCCTCCTGCTGTCGCCGACGGTGGCGCGGCGGCGGCGCGACGAGGGCGGCATCGGCACCGGAAGTGCGCCCTCCGCCGCGCGCGAACCTGACAGAGGACTGCACCGCCTCCAGCACTTCCGCGCTGCGGCGTCCCCCGAGGCGTACCGCCTGGCCGCCCATCTGGCCGCGGTCTCGCCGCTGTCCGTTCCGGTCATGCGACTCGTACAGGAGGGCGTCCCGTGGCCCGCCCGCACATCTCATCTCGCCGAGGTCTTCCTCGGCGGACTCCTCGGTCTCGTGGAAGGGCAGCGCAGCGACGGGGAGCTGCCGCAGCACCATGTCTTCGACTTCACCGACGAGGTCCGCAGCGCCCTACTGGATGCCGTGCCGACCGCGGAACTCCTCGCCACGGGGCGCCGCATCAGCGCCTACCTGGAACAACTCCCGTCCACCGCCCCCGACTTCGCGGCCTGGCTCGCACACTCCTCCGGCACGGCCCGGCTCGTACCGAACGCCCGCCCGTTCGCCTCGGCGGGACCTCGTCTCGCAGCGCACTTCGGCACGGGTACGGATACGGACACAGGCACGGATACGGGCGCCCCCGCCGACGCGGAAGGTCCGGGGGAGAGTACGGCAGAGGGCCCGTGGGAGGCGCCCCCGGAAGCCCCGCCAGGGTTCCCGGCGGAGGCGGTGCCGCCCGCAGAGGCCCACGAGGACGAGGACGACGACGCCAGGGCCGCGAGACTGGCGGGCTGGGTGCCGCTCCGCGAACGGCTCACGGTGGGCCCGTACACCTTGACCAGCCAGCACGCCACTGCGGCGCGAGCTGCCACGTACCTCGGATACGACAAGGAAGGCAACTGGGCCGTCGTAAAGACGCCTTACCGCGACGACGTTTCCGCTTCCGAACGAATGCTCCGCACCGAAGGAGAAGCCCTGTCGCGCATGGCGGGTACGTACGCACCGCGGCTTCTCACCATGGAGACGGCCGAAAAGCCTCCCGGCGTCGCCGACGCCTGGCGGCCGGACTCCATCTGGCTCGCCCAGGAGCGACTGACGGGGAACGGCCGCAGCATGGCGCTGACCTTGCAGCAGTACTTTCACGACCGCCAGTTCGCCCCTCTTTCCACCGCACTGGCCGTCGAACTCGGTCAGCACATCAGCAACGCCGTCGCTCACTGCCACCGCAGCGGAATGATCCACGGAGATCTGACCCCCAGCACGATTCTGCTCACCGGCGATCACCGGGTGGTGGCGCTGACCGGCTGGACATCCGCTCTCATCGGTGGGGTCGAAGATCCGCCCGCCGAGCAGCGGATGACCGTTGCGGACAACATTCGCTCGCTGGGCGTGATCCTCAGCGAGCTGTCCACGTGGGAGGAGGAGAGCTGCCGCGAGATCCGCGAGGTCGTCGACGAATGCAAGCGACCAGGCGGTTCGCACCCCACGGCACGACATGTCACCGAGACCTTCGCCCGGTGGTCGGATCGGAGGACGCCGGTCCTGCCGGACGCGGGGCGGCCGAACCTCGAAGGGCGTACGCCCCGCCCGCAGAGTCCGGCGCCGACCACCAGATTCCGCCTCGGCAGCAGGAGGAAGCGGGAGGAGGAGCGGGAGCGGAAGCTGAGCCTGATCCGTACACCGGTGATGACCTGCTATCGCATCGCGGTGATCAGCCTCAAGGGCGACGTGGGCAAGACGACGACCACCACGGCGCTCGGTTCGACGCTGGCGCTGGAGCGGCAGGACAAGGTCATCGCGATCGACGCGAACCCGGACGCGGGCACCCTCGGCCGTCGTGTGCGGCGCGAGACGGGTGCGACGATCCGCGACCTGGTGACGGCGATCCCGTATCTCAACAGCTACATGGACATCCGCCGCTTCACCTCGCAGGCGGCGTCCGGGCTGGAGATCCTGGCGAACGACGTCGACCCGGCCGTCTCCACGACCTTCAACGACGACGACTACCGCAGGGTCATCGACATCCTCGGCAGGCATTACCCGATCATCCTCACCGACTCGGGCACGGGCCTGCTGTACTCGGCGATGCGTGGAGTCCTCGACCTCGCCGACCAGTTGGTCATCATCTCCACGTCGTCCGTGGACGGTGCCAGCAGTGCGAGCACGACGCTGGACTGGCTGTCGGCGCACGGCTACGGGGATCTGGTGCAGCGCAGCATCACCGTGATCTCCGGTGTCCGCGAGACCGGCAAGATGATCAAGGTCGAGGACATCGTGGCCCACTTCCAGACGCGCTGCCGCGGTGTCGTCACCATCCCGTTCGACGAACATCTCTCCGCGGGTGCCGAGTTGGACCTGGACATGATGCGTCCCAAGACACGCGAGGCGTACTTCAACCTCGCGGCCCTCGTCGCGGAGGACTTCGCACGTCAGCAGCAGGAGCAGGGCCTGCGGCCGGGGAAGGGCGACGACCCGCCCTCGCCGACGGCCCCGCCGCTGCCCGGCCGGCGGGGGCGGCCTCCGCAACCCTGACCAGGCTTCAGGCTTGCACTCTTCGGACTCCACGGGCGTCCGTCAGTTGGGTCCCCTTCAAGCCCGTCAGTTCAGTTCCCGTCAGTCGTAGATCGTGGTGCAGAGCAGCGTGTCCCCGTCGTCGACCTTCCACGCCCAGTACCGCGTCTGGTCGCCGGGGGTGCGCGTGCAGTCGTCGGCCGTGGCGCCGACAGGCGCGTCGTAGACGCCGGTGATCTGCATGATCTGGTTGTAGGGGACGGGGACTTGCTCGTCCGTGCACTCCACCGCCGTCATCGAGCCCAGGGAGATCTGCGGGCTCGCGCCGCTGCCCGACTGCTTGCCGAGCAGGCAGTAGTTCTTCCGGTAGATGCGGGTGAGGCAGAGGACCCTGGTCTCCCCGCCGCCCGAGGGCTGGTAGGACCAGTACGAGTGCCCCGTCCCGGACTTGCAGCTACTGGTGTACGTACCGGCCTGGGACACGCGTACGGTCGCGTCCGAACTGTCACAGGACACAGGGGCGGACGGCATCTCGCTGCTCCAGTCCACGGTGGTCTCCCCGCCCTTGCCCGTGTCGTAGACGCTGAGGCAGTCGCCCGACGAGACGTCGTCGAACGCCGAGGCGGTCGGGTCGGGAGGTGTCGTCGAACTGGCGCCGGAGCCCGGGTTCTCGTACGAGCCTCCGCTCGAAGCGCTGTAGGAGGATGAGGGGGACGTGGCCGGCGTGGCGTTGTTGTCCGAGCCGCCTGTCAGCAGGTACGGCAGGAGCCAGACGAGCACGCCGAGCCCGAGGAGGGCGCAGACAGCGAGGACGACGACGATGACGGCCACGTTGTTGCCGTTGGGAGGGCCTGGCTGAGCAGGGCCGAAGGAGCCGGGGGCCCCGGGCTGTCCGGCAGGTCCCGGTGGGCCCGGCACGTGGCCGGGAGGGGGACCGGGCGGCGTACCGGGTGGGCCGAACTGCCCAGGCGGACCGAAGGAGTTGCTCATGTGCTGCCCCCGTGCTCACTGCATTGTCGTCGGCGTGCGAATGCTACCGGCGGCCGGAACGTTCGGACTCCGATGGTCGTGTCGGCGGCGAATGCGGCCTGCATGAACGGGAGTTGCCTGGAGGGCACCGAGCTAGAGCGGCGAGGATGCATCAGTCCCCGCCAACGGTAGAGAAACAGCGGCCTGGCGGGAGCAGCCGCCTCCCACCGTCACACCGGTGCCGGGAGGCCACGGATCATGTCCGCCGCCTTCTCCGCGATCATGATCGTAGGGGCGTTGGTGTTGCCCCGTACCACGGTGGGCATCACGGAGGCGTCCACCACCCGCAGGCCGTTCACGCCGTGCACCCTGAGCCGGGAGTCCACGACGGGCCCCATGGAGCAACTGCCCGCGGGGTGGTAGAGGGTCTGCAACTCACGCTGGGCGAAGGCGAGAAGGCCGGCGTCGTCCGTGGAGCGGGGTACGCGGAAGTCGGCGCGGCGGTGCTTGCGCAGGCTCGGCTGGTGCGCGATGTCGAGCAGCATCCTGAGCGCCCGGATCATCGTGGCGCGGTCGTCCTCGGCGGTCAGGTAGTTGTGCAGGATGTGCGGTTTGGCGCTGGGAATCGCCGACCGCAGGGAGACCTTGCCCCGGCTCGTGGGGGCGAGCAGGACCGCGCCGAACATGAAGGCATGGTCGGTGACGGGGCTGATGCCCTCCTCGTGGAACATCACCGGGGTGGCGTGCACCTGGATGTCGGGGGCGTCCAGTCCTTCGCGGGTGCGGTGGAATCCACCGGCCTCGCCGACGTTCGAGGTGAGCGGGCCGCGGCCCTCGGTCTCCAGCAGGCGCACGTTCCGAGGTGTCTCGGCGCCGAGCAGTGACTCGCTGTCGGTGAGGTAGCACAGGCCGACGTGCGGATGGTCCTGGAGGTTCTCGCCCACCGGGAGGCCGGCGTGGGGCGTGATGCCGTGGGCCGCCAGTTCATCGGCCACGCCGATGCCGGAGAGCATCAGCAGCTGCGGGGAGTTGTACGCACCGGCCGACAGCAACACTTCCCGTTCGGCGCGCAATTGCAGCAGTTCGCCGTCGCGGTCGACCTCGACGCCGGTCGCACGGTCGCCGTCGAGCAGAACGCGCGTGCACTGGGCGCCGGTGAGCACTTCGAGGTTCGGCCGGGACAAGGCCGGCCGCAGATACGCGTCAGCCGTGCTACAGCGCAGACCGTCGCGCTGAGTGAGGTGGTAGTAGCCGACGCCGTCCTGTTCGGGGCCGTTGAAATCGGTGGTGTAGGGGTGGCCGGCTTCCTGGGCGGCCGTCACATAGGCGTCCATGAGCGGATGCCGGGAGCGGCCTTCGCTGACCGTGAGGGGTCCGCCGGTGGAGTGCCACGGTGACGCGGTGCCCGAGAAGTCCTCGGCGCGAAGGAAGTACGGCAGGACCTCCTGCCAGCTCCACCCGTCGGCGCCGCCGGCCGCCCAGCCGTCGTAGTCGCGGCGATTGCCGCGTATGTAGATCATGGCGTTCATCGACGATGAGCCGCCGAGCATCCGGCCCCGGGGCAGATAGCGGCGGCGGCCGTCCAACCCCGGTTCGCACTCGCTCAGGTAACTCCAGTCGTACTTCGTCTGGAAAAGCTTGCTGAACGCGGCCGGAACGTGGATTTCCCGGGCCTCGTCCACGGGCCCTGCCTCGATGAGCAGAACGCGTGCGCTCTCGTCCTCGGTGAGCCGGCCCGCCAGCACACACCCCGCCGACCCGGCACCCACGATGATGTAGTCGTACACCCGTCCCCCCTCGCCCGGCCCGGCACCTCGCCCCCTTCACCTAAACCGCATCGGCGGGCGGATCACACCGTGCTCTCGGCCATTCTCGATCCGCCTCCTGGCTCAGCGGCTCAGCCGCCCTCAACCGGCGTTGAGCGGCTGGGAGTTCGGCCGTCGTCCACGGCTCGTAAGGCAGCGATCGGCGCGCGGTCCCACCGCGCCGCACGGGCACCGGCGCGATAAGACCGCGTGCCCGAACTCCCGGGCGGCGTCCGGAATTCGACCACCTGCCGCATCACCCGCACCTGCTCGTCCTCCGGGCACCGTCGAGCCGCTGAACGGAACCAATGAGGCGTCAGGGGCGACATCACTATGGTGGGCGCGGAAGGTAAGGCGTGAGGCCACAGTCAAGCGGGGGGTTCGATGAAGCCGTTGGAAGCCGGGGATCCGCGGGTCGTCGGCCCGTACCGGTTGACCTTCCGGCTGGGCTCGGGCGGGATGGGCCGGGTGTTCCTCGGTCAGTCCCCTGCCGGGCGGCGGGTCGCCGTCAAGGTGGTGCGGGAGGACCTGGCGTCCTCTTCCGGTTTCCGTGAACGCTTCCGGCGGGAGGCCAAACTCGCCATGCGGGCGGGCGGCTTCTGGACCGCGCAGGTCGTCGACGCGGACCCGGACGCGGCGGTGCCGTGGATCGCCAGTCAGTACGTGGACGGACCTTCCCTCGCCGAACGCGTCGCCCGGCACGGCCCGTTGGACGAGGAAGAGGTACGCAGGCTCACCGGTGGACTGGCGGAGGCGCTCGCGTCGTTCCACAAGACGGGCCTCGTGCACCGCGATCTGAAGCCCTCCAACGTCCTCCTCGTCGACGACGGTCCGAGGGTCATCGACTTCGGCGTCTCCAAGGCCTTCGAGACCTTGGAGACCGCCGGAAGCACCGATCTGACCAGGGCGGGAACCATCCTCGGCACGCCGGGTTTCATGTCGCCCGAACAGGCACAGGGGCAGCCGGCCGGACCGCCTGCGGACGTCTTCTCCCTCGGCTCACTGCTCGTCTACGCGGCCACGGGGAACGGGCCCTTCGGCGAAGGCCCCTCCCACACCCTGCTGTTCCGCGTCGTCTACGAGGAGCCCGACCTCGGTGCGACGCCGTACGGCCTGCGGGAGTTGGCGCTGGACTGCCTGCGGAAGGCACCGGAGGACCGCCCCAGCGCCGCTGCGCTCGTCTCGCGCCTCGCACACCAGCGGCCGCGGTCCCCGATCCGCGCACCGCGCACAGAGCCGCCGGAGCGGAGCCGTGGACGGACGCGCCGACGAGCGGTCCGGATGCGGACGCGCCGGCGACCACCGGCCCGCAGCAAGGGGGTTCGGCCGGCGCGACGGCCGCGACGAGGCCGCCCTCGACGGACCCGCGGAAAGCGCCGATGAGCGAACCGGCCGTGGGCGGGCCGGATGGCGGCTCGTTCACCGTGGAGGAGTGGGGCCCGGATGTCTTCCTGCGTCGCATGCGGCGGCCCGCCGGGTGGGCGCTGACGATCGACGCCCTGCTCCTGCTGCTCGGCCTGGGGTTCGACAAGGTCCCGGTCATGTCCGTGTACGCGATCGTGATCACGCTGCTCTGCGTGCTCCACGGGCTGAGGGTCTCGCTGCCGCTCCTTCAGGCCAGGGCGCTGCACGTAGGGGCCGACGGGCTCACCGTGCGGCACGGCCGGCACACGGTGAAGGTGCCCTGGCGGGACGTCGCCTCCGTCACGTTCAGCAGGAAGAAGAACCAGCGGGCACTCACCTTCACGGCGGCCCTCGACGCGAATGCCGACACCAGGATCCCGGCCCCCCTCCGTGCCGGCGCGGGCGTACTGAAGTGCACGGTCGCCTCCCCCTGGAAGCAGGACACACGCACCCGCGAGCAGGGTCTCGAAACGGCTCTGAACAGCTTCGCGGGCAAGCGCTACCAGTGACCGGTCACCCGTTCCGCTGTCTCCCGCGGAACTGGTGACGCGATTGCCGAGCCGGTGTCGTCACAGCCGAAACCCTGGAGGACGCATGTCTCTGCCCGCACCTTCAACGCAGGGCACACATCGCCTGGTCTCCTCACCCGCCGGCAGAATCCACCTGGTCGAACAGGGAACGGGACCACTGGTGCTGCTGGTGCACGGATTCCCCGAGTCCTGGTACTCCTGGCGCCACCAGCTTCCCGTTCTGGCCGCCGCCGGGTATCGGGCGGTCGCGGTCGACGTCCGCGGCTACGGCCGTAGCTCCAGGCCCGACGGCGTCGACGCGTACCGGATGCTCGACCTGGTCGAGGACAGCGTCGCCGTGGTGCACGCCCTGGGCGAGGAGTCGGCAGTGATCGTGGGCCACGACTGGGGCTCGCAGATCGCCGCCGGCTCCGCCCTGGTCAGGCCCGACGTCTTCCACGGCATCGCGCTGCTGAGCGTGCCCTACGCCCCGCGCGGCGGCCCGCGGCCCAGCGACGTCTTCTCGCGGATGGGTGGCGACGAGGAGTTCTACGTCAGCTACTTCCAGGAGCCCGGACGGGCCGAGGCCGAGATCGAACCGGACGTCCGCGGCTGGCTCTCCGGCTTCTACGCCGCGATGTCCGGTGACACCATGCCGGGCCCCGGCGCCCCGGACCCGCACTTCACGAGCCCGGGCGGGACGCTGCGCGAACGGTTTCCCTCCGGCAGGCTCCCGGCCTGGCTCAGCGAGGCCGATCTCGACGTCTACGCCGGGGAGTTCGAGCGGACGGGCATGAGCGGTGCGCTCAACCGCTACCGCAACATGGACCGCGACTGGGAGGACCTCGCCGACTTCGACGGCGCCCCCGTCACTCAGCCGTCCCTGTTCGTCGGCGGCGCGCTGGACGCCTCCACGAACTGGATGGCCGATGCCATCGAGGCCTACCCCACCACCCTGCCGGGCCTGGTCTCCTCGCACCTCCTCGACGGCTGCGGCCACTGGATCCAGCAGGAACGCCCCGACGAGGTCAACCGCATCCTGACCGGCTGGCTCGCGGCCCTGCCCGCCTGAACGCGGTTTCGACGGCGAGACGAGACGTACGAGTCGGCCTGTACGCCGGGTTCTTCCCAGGCCCCTGTCTGACCTGCTGCTGTGGGGGTCAAACCGGCTGTGACCTGCCCGGACGGCGGCCCGGTCAGCGCCGACGGGCCAGACAGAGCACGACTACGCTCCCGATGATCCCGGTTGCCCCGATGACGACACCCGGCTGGAAATGAGTTCCCAGGGCACCGGAGACAGCGACACCCAGGCCCTGCACCGTCATCAGACCACTTGTCTGCACCGTGAACAGGCGCCCCCGGTAGGAGGGAGCCGTCGCGGACAGGATCAGCGGATCGATGCCCTGGTTGCACGCGAAGCCGGCGCCCGAGAGGGCCAGCAAGGCCGCCGCCACGGGAACGGACGGGGCGAGGAAGAACGCGAGCAGCGGGATCTGGGAGCCGACGATCAAGGGTGTGATGAGACGACGCCGGGAATCCGGTGACAGCCTCGCCACCACGAGTTCACCCGCGACCGTGCCGGCGGCGTACCCGGTGAAGAGCCAGCCCGCCGCCGTGGCGGCGGAACCCGTCTCCGCCGTGTAGGCGACGGCAAGGCCGTCGCCCACGGACGAAAACCCGGGAACAGCCCAGGTCAGCACGACCAGTCGCCTTAGCGGCCGATTGGTCCAGATATGACGCAGCCCGTCCGCGGACCCTTTCACCACGGCTCGCAGGGACCGGCCGCCGTCCGGGGCACCGGCGGGAGCGCTGGGTGTGCACAGACCGATGAGCACAGCCGAGACGACGAAACTGCACGCATCGGCTGCCAGAAGCCACAGCGGCCCGATCGCAGCGACCAGGACGCTGCCGACCGCGAATCCGGAGACCACCGCGGTCTGGCTGATGGTGCGCAACAGCGAACGGCCCAGAGGGAAGAGGTCTTCGTCCAGCAGGTGGGACAGGCTCGCGGCCCTCGCGCCCTGAAAGAGCGGCGCTATGAACCCGGTGACGAGCAGCAGCCCCAGCAGGGCGAGGGTCGGCAGTCCCGGTACCAGCATCGCCGCGATGCAGGCTCCACTGAGCAGATCGCAGCAGACCAGCACACGCCGCGGCCGGAAGCGGTCCGCGAGTGACGACAAGACGGTGCCGCCCACGGCGTAAGGCAGAAACGAGCAGACGAGGACCAGCGCCGACCACAGGGCCGAGCCGGTTCGCTGGAAGATCAGGATCGACAGCGCGACCTCGGCTGCCAGAGTGCCCACCATGGACACGGCGTGCGCCACGAACACGGCGCGCATTCCCGGAACGCGAAGCACAGAACTGAACCCGGAAGCCGGGACCGTACGGACCGCAGACTGCTGCACAGGCTGACCCCGCTCTCGGACTCTGTTCCTGCCGGCCCCGGGGAAGGTGCGCCGGGGCCAACAGGAACCTCAACTCAGTTCTGCACCCCGTGTGGGGTCGGTCGGCGTGACGCATGGCGGACGACGTCGCCGCGGCGCGGCAGCACCAACACCCCCCACTCCGGGCCTGGCAGACCACCTCCAGAGGCAAGAAACGCCGCCCGAGCCCACGCCACGAGGTGCACACAGGTCCGCAGAACGGACGCAGCGAATCGACGAATTGAGGTTGTGCAGGCGGGCGATGCCGCGTGGCTGGCGATGGTCAGGTGGTGGCGAGCAGCAGGTCCTCGCCGCTTGACGGGCGGAGGCCGTCGGTGCGATCGGCGAAGTAGCGCTCGGCGAGGGAGGCTCCTGAGATGTGCCGGGCGTCTTGGAAGCCGGATTCCCGGGCCAGCGCGACCATTTCCTGCGGGCTGTAGAAGCTGATGAACGGTGTTCCGGATGCTTGCGCGCCTTGCTTGCTTCTTTGGAGGCCGGAGCGGTCGGCGGCGTCGACGAGTTCGATCGGCAGCAGGAAGGTCATGGCGAGCGTCGAGCCGGGCGCGAGTTCGGCGATCTGGTGCAGGGTGGCGGCGGTGGCGTCTTTGGTGAGGTACGGGGTGACGCCGGTGGAGACGATGGTCGCCGGTCGGCTGGAGTCGAAGCCGGCGGCGGCCAGTTGCTTGAGCCAGTCTTCGCTTTCCTCGAAGTCGACGGGCACCAGGTGCAGCCAGTCGGGGATGCCGTAGCCGAGGTCGGTCAGGCGGCGGCGTTTCCAGGCCTGGGGGCCGGGCTGGTCGATCTCGAAGATCCGCAGGCGGGAGGCGAGTTCGGGCTTGCGCTGGGCGAAGGTGTCCAGGCCGGCTCCCAGGATGACGTACTGGGTGACGCCGCGCTCGGCCTGCTCGGTCACCAGGTCCTCGATGAAGCGGGCGCGGGCCACGATGGCCGCCCGGAACGTGCTGGTGGCGTGCGGGTCCATGTCCGGGCGGTCGCGCCAGCCGTCGCCGGGGGCTGCCAGCCGGAGGCCCACCTCGTCCTCGATCACGTGGGGCGGCGGGTCGACCTGGAGGTGCATGGCCCGCCAGAGGGCGGTCCGCACCGCGGTGCTGTCCGGTGCCTCCGTCTGTTCGTCTGCCATGGTGCGGCCTCTCGTCGCGGTCAGTTCTTCCGTGGAGCCTGGAGGCTCCACAGGCGCCCGTCGGGGTCGCGGACGGTCATCTCCCTGGTCCCGTAATGGGTGTCCTCGAACGGCGTGACCACCTCGACGTCAGGGCCGGGACGGAACGCGTCTGCGTCGGGCACCTTCATCACGATCTGCGTCTGGGGTTCCCGGTCCTCGGGGACCTCGGCGATGAACACGTACGGGCTGTCGCCGTTGCGGAGCTGGCCGGAGTTGTGGTCCGTCGCGAACTCCAGCTCGTAGCCCAGGGTTTGGAAGAACTTCGCCGCCTTGCCCCAGTTGTGCGTCGTGAGGAAAACGGCCTCGATTCCTTCGGTCGCCATGTCAGGTCTCCTCCTGCGTCGGTTGCTGATCGCGTCCATGGGTGTCGTCGAGGTAGGCGCGCAGCGCCTCGGCGACCAGCGCCGAGAACGACATGCCTGACTCGATGGCGCGGTACTTGACCTGCTTGATCAGTGCGATGGGCAGGTACACGTTGAACTGTTTGACCTCTTCATCACCCACGATGGCGATGCTAGCATCCTAGCAAGCTAGGTCAAGGCTTCGATCAGGCGCAGGGTTTCTCACATGCCTGTCGGGCGAGCTCGGCTCACGGGGTGGCGCCGTGGCGCTCACCATGAAATCCGGCGCTGATCAGCGGGTCGCGGTTTCAGGTGGTGCCGGGACGGGTGAGTGCCGCGGCATGGTCGCGGACGAAGTCGGCGATGTCGCGCGGAGGGCGTCCGAGCAGGTCGGCGACCGTACCGGTGGTGAAGTCCCCCCAGCCGGAGGCATACGCCTGTGCGTACTCTTCGAGCATGTCGACGATCCATGCCGGAACGCCGTAGCCGAGCAGCGTCTTGCGCTTCGTGCTGTCGCTGACCGGCAGGTAGGTGATGGAGCTGCCGAGGGTGAGGCTCATCTGGTCGGCGACCTCGTCGAACGTCAGCGAGCGCGGGCCGGTGAGGGTGTATGCCTTGCCGTGGTGCCGATCCGGGTGGTCGAGGAGCACGCGGGCGGCGCACTCGGCGATGTCGCGCACGTCGATCATGCCGACCCGCGCCGAGGCCATGTTCAACGAGAACGTACCCGTGGCGCAGATGTCGCCCGTCTCGTTCAGAAGGTTCTGCATGAACCAGTGCGGACGCAGGAGCGTCCACCGCATGCCGCACCGTTCGATCTCCCGGTCGGACAGAGCGTGCAGCCTGCCGCTGCGGTTCGGCGCGTCGTGTGCCGCGCCGACGACGGACAAGCGCACGACGCGCTCGACGCCGGCCTGGCGTGCGGCCCACACGGCGTTCATGTGGTTCTCCGGAGCGCGCGGGCCGTTCGGGGTGAGCAGCCACACGTCCTGCACGCTCTCGAACGCAGGAGGCAACGACCGGGGGTCGTCGAGGTCGCCGACGAAAACTTCGGCACCCTGTTCGCGCGGGCTGTCGGCTCTGGACTCGCGGCGGACGAGAGCACGAAGGGTCACATCGGCCCCTTGCAGCTCGTTCATCAGCGCGGTGGACACCGTACCGGTGGCCCCGGTGATCAGCACGGTGCGCGGCATGCTCATTCTCCCTTGCTGGTAGCGCGGACACGGATCAGGTCGCGGACGACGTCGGGGGTCAGCTGAGCGGCGGCGATGGCAGTCAGCGCGAGCACGAAACCGACGCCCTGCCAGGGCGTCAGGGACTGGCCGAGAAACAGCCAGCCCAAGGCCGTGGCGGCCGCGGGCGACAGCAGGGAGAGGAACGAGACGGCGACCACGGGCAGCCTGCCGATGCCGCGGAACCAGATCGGGTAGGACAGCAGGGCGCCCACCACGGACAGCCACGCGTAGCCGCCGACCGCACGCGGCTCCAGTCCGGACGGAAGTCCCTCAAGGGCAAGCGCGAGCGGGACGAGCACGAGACCGCCGGCGGTGAGCTGCCAGCCGGCGATGGTCACCGCGCCGGCACCCTCAGGGCGCCCCCACCGTTTGGTCAAGACGATCCCGCCGGCCATCACCCCGGCAGCTCCGATCCCGGCCAGGACGCCGAGCAGGTCGAAGGAGACCCTGCCGCGCAGGACGATCAATCCGACGCCGACCACACCCGCCAGACCCCAGCCCAGCCGCCAGCGCGTGGGCTTCTCGCTGAGTAGCCAGAACGCCAGGCCGGTGACGAACAGCGGCTGGACGGCGAAGAGAGTCGCCGCGACGCCACCCGGCAGCCGGTAGGCAGCGGCGAAAAGCAGCGCGAAGAGCGCGCCGATATTGAGGGTGCCAAGCAGCAACGAGCGCCACAGCCACGTGCCCTGCGGCAGCTTGCGCGTGACGGCGAGCAGGATCAGCCCGGCCGGCAGCGCGCGGAGCACCCCGGACACCAGTGGGCAGCCGGGCGGGAGGAATTCGGTGGTGACCAGGTACGTGCTGCCCCAACTGATCGGCACGGCCGCGGTCAGCGCTGTCGCTCCCAGCGTGCCGCCGAACGGTGCGGCCTCGGTGGGCGCTGTCGCCGAGGTGGTGGGCGTGGTAGTCATCGAGACCTCTCAACGTTGAAATGTTCAACGTTGGCGACAGTACGCCCAGTGGTACCTTTGCGTCAAACAGTTCAACGTTGAGGAGTTCTCTCGTGACGCGTGACGCCGTCGACCTCGTCGTGGAGCAGTGGGCCCGGGTCCGCCCTGACCTCGACGCGTCCCCCATGCGGGTCCTCGGCCGCCTCTCCCGGATGACCCGGATCGCCGAGCGCGAACTCAAAAAGCTCTTCAGTGAATTCGGCCTGGAAAGGGGCGAGTTCGACGTCCTCGCCACCCTCCGTCGCGCCGACTCGGCCGACGGCATGACCGCCGGCATGCTGGCCCGCTCCTCGATGGTCACCTCGGGTGCCGTCACGAACCGGCTCGACCGGCTCGTCGCCAAGGGCTACATCACACGTGACCTCGACCCGGCCAACCGCCGTACCGTCATCGTCGCCCTCACGCCCGCCGGTCGCGAACTCATCGACCGTGCCGTCGCCGCCCACGTCGACAACGAACGACGAATCCTCGCCGCGCTCGACCAGCACCAGCAGGACGACCTTGCCGCAGCCCTGCGCATCCTCCTGCTCAGCCACGGCGACGAGGCGAGCGACGTTGGGCCGGCAGGCGAGGCCTGAGTCTCGGCCTTCCGGGCAGTCCGGCCATCGGCACGGTCCTCGTCGACGTCGAAACCCGCCGTCCCGTCGATCTGGATGCTCGAACGCCAGAGGTTCGGCCGGGCAGGCCGACCGAGCGCGAGGCGAAGAACATCGTCGCCAGCGCCTCCAACGAGTCCTTCGGCGGCTGGACCAGAGGCGGTTGGCCCCCGTCTCCTCTCGCGCCGCCCGCAGCGCGATGCTGCGACCGCCCCCTGTCAGTGACAAAGGCACCGGCAGGGGGCTTCTCGTTGCACGGAGCCGTGCGGAGCGCTCGGAAGGAAGCGTAACCGATGTGTTACGCTTCCTTTTCATGAAGGCCCCAGCAGCTCTGGCTGACCCCGTGCGGCGGGAGATTCTCGTGTTGTTGAGCACTCGGCCGCGCAATGTCGGCGACATCACCGGTCACTTCGCCGTCAGCCGTCCCGCCGTCAGCCGGCATCTGCGTGTGCTGCGCGAGGCGGGGCTCGTCGTCGCCGAGGATCGTGGCCGTGAGCGGATCTACCGGCTGGAGCCGGAGCCGCTGATGGAGCTGCGGCAGTGGCTGGAGCAGTTCGCGAGCCGCTGGGAGCAGCGGCTCGACGCCCTCGAAACCGAGGTCCACCGCACTCGGAGGGAGCGCCGCCGACAAGGCCGCTCTCCGGCGGAAGCCGTCGAAACCCCAGAAGCGACAGCACAAGCAGAAGCCAAGGAGAAGCTCGCATGACATCGCAGCCCGATGGTTCCCTGACCCCCACCGCGGACGGCACGGATCTCGTTCTCATACGTACGTTCCGCGCGCCCATCGTCGACGTATGGGACTCGCTCACCGAATCCGAACGCACCAGCCGCTGGTTCGGCCCGTGGACGGGCAGACCCGGTGCCGGGGAGACGGTGACCGTCACCATGACCGCGGAGGAGGGCAGTCCGGAGAGCCAGATGAAGATCGAGGTCTGCGAGCCACCGCACCGCCTCGCGATGTCGTCCGTCCACGACTACGGCACATGGCACCTGGAAGCACAGCTCACGGAGCGCGACGGCATCACCGAACTGCGCTTCGTGCAGCACCTCACCGACACATCCATGGTCGGCGAGATCGGCCCGGGCTGGGAGTACTACCTCGACCGGTTCACCGCGGCGTTCCGGGACGAGCCCATGCCGGACTTCGGCGACTACTACCCGGGGATGAAGGGCTACTACGAGGCGCTGGTGAAGGACGTGAAGGACGTGGGCACCGACTGAGACCGGCGCTCGTCCGGACGTCCAACGCGCCCACACCGTCCGGCGGTTGGCCGTGGCCGCCGAGTCCGCTCACGAGCACCGATACGCACCTGGAGCGGTGCCTTGTGACATCCCGGGACTCCGCACGGGCGGAACAAGCTGTGCGCCTATCGTGCGGGCCGCGAGGAGCGGCACGATTTCCCCGCGCCCGACGCTTCTCCGGGCAGGATCTGTTACACCCTCGCTTCGAGTGATCCCGGTTTCTGGTGTGCGGTGAACGCGCGATCGTCTCCGTACACCGTCTACGAGAAACCCGGTGAGCCTGGCCGGCCCGGCCGAACCGTCCGATCCCGGTGGCAAGCAAGGCAGTCGGTACCGGCGCGACCCGGTGCTCCAGCCGTAGCCGGGCCGGTCTGGAGTGACGTACGTGTCGCGGCACGGTCACCGCCCGCTGTGGTAGCACTGCGGCATGAGGGACGAGCCCGACGGACGTGCCGGTTATCACCACGGCTCCCTCCCGGCGGCGTTGACCGCGGCGGCGCTTCAACTGCTCGACGAGCGCGGCGCGGAGCGGATGACCGTCCGGGAGGTCGCGCGCCGTGCCGGGGTGTCACCGGGGGCGCCGTTCAGGCACTTCGCGGACCGGCAGGCCCTGTTGACGGCGGTCGCCGAGCGCGTCCTCGACGACTTCGAGCAGTGGCAGCTCGCGGCGGTCGCCGGTGAACGGGGCCCGGCGATGCGCGCCTTCGGCCTCGGGTTCGTGCGCTACGCCGTCCGGCATCCTCACCGCTTCGAGCTGGTCAGGTCCAGGGTGTTCGGCTCGCAGCAGCCCGCCGAACTGCGTCCGCGTCTCTCCCGTATAGAGCGGACGCTCACGGACCTCATCGTCGAGGGCCAGCGGAGAGGCGAACTGGCCGCCGGTGATCCCGCCGTCGTGAGTCTCGCGGGTCAGGCTCTGGTCTACGGGCTGTCGCTGATGATCGTCGACGGCTATCTCCCGCCGGAGAGGGCGGAGGGACTGGTCGAGCAGGTGCTGGACACCTTCGGGCTCGGAGTCGTCAACTCGGCCTCGTGCCAGGAGCCTTGACCGCTCGCCTCCGTTGATGTAATCACCGATTACATCAACGAGGGAGCAGCCGATGCGCATACCGCGCTTCCCGGAGCCCGCGGCCACCGGCACCGTGGTCATCAACGCGACACCCGCCTCCGCGTACGAGATCGTCAGCGACCCGCCCGTCATGATCCGCTTCGCCGAGGAGGCCCACCGCGCCCGCTGGGTAGGGGGCTGCGAACCCTCGCAGGTGGGTGCGCGCTTCCGGGGCTACAACCGCAACGGTCTGCGCCGCTGGGTCACCGACTGCCGCGTGACGGACGCCGATCCCGGCCGGCGCTTCGCCTACGAGGTGACGGCGTCGCCCCTGAGAATCCCCATCTCCCGCTGGCAGTACGACATCGAGGCGACGGAGGAGGGATGCAGCGTCACCGAGACCAACTGGCTGCGGGTGCCACTGTGGTTCATACCCTTCGCCATCATGATCACCGGTGTCCTCGACCGCATGGGGGCCAACAACGCCAACATCGGCACCACCCTGGGCCGCCTCAAGACGCACCTGGAGGCGGCGGCGACGGCCGGATAGCGGTGGTCGTCGGGAGGCGGTGGTCGTCGGGAGGCTGCGGTCATCAGGTGTCTGTGGCCGGTGCACCGCGCACGGCGCGTGGGCGGTGGCAGCCCTGCTCGTGCCCGCCACATGGTGCGCAGCGCACGCCCTGCAAACCGCTGCCCGACCGGCCGGACCCGTAGTCATCGCGTCCGTCACGGCAGCCGCCTGCACCCTCTACATCGCAGATACATCCTGGGGATTCGCCCAGCACAGCCTCGGCATGACGGGCCCGTGGAACGGTCTGCCCGCCCCCAATTCGACCGGGATTCGACCGGGGCAGTTCGGCCCGGAGGGGGCACCCTCTCCGACCTGCGGTTTCGACAGTGAGGCGGACGAGTCGGCCTGTACGCCGGGTTCTGTCTCCCCGTAGCCTCGCGGCGCCGGGGGAGGCGGCCATCCATCTGGGACCGGCGTCGCCGCCGGCCTCTTGCGGTCCACCCGCGGACTCGGGCGGGCAGCCCTCGGTCGTCCGCGCAGAGCCGTCGGCCGACGGCTCCTCTTGACCTTGCTCCGGATGGGGTTTACCTAGCCGCCCAGGTCGCCCTGGGCGCTGGTGGTCTCTTACACCACCGTTTCACCCTTACCGGGTCCCGTACGGATACGGGCCCGGCGGTCTGCTTTCTGTGGCACTGTCCCGCGGGTCACCCCGGGTGGGCGTTACCCACCATCCTGCCCTGTGGAGCCCGGACGTTCCTCGGCGGAGCCTGGCCCGAAGGCCGGGCCCCGACGCGGCCGCCCGGCCGGCTCGTCCGCCGTACGGACCATGATAGTCGCGGTCACAGACCGCCTTGCAGCGAGTCCCGCGACAGCTCGGCCGGTGTGCGGTGCCCGGAGAGACCCAGGGTGAGGTCCAGGTCGGCGAGGAGGCTGCGCAGCACGTGCAGTACGCCCTCCTCTCCGCCGTGGGCCAGTCCGTATGCGTAGGGGCGTCCCACGAGCACGGCGCGTGCACCGAGGGCGAGGGCCTTGAGCACGTCGGACCCGGTGCGTACGCCGGAGTCGAAGAGCACCTCCATGCGCTCGCCGACCGCCTCGACGATCGGGGGGAGCGCGTCGAGGGAGGCGATCGCGCCGTCGACCTGGCGGCCTCCGTGGTTGGAGACGACGATTCCGTCCATTCCGGCGTCGGCGGCCCGGCGGGCGTCGTCGGGGTGGAGCACGCCCTTCAGGACGATCGGGCCGTCCCAGTGCCGCCGCAGGAACGGCAGTTGGTCCCAGGAGTGGTCGGTGCCGGTGAACATCGGCACCCAGCGCAGCACCGCCGGGATCAGATCGTCCTCCGGGGACTTGTCCAGGCCGGCGCGGAAGGCCGGGTCGGAGAAGGGGATGGCCGTGCCGACGCCGCGGATGAACGGCAGATACGACTGGTCGAGGTCCTGGGGGCGCCAGGCGAGGGTCCAGGTGTCGAGGGTGACGACGAGGGTGGTGTACCCGGCCTTGCGGGCGCGTTCCAGAATGCTGACGCACACGTCGTCGTCGTTGGGCCAATAGAGCTGGAACCAGCGGGGGTTGTCCGCGCCGTGCGCCTCCGCGACCTGCTCGATGGTGTGCGAGGAGGCCGTCGAGAGCACCATCGGGACGCCCACGGCGGCGGCGGCGCGGGCCGTGGCCAGCTCCCCGTCGGGGTGGATGATCGACTGCACGCCCACCGGCGCCAGCAGCACCGGCGCGGGAATCTCGGTGCCCAGCACCGTCGTACGCAGATCGCGTGCCTGGGGACCGCGCAGCATCCGCGGTACGAGCCGGTGCCGGTCGAACGCCTCACGGTTGGCGCGGTGTGTCGAGCCGGAGCCCGCAGCGCCCGCGACATAGCCGAAGGCGCCGGAGTCGAGGTGTTCGCGTGCGGAGGAGCCGAGGAGGGTGAGGTCGGTGGTGAAGGGCGGCAGCCGTCCGTCGAGGCCGTTGAGGTAGATGTCGTTCTGGTAGTTGCCGAATCCGGGCCCGGGCGGCGGGCCCGCGGACTCGCCCCCGCCGCCTGCCTCGCCCGCGCCGCCCGAGTCCGCCGCGGCGCCTGCCTCGGGCGCGGCATCCGCCTCCGCGCCGTCCGCACCGCTCGCCTCCGGCCCTGACGGCCCGGGCACCCCTGACGCCTCACTCATCGCACGCACCCTTCTCTCTGCGGGGCATCGAGTCTGCGCTGCGCACAGGCACCGCCGCTAGACCCCCGCCTCCTCGTTCGTCCGCCTCCGCCCGCTGATCGGCCCGGTGCCGCCGCCCCGTGCCTCACCCCCGGCCGATGTACGGCATCGTCGTCGCCATCACCGTCGCGAACTGCACGTTCGCCTCCAGCGGCAGCTCCGCCATGTGCAGCACCGTGCGTGCGACGTCCGCCGCGTCCATCACCGGCTCCGCCCGCGTGGTGCCGTCCGCCTGGGGGACGCCGGTCTGCATACGTGCCGTCATCTCCGTGGCGGCGTTGCCGACGTCGATCTGGCCGCAGGCGATCCCGTACGAACGGCCGTCCAGCGAAAGGGACTTGGTCAGGCCCGTGACCGCGTGCTTGGTCGCGGTGTACGCGATCGAGCCGGGGCGCGGCACGTGTGCGGAGACGGACCCGTTGTTGATGATCCTGCCGCCCTGCGGCCGTTGATCCTTCATCAGCCGGAACGCCGCCTGCGCACACAGGAAGGCACCCGTCAGATTGACGTCCACGACGCCGCGCCACTCCTCGGGCGACAGCTCCTCCAGCGGCACCGCGGGGCCGAAGGTGCCCGCGTTGTTGAACAGCAGGTCCAGCCGGCCGCCGCTCTCCCGCCCGGACGTCCTCTCCCGCACGGACGTGAAGAGCGCCGCGACGGCTTCCGGATCGGTGACGTCCGTGGGCACGACCTGAGCGACCTCCGTAGGCGCGGCGCCTCCCGTCTCCGTAGTCGCGGCGTCCGCCACGGCCCTCGCAGCCGTCTCGGCCAGCCGTGCCGTCTCCTCCAGCGGCTCGGGCCGCCGTCCCGCCAGCGTCAACTGCCAGCCGGCCGCTGCCAGTTCCACTGCGACGGCCCGTCCGATGCCCGAACCCGCGCCGGTCACCAGTGCCGTCCGCGTCCCCTCACCCCTGGCCGTCCTCTCACCCTGTGTCGTCATGCGCGCAGAGTACGGGCTGTCATTCGCGTTGCCCCGACGGAGTCCGGCGCCGGCCGCTCCCTGAGGCGGCGGGGAGCCACAGCCGCTCGACTGCCACCGACTGGTCACTCGTCGGTCGCGTGTCCGTCCGCTGCCGGACTCTCACGGACTGTGCAATCGCATGTATGACGCAGCCTTCGAGCGCAGACAGCGAATACCGTGCGGCTGCACGGCAATTGTGCCGTCGCCGACTGCTGACAGGGACGGCGGCGACGGTGTCCCTGGCCCTCGGTGTCAACCTCCCCCGACCCGCACACGCCGCAGCGAAGCTCGACCCTGCCCGTATCGACAAAGACCCCTTCACCCTCGGTGTGGCCTCCGGCGACCCCCTGCCCGACTCCGTGGTGCTGTGGACCCGCCTCGCCCCCGACCCGTACACGCCGGACAGCGGACTCGACCGTCAACCTGTCACCGTCAACTGGGAGTTGGCCGGTGACGAGCGCTTCACGCGCGGCGTGAGGCGCGGAAGCGTCACCGCGCACCCGGAGTTCCACCACGCGGTGCACGTCGTCCCCGAGAACCTTCAGCCGCGTACCCGCTACTACTACCGCTTCCGCGTGGGCAGATGGACCAGCCCCGTGGGCCGCACCCGCACCGCGCCGGCCACCGGCGACTCGTCCGGATCGCTGCGCTTCGCGGCGGTCTCATGCCAGGCGTACCACGACGGCTACTTCACCGCGCTCGGACATCTCGCGCGGGAGGAGGACGTCGACGCCGTGCTGCATCTCGGCGACTACCTCTACGAGTACGCGGTCGACGCGCACGGCGGCGACCGCGCCGACCCGTCCTTGAACCTTCCCGACGCGTTCAACAAGGAGACCACGACGCTGGAGGACTACCGGCTGCGGTACGCGCTCTACCACAGCGACCCGGACCTCCAGGCCGCGCACGCCGCCCACCCCTGGATCGTCACCTGGGACGACCACGAGGTGGAGAACAACTACGCGGACGAGACCCCCGACGGCTCGCCCCCCGAGGCGTTCCTCGCCCGCCGCGCGGCGGCCTACCGCGCGTACTACGAGAACCTGCCGCTGCGCCCGCCGCAGCAGCCTTCGGGCTCCTCGCTACAGCTCTACCGGAGGCTGCACTTCGGGCGGCTCGCACAGCTCGACATCCTCGACGGCCGCCAGCACCGCGACGACCAGTCGGCGGGCGACGGCTGGCAGGTGCCGACCGACGAGACCGGCAGGCCGGACCGTACGATGCTCGGCTCCGCGCAGGAACGCTGGCTGGCGGACGGCTGGAAGAGTTCGAACGCCGTGTGGAACCTGGTGCCGCAGCAGACCGTCCTCTCCCGGCGCCGCGACCGGACGACGGGCCCGTACCCGCTGTCCATGGACGCCTGGGACGGCTATCCGGCGGCGAGGCGCCGCCTCCTCGACGCGGCACGCACGGCCGGGGTGAAGAACCTCGCCGTGCTCACCGGCGACGTACACGTGCACTACGCCATGGACATCAAGGAGGACTTCGACGACACCGGATCGCGCACCGCCGGTGTGGAGTTGGTCACCACGTCCGTCGCCAGCGGAGGCGACGGGGTCGCGAAGCCCGGCGACTGGCAGACCTTCCTCGACGCCAACCCCCACATGAAGTTCTACGACGGGCGCCGCGGATACGTCCTCGTCACCCTTGACCGGCGGCGACTGCGCGCGGACTACCGCACGGTGGACCTGGTCACCCGGCCGGGGGCACCCGTCGCGACGGCCGCGTCCTTCGTCTCACGGGCCGGTGATCCAGGGCTTGAACCGCTCTGACCGAGGCCCGTCGCGGTGCGCGGCCGCGGAGTGAAAAGGCTGCGCACAGGCCCGTGAGGGCCGTGGGTGAGGAAAAGCGGTTGGGCCGGGGACGGACATGTCTGGGAGAATGTGCCAGTCGTCAACAATCTCCTGGAGAGGTGCATGTCCGACCCCGGCCCTGCCCGAACGGCCGCAGCCACGGCTTCCGCCGCAGTCCCCGTCACCGACTCCTTCGGCGACCCCGTCGCCGCCGACGCACACGCCGGCACCGCGGCGCCCGTCGGCACCGCGCCCGTCGGCACCGCACCCGTAGAGACCGCATTCGAGACCCCGTCCGGGAGCGCGACCACGGTTCCCGCTGCCGCGGCTCCCGCGCCCGCCGGGCCCGGGCCCGCCACCGGCCCCGCCCCGACGCTCACCCGCCGCCGCCGCGCGAGCCTGCTGGTGACCCTCGTACTCGGCGGCCTCACGGCACTGCCCGCGCTGTCGATGGACATGTACCTCCCGGCGCTGCCCGCGGTCAGCGGCACCCTCCACACCCCTGCCGCCACCGCGCAGCTCACGCTCACCGGATGCCTTCTCGGGCTTGCCGTCGGCCAGTTGGTCGTGGGCCCGATGAGCGACCAGTTCGGCAGAAGGCGCCCGCTGCTGATCGGCATGGCCGGCTACGTACTGGCCGGAGCCGCCTGCGCGTTCGCGCCCAGCGTGGAGACGCTGATCCTCTTCCGGCTGGTGCAGGGCCTCACCGGCGCCGCCGGGATAGTCATAGCCAGGGCCGTCGTCCGCGATCTGTACGACGGCCTCGCGATGGCACGTTTCTTCTCCACCCTGATGCTGATATCGGGCCTCGCGCCCATCCTCGCCCCCGTACTCGGCGGGCAGATACTCCGCTTCACCGACTGGCGCGGCGTCTTCCTCGTACTCACCGGCGTCGGTCTCGTACTCACCCTGGTCGTCGCACGTTGGCTTCCGGAGACCCTCGCGGACGACAAGCGGCACAGCGGCGGCGTCCCCGACGCACTGCGCACCATGCGCGGCCTCTTCGCCGACCGCGTCTTCACCGGCTATCTCCTGGCGGGCAGTCTCAGCTTCGCGGCGCTCTTCTCCTACGTCTCCGCCTCGCCGTTCGTGGTCCAGGAGATCTACGGCGCCAGCCCGCAGACGTTCAGCCTGCTGTTCATGGTGAACTCCATCGGCCTGGTCTCCGCGGGCCAGATAAACGGCAAGCTGCTCGTCGGCCGGGTGCCGCTCGACCGGGTCCTCGCCTTCGGGCTCCTCATGACCGGTACGGCCGCCGTCGCACTGCTGCTGATGACCAGCGGCGTCTTCGGACGGCCAGGGCTGGTGCCCGTGGCGGCGGGGCTGTGCGTACTGATGACGGGCATGGGCTTCGTCATGCCGAACGCCAACTCCCAGGGCCTGCTGCGCGCCCCGCACGCCGCCGGGTCGGCCTCGGCGCTGCTGGGCACCTCCCAGTTCCTGATCGGCGCGATCGCCTCGCCGCTCGTCGGTGTCGCGGGCGAGCGGACCGCCGTGCCGATGGCGCTGGTGCAGCTCGGCTCGCTGCTGATCGCCGCCGTCGCGTTCGTGGGGCTGTGCCGTCCATGGCGGACGGCGCGAAGCTGAGGCACGCGCCGACCGCCGGGCATGCGGGTCTGTGCCCGGCGGAACTGGCGGCGCTGCGCGACGAGTTGGACCTGCTGCCCGTGACGGGCTGGTGCTCCGGCGCGGTTGCGGTGGCCGGTCGTGGCCCGTGGATCGCGCTGGAGCACGCCACGGGCTGGGCGGTGCGCTACTCGTCCTACGACGCCGAGGCCGGCGCCGGTGCCGAGCTGCCGAGGGAGCGCTGGGAGCCGGCGACACCCGGGACGCTCTTCGATCTGGCGTCGCTCACCAAGCTCTTCACGGCCGTCGCCGCGATGAGCCAGTGCGAACGCGGAACGGTCGCGCTGGACCGCGAAGTGGCCTTGTACGTCCCGGAGTTCGGCGCCCGCGGCAAGGAACGCATCACCGTACGGCAGTTGCTGACGCACACCTCAGGGCTGCGGCCCGAGATCCCCTTCGGAGGCGAGCGGGACGGCGGCGGCCTTCTGGCGCCGCTGTGGGACGAGGAGCCGGTGGCCGCCCCCGGAAGCACGCACTGCTACTCCGACCTCAACCTCATCGCGCTCCAGCAGGTACTGGAACGGGTCTCGGGCATCGGCCTGGACGCCCTCGTCAGGGACAGCATCACCGGTCCGCTGGGCATGGAGTCCACCTCCTACGGTCCCGTGCCCGCCGCCTCGGCCGCGGCGACGGAGGACCAGCGCCGCCCCTGGGCCAAGGCGGACCGCGGCATGCTGCGCGGCACCGTCCACGACGAGAACGCCTTCGCCCTCGGCGGCGTCGCGGGCCACGCGGGTCTCTTCTCGACCGCCGCCGACCTGGCCGTGCTGTGCCGCACGCTGCTGTCGGGCGGCGCATACGGAGGCGCGCGGATTCTCACGCCCTCCTCGGTGAGGGCGATGCTGGCACCGCCGGGGCTGGGCCTCGCCGTCGGCCAGCCCCGCTTCATGGGCGAACTGGCAGGCGGCAGCGGCGAGTTGAGGTCTCCTGAGCACAGAACGGCCGCCGGGCATACGGGCTTCACCGGTACGAGCCTGGTGCTGGACCCGGCGACGGACACCTTCCTGGTGCTGCTCGCCAACACCGTCCACCCCGTACGGCGCCCCGCCGACAACCGCCCGCGCGCCGAAGCGGCCACCCGCCTCGCCCGCGCCGCGCGCAGCGGGGCTCCATAGACTGCCGTGGTGATCGAGGAAGAACTGCGGCACGCCCTCGCCGCGCTCGTCGACGGGCTGCCGCCGCGCCAGGCGGCCGGCGCCGTCGAGCGGCTGATGTCCGGCTACCGGGGGCGCGAGGAGCCCGCCCCCGTGCTGCGCGACCGCGCGGACGTCGTGGCCTACGCGGCCTATCGCATGCCCGCCACCTTCGCCGCCGTCACCGCCGCGCTCCAAGCCCTGGCCGTGCGTACGGGCGACTGGCGGCCGGAGAGCCATCTCGACGTCGGCGGCGGCACGGGTGCGGCGGTGTGGGCCGCCGCCGAGGTCTGGGGCGGAGCCGGCGGCGGCCCGGAGAGCGGCACGCGCCGCACAACGGTCCTCGACCGCTCCGAGCCCGCGCTCGCGCTCGGACGTGAACTGGCGGGCGCCGCAGGGAAGTCGAGCCCTGCGAGCGGCGGTGGCCCGGGCGGCCCGGGCACCGCGTGCACCTCGAACTCCTCGAACACGTCCGGCCGTTCGGGCGCGGAGGCGCTGCACGCGGCCGAGTGGCGGCGGCGTTCGCTGACCGTCCGCGACGAGCGCTCTGGCGACGGCGACGGCGACGGCGATGCGCCCTCGCTGCCCGGCGCGGACCTCGTGACCGTCTCGTACGTACTGGGCGAACTGGCCGTGCCCGAGCGGCAGTCGCTGGTCGGCGCCGCGGCACGCGCCGGACGCGCGGTGGTGATCACCGAGCCCGGAACGCCCGACGGCCATGCCCGTGTCCTCGACGCACGCGACCGTCTCCTCGACGCCGGGCTGCGAGTGCTCGCGCCGTGCCCGCACAGCGCGCCGTGCCCGATGGTGCCCGGCGAGGACTGGTGCCACTTCGCCGCCCGCGTCAACCGCTCCTCCCTGCACCGTCGGCTCAAGGGCGGCTCACTGCCGTACGAGGACGAGAAGTTCGCGTATGTCGCCGCGGTGCGCCCCGGCGTCGCGGGCGTTCCGGCCGGAGGGCGCATCGTGCGCAGGCCGCAGAAGCGCAAGGGCCAGGTGCTGCTGGAACTGTGCACCCCGGGCGAGGAGTTGCGGCCCGCGACCGTCACCAAGCGGCACGGCGCCGACTACCGTCTGGCACGCGACGCCAAGTGGGGCGACGCCTGGCCGGCGGAGCCGAACGGCCCGTCGGCCGCGGGGAGTTGACCTGCTGCGGGCGGCCCGCTTCCCTCGCCGCAGCCACCGGCCACGGGCTCATCCGCTCCCGGCCCGGCCCGGCCCACCGGTACACGCCTAGGGCCGCCTTACCCGCTCTCCGCCACCGACAGCGCGTCCAGATGACGCCGCAGCACGTCCCGTAGCAGCTTCGGCGGCAGCAATCCGGGAGCCTGCACGGCCTGCACGGTCAGCCCGTCCAGCAGCGCGGCGAGCCTGACGCTCTCCAGACGCACGTCGAGACGTTCCGGCAGCGCACCCGTGCGCTGCCCCCCGCGCAGCACACGGGCCATCACCTCGCGCATCCCCTCCAGCACCTCCTCGGCCCGCGACCGCAGTTCGGGGCGCGTACGGGCCGCGGTGACGAACGCGTACCAGACGGCGGCCTCCTGACGTCGCGTGCGGTCCAGCGGCAGGAACTCCTCCAGCAGCGCCTCCGTGCCCGCGCGGCGCTCCCCGCGGTCCGTGCACCCCGCGAGCCGCTCGACACGCGCGAGCACGCGCTGTTCGAAGCGCCGGGACATCTCCTCCATGGCGAACAGCAGCACCTCCGAGTGGTCACGGAAGTAGTGGCGGACCGAACCGATGGCCAGCCCTGCCTCGTCGGCGACGTTGCGCAGCGAGGCGCCCTCCACCCCCTGGCGCTCGACCACCGTGAAGACGGCCTCCGCCACCGCCCTGCGTCGTTCCCCGGCGTCCACGATCTTCGGCATCTGGCTTTTATAGCACGCGTGCGCTACATTCTTTCTCGCATGACCATGCTAGAAAAACGGGGGTACGTCAGTCATGAACGGATGGACGACCGGACTGCTGATCGCCGCACTGGTGGCGGGCTTGGTGATCAAGCGGCTCTACGGAGAACCGCTGAACGCAAGGGAGTTGCTGGGTGCCCCCGTGATCCTCACCGGCGTCGGCGTCTGGAACGTGGCGAAGACCGCGGACGTACTCACGGCCGCCGACATCGGCTGGGTCGCGGGCGGCAGCGTGCTGGGCTTCGCGCTGGGAGCATTGCGCGGCCGTACGGTGTCGGTCTTCGAACGGGACGGGGTCGCCTGGCAGCGCTACACGATCCGGACGTTCCTGGCCGCCGTGGGCAGCTTCGCGGTGATGGGCGCCTTCGGCTATCTCGCCGTACGGGCCGGAATGCACGAGCACGCCCGGCCGCTCACGCTCTCCATCGGCGTCAGCTACCTCGGTGAGTCGCTGGCGGTCGCGCTGAGCGGTCTCGCCACGGGGCTGCCCTTCGCCGCGGAGGGCGCCCGGCGCTGACCAGGAGCCCGTATCGGAAAGAGCCACGGGGAATGCGGTAGAGCGGGGGAGAGCGGGAGGACGGGGGAGAGGGTGCGCGGCCCGGCGGCAGCGGCAGCCGGGCCGCACACACCTCAGGAGGCCCCGGTCGGCTTACGCGTCAACGCTCAGGCCGCCGGGCGCAGTTCGGCCGTCACGCACTTCACGCTGCCCCCGCCCTTCAGCAGCTCCGTCAGATCGATCGGCACCGGCTCATAGCCCCGCTCCCGCAGCGGCTCGAAAAGACCGACGGCGGCCTGCGGCAGCATCACGTGGTAGCCGTCGCTGACCGCGTTCAGTCCGAGCGCCTCGGCGTCCGCCTCGGACGCGATCAGCGCTTCGGGGAAGAGCCGGGCGAGCACGGCCCGGCTGCCCGGGGAGAACGCGGGCGGGTAGTACATGACTTCGTCCCCGCCCAGCACGCACAGCGCCGTGTCCAGGTGGTAGTAGCGCGGGTCGATCAGATCCAGGCCGATCACGGGCCGTCCGAAGAACTCCTGCACCTCGCCGTGCGACAGCGGGCTGCTGCGGAAGCCCCGGCCGGCCAGCAGCCAGGACCCGGTCACCGCGAAGTCGCCCTCGCCTTCGTTGATGTGCTCCGGCTCGTGCACGTCGGCGAAGCCGTTGGCCCGGTACCAGGCACGGTGCACGGCCGCCTCTCCCGCGCGCTCCCGATGGGCGAAGCGTGCACCCAGCACACGGCCGTCGACGACGGTCGCGCCGTTGGCCGCGTACACCATGTCGGGCAGGCCCTCGACCGGTTCGAGTTCCTCGACCGTATGGCCGAGCGAACGGTAGCGGTCGCGCAGCTCCTCCCACTGGGCCAGCGCCAGCGGGATGTCCACGGGCTTGTCGGGGTCCATCCAGGGGTTGATGGAGTACGTCACGCGGAAGTGCGCCGGTGGGCACATCAGATAGCGGCGCGGGGTGTAGCCGGGTCCGTACAACGAAGGCTCCTTACGGGGTCGACGCGCGTTGTGCTGCGCCCATGGTGGGGTCTGGGGGCCTGTCTTCGCCGCGATGTGAACGGAATGTTCGCTCAGCGGTCCCGCACGCCGCCCGGGGCGTCCGCCTTGTCCCGCTGTGGCCGCCGCGCTCCCCGCCCTCTCCGCGCTTCGCGGCCTTGCCGACTCTTCTTTTCTCGCCTCATCCCGCCGACGGGCCTGTGGGCATCGCGACCGCGCTCTCCCGGTTCCGCCGCCTGTGTCCGGTGCGGTTCCCGCGGCGTACGCGCCAGCAGGCGCGGAGCGTCCGTCAGCACGCCGTCACAGCCCAGCCGCAGCACCCGGTCCCGCTGCGCGGGCGTGCTGATCGTGTGCGACCAGACCCGGCGTACGCCCGAGCGGACGGCCCTGCGGATGTCCGCGTCGCGTGCGCGGTGGTCGACGCTGAGCATGTCGACCGTTCCGCGCCAGCGCTCCGGGTGGTCGCGGCGTGCCTGACCCACCGACCTCCACACCGACGTCAGCAGCCCCATGCGGTGTGCCTTCGCCGCCAGCCGCAGATCGTTGGACTGCACGTACACCGACTCGGCGAGGCCACGCTTGCGGATCAGCGCGGCGAGGCGTCGGAGGCCGCCGCCGTCCTTGAGCTCGACGTTCAGCACGATCCGCCCGCCGAAGCGGTCGAGCACGTCGGCCGCCGTCGGCGGATGCTCCGGCCGCCAGGCGCCAGGCAGTCCGTGTTCCGGGCGCAGCCTTACGCGGTGCCACTGGCGCTGCGTCAGCGCGGCGACCGGGCCCTTGTGATCGGTCGTACGGTCCAGCGTCGCGTCGTGTATCGCGACGAGGGTTCCGTCGCGCAGCCTCCGCACGTCCACGTCGAGTACGTCGGCGGAGCCGCGCCGGTAGGCGGACGTCAGCCCGGCCATGCTGTTCTCCGGCACCTCCATGGCGCCTCCGCGGTGCGCGGCGTAGACGGTACGGGGAAGCGCCGCCGCACGTACCGCGTCGGTGCCCCGCATCCGGGCGGGCGCCGGTGCGCACCCCGGCACGACCGCGCAGGGCGCAAGCAGCACCAGCGGGAAGAGGAGGGCCCGGACGGCGTGGACGGCCCGTACGGCCCTGACCGCGATCATGACCATGGATCTCAAGCTAGGCCCGTGGAACGGAACATGCCGCCCGGAGACCCTGACGGTGCGGCAGGAGGGTGTACGGGCCGCGGCGGCCGCACGCCGCCGGCCGTGAGGCGTACGTGCCGGTCAGATGCCCGGAGGCCGGGACCGATACCCGTATGACGACGGGTCAGTCACGATCCCCCGATTCGGCACGGAGCGGGTCCAGTGCTGCGTACCCTCGGAGATCCACGGTTGTGGTCGCGAAAATTGCGGAGCGAGGCGGTAGATGGAACGCGAGAGCAGGTTCGGCCGGTGGCTGCGTCACTTCGCACGGAGCGGCCCCGGTGGCCGGACGGCGAGTTCCCGGAGCGCCGCCGCTCAAGCCGAAGCCGCCCGCGTCCGTACCGCACTGCTGCTGGCCGCCGCCGCCGCGGGCTTTCCCCTCGCACCCGCCGCACACCCCTCGGGTTACGGCTGCTCATGCGTACGCATCGGATGCCCCACGCCGGGGCGCCACCCGCTCTCCTTCGGGTGGCAGACGCAGGCCACCACCGACGCCGCGCAGATCGAACGCTGGGCGCAGAGCCATCCCCACGCGAACTTCGTCGCGGCCACCGGACGGGACCACGACGTGCTCGACGTACCGGCCGCGGCGGGATGGGCGGCCCTGGAGCGGCTGGAGTCTGAGGGCGTACCGCTGGGCCCCGTGGCGCTCTCCGGCGGCGACCGGATGCTGTTCTTCACCGCCACCCGCGGCACCCCCGACGACGAGGACGAGTGGTGGCCCTGCGAGCTGGACTGCCACCCCGAGACGATGGACGAACACCCCGGCCTGCGCTGGCACTGCCGCGGAAGCTATGTGCTGGTGCCGCCCGCGACCCTGCCAGGGACCGGCGAGAGCGCCGAGGTGCGCTGGGTGCGCCCGCCGGGGACGGGATCTGACGCGGTCACCGCGGACGGGGACGCGGACGCCAACGAAGAGGCGGCCGGTACGAGTGCGGGTGCGACCGTCGACGGCACCGGTGCGCTGTCCTCCCCGGCGACCCTGCCCGAGCCGCTGACCCTTCTGGAAGCGCTCACCGACGCATGCGCGGCGCACGCGGGCGAGGAGACAACGGCCTGGCCGGCACGCTGACGCGGCGCGTGCGGCGCCTCACTCGCCCTTGACCGAGGTCAGCCCGTCGATCCGGTTGAGGAACTCGACCTCGCCGCCGTCCTTCTCCGCGGGCACCTTCACCGCCTGCTCCGAGACGCGCACATACGTCACCGACTGCCGTGGCGTGCCCGTCATCAGTGCCTTCACCAGCGGGTCCTTCACCGGGGGCTTGTAGCCCGCCGCGTAGGTCTCCTTGGTGTGGTGCTGTGAGGCGAAGAAGACCAGGGCACCGCCGTCGCGGGTGCGCAGCCCGAACGGTGCGTACTGCGGTGCCTTGGCGGGCACGTCCGCGAACTCGGTGCGTTTGCCGGGCCGGTTCGCCGAGCCCTTGCGCTGCTCGCGCCGCTTGCTGGTGTGCTCACCGGGCGCGAACTCGCCGGTGCCCTCGCCGAGATAGCTCACGTAGGCATCGCTCAGTTCGTCCGGAGGCACCACCAGCCGGGACGCGGCCCCGTCCCGTACGGCCTTCGCATAGCCGTCCCTGCCTACGACGAAGCGGGGGATCTCCGGGTTCTGCAACACCGCCAGATACGACGCACGCCAGTCGGAATCGGCGTCGTCACGCTGGAAGACCAGCAGCCAACGCCCGTCGCTCGTGCGGTTGCTGCGCGCATCGGCCACGAAGAACTTGGGCCAGCCCGCCTGCTTGGGGATCAGGAAGCGCGCGTCGGACAGACGCAGCGGCTCGTAGTCGGGATTGCCCTTCGGCGCCAGCTTCTTGCGCGACTTCAGACCGGCCTGGTCGATCGCGCCGAGCGCGCCCGTCTCGATGGTGGAGTTCAGCCCCGGGTCATGGGAGGAGTTGGCCTTGTTGCTGGTGGTGTTGAACTCCTTGAGGATCTTCCTCGCGTCGGCCTTGGAGACGGCCGGGATCACGGCGTCCTCGCCGTGCACCGTCACGCATCCCGACAGCGTCACCGACAGCACCGCCGTAGCCGTCGCCGACGCGAGCAGCCGTGTCCGCCGTGCTTGTCGCGCATTCATCGTGTGTCCTCCCCGCCCCGCTTGCGGTATAGCACCTTATCGCCCCGCCCAGGGCGTTCGTCTCCAGGAACCAGGCGCCCGTATGCAATCATGCGCGGCCGCCGCCGCAGATCTCAGGGGAGAGTCGGTGTAGCCCCCTGGCAGGTTCCGTACCGCCCCGGTCGAGTGCGGCGGACGATTACGGGCATCTCGGCGCAGCGCATGAACGCCGAACGGCCCGCCGGTACTCGGCACGAGTCGGCCCGCCGTCCCATCCGAGGCTGTTCCAGCCGCCGCCTGCCGCCGACCTGCCGCCGTCCCGCCCCCATTCCGCACAGGTGAACTGAGGCGAACGATCGCGCGTGTGAAAGCTGATAGACCATCACAGAGCGGCATAAAATCGGGCAGAACGTCCCAGTAGCCCCGTGATCCGGCGTGTGGCAGTCCCGCTCAGAGCGCTTTCCTTACGCGAACGAGGGCCGCCCCACCCGCTCACGGCATACGGAAAGGAGGCAGCTGCATGGCTGCCACTACTGCTCGTCGTGTACGGATCGCCGCCACGGCTTCCGCCGTCCTCCTGGGCGGTTCGCTCCTGGGAGCGAGCACCGCCGAGGCGTCCGCGGCCGGCACCGTCGCCGTCCCCCACAAGCCCTACGGCATCGTCACCGCCATGTCGGGCCTGAATGTCCGTCAGTACCCGAGCACCGACTCCTCGGTGAAGTACGTACTCCCCTACCACGCCAAGCGCGGCCTCGACTGCAAGATCCGTGCGCAGGTCATCGCCGGCAACCCGTTCTGGTACAAGCTGCGGAACAGCAACTACTGGATCAGCGCCCGCTACGTGCACAACGTCGGCCACGTGAAGCTGTGCAAGGACGCACACCCCTCGTCGCTGACCGACAGCGCCAGGGCCCGCCAGGCCATGGGCTGACGCTCAGCCCGGCGCGGGCGGGCGGCTGAACGACGGCATCGACTCTGCCGGCGCCGCCGCGTCAGCGGCCGGTCGGAACGGGAGCCGCGAGCTCCTCGAAGACCGAGGTGTTCAGCGAGAAGGCTCGTCCGCACTCGCCGACGATGCGCCACTTCTCCTCGTCGTCGGCCGGTACCGAGTCCAGCAGTTCGCGGTACCCCCTCTTGAAGGCGGCGGGGTTCGGAATGTCTTCGAAGACATAGAACCGGACCCCGTCGCCTTTGTGTGCGAAGCCCCAGTTCCGCTCTGCCGCCCCCCGCACGACCTGGCCTCCCGAGAGGTCTCCCAGGTAGCGGGTGTAGTGGTGGGCGACATAGCCGCCCGGCCAGTCGCGGGCGACCTCCGCGATCCGCTCCGCGTAGGACTCCGTGGCGGCGAGCGGTGTGACCGTGCCGCGCCACGCTCCCGTGCCGTGCAGATGGTCCAGGTCGCGTTCCAGCGAGGGCAGGCGGAAGAGCTCCCGCCGTACGAAGGGGCCGGCGACCGGGTCGTCGAAGAGCTTGTCCGCCGCCTCCTCCAACGCCCGGTAGACGAACCACAGTTGCTCGGTGTAGCGCGTGTACGCCTCCCTGCCGAGGCTGCCGCCGAGCATGTCGCTCATGAACGTCGAACTCTCCGCCCGGGTGTGCTGCGCCTTCGTGGCGTCCCGGATGAGAGTGGAGAAGGGCAGATGCGCCGCCGGCCGTGAGGTCATGACGCCATTCTTTACCGACAGCCTGTCGGGAAAACCACGGAGCGGGAACCGGCGGGGAACCGGCGGGAGACGGGCGGCAACGCGAGGGGCTGCCAACGCGACCGGCCACCGTGGCCTGGCCGCCGTGCGGCAGACGGACGGTGGCCGGGTCTTGTCGCTCAGGGCAGCGTGAGGATGTCCGCGCCGGAGTCCGTGACCGCGAGCGTGTGCTCGAACTGCGCGCTGCGCCGCCGGTCCTTGGTGACGACCGTCCAGCCGTCGTCCCACATGTCCCACTCGTATGTTCCGAGCGTCAGCATCGGCTCGATGGTGAAGGTCATGCCGGGCCGCATCACGGTGGTCGCCCTGGCGTCGTCGTAGTGCGGGATGATCAGGCCCGAGTGGAACGAGGTGTTGATGCCGTGGCCGGTGAAGTCACGCACCACCCCGTAGCCGAAGCGCTTGGCGTACGACTCGATGACGCGGCCGATGATGTTGATCTGGCGGCCCGGCCGTACGGCCTTGACGGCGCGGTTGAGCGCTTCGCGGGTGCGTTCGACCAGCAGCGCGGACTCCTCGTCGACGTCGCCGCACAGATAGGTGGCGTTGTTGTCGCCGTGTACGCCGTCGATGTAGGCGGTCACGTCGAGGTTCACGATGTCGCCGTCGCGCAGGACCGTGGAGTCCGGGATGCCGTGGCAGATGACCTCGTTGACGGATGTGCAAAGGGACTTGGGGAAGCGGCGGTAGCCGAGGGTCGACGGGTAGGCGCCGTGGTCGCACATGAACGCGTGGGCGACCTCGTCGAGCTTGTCCGTGGTGACGCCCGGGGCGATGTGCTTGGCCGCCTCCTCCATGGCACGGGCCGCGATGGAGCCCGCCACGCGCATCTTCTCGATGGTCTCGCCGTCCTGCACCTCGGGCCCTGCGTACGGAGCGGGAGCGTCCTTGCCGACGTATTCGGGACGCGGGATCGAAGCGGGGACCGCCCGGTGCGGGGAGAGTTCACCGGGAGTGAGCAATGACTGGCCAGACATGTGCGCGAGTCTAACTGTGGTACGAGCGGGGCTCAGGGGGGAGCATGACCGTATGGCTCTCTTCAAACGCACCGGGTCCGGCAAACCGGGCGAGTGGTACTACTGCGTCAAGCACGGCAAGGTCGAGGAGGGCCCGGAGTGCCCGGCCAAGAACCGCCTCGGGCCGTACGCCACCCAGGCCGAGGCCGCCCGCGCGATCGAGACCGTGCACAAGCGGAACGAGGCGTGGGACAACGATCCCCGGTGGGGGGACGCTCCGCGGCGTGACGGAGGCCAGGACGAGGACGCGTAGGGCGTCGTGGGCGGCTGACGCCCGGGCGTTCGGGGCCGGGCGGTCGGCCTTCCGCGGAGGGCGGGCGGGGCCAAGCCGCAGTCGGCACGGGCGTACGCGGTGCTACGTGGTGACCTCGGCCGAGTTCGCGGTGAACGCGACATGGGTGACGGTGTCGTCCGCCGTCCACAGCACCTGGGCCGAGGCGGTGTCGGCGGAGAGCAGGCGGGCGGACTCGGGAAGGGGAGCCGGGGGCGCCTGGGGCGTACCGCCGGGGGCGAGGGCCGCCACGGCTACGAAGAGCGCGGTGCCCTCCGCCGGGCCCTGGAGGGCGGGGAGCTGGGCCCAGCGGGTGAAGGCGGTGCCCTGCGGGGCGCGTAGCAGCGTCGGGGAGGCGTCGTCCCAGCCGTGCAAGCCGTGCAAGCCGTTCAGGGCGCAGGGCTCCAACCGGTCGTGGAGAGCACGGTGTTGACGCCCCGGGACCGGCTCCGACCACGGTCCCGCTTCCGGCTCCGGCTCGCCCGTCGCCCAGCCCGTCAGGCGTACGCGCGCACCCGCGGGCGCGCCCAGTACGCGGTGCACGCGGAGTTCGAGTCCGCCCCGTACGAACGTCAGGCTCTGCACTCGCAGGCCCGGCACCATCGGGCCGCCCGAGGGGAAGACCGGTGTGTGCCAGGACGCCGCCCAGCCCCAGGCGCCGCCGGGGCCGGACGCCGCGTCCATCGGGTGGATGCGTACGCGGGCGCTGAACACACCGGAGTTCTCCGGGACTTCGGCCCCGTGGCGGCCGTGCGGACCTGGGACCTCGACGGCGAAGTGGTTGTCGGGCACGTTGCCGCTCGCCGTGGGGCCCGTACGTGTGGAGTAGGCGAGGCGTGCGTACAGCGGGTCGGTGGAGCGGGCCGGCTCGCCCTCGTGGGGCGGCACATGGTCGCTGCCGTGGTTGTGCAGGCGGACCGTGCCGTCGCCGCCCGTCTGGATCAGCAGGCCCGCGGAGGGCAGAGCCACTGCTCGTGCCGGGCCCTCGGACGGGGCCGCCTCCTCCCGTGCCGTCCACAGTGGATCTCCGGGCGGCACGAGCAGCGGGAGCAGGCCCTTGGACGCCCAGTACGGGGAGGCCGGGCCGGAGTAGTCCTGAAGCGTCGCCTCGTGCGGGCCGTGCCAGCCGAGCGTGAGCAGTCCGTCCCGGCTGAGCGCGCCTCGGTCGAGGAAGTAGCGCAGACAGCCGCTCAGCAGGCGCCTGGAGACGCCCGGCGCGAACGGCGTGTGGCCCGTGAGGGCGCCGAGCGCCACGGCGGCGTTCGCGGCGAAGCGGTAGGTCAGTGAGCGGCCGAAGTGGAGCGGTGCGCCGTTGACGTCGAAGAGCAGGCCGAAGCTTTCGAGATGGGTGTGCAGCCGGGTGCCGAGATGTTCCGACAGGCCGTCGTCCTGGGCGAGATGGGCGTGCAGCAGCGGATACAGGTGCAGGGCCCAGCCGTTGTAGTGGTCGAAGGCGCGGCCGTCGCCGTCGGAGTACCAGCCCTCGCCCCGGTACCAGCCCTCCAGCAGGACCAGTCCGCGCTCGATCGCCCGCGCGGTCTCGCGGTCGCCGCGTCCGGCCGACTCCAGGAAGCCGGCGACGGTCAGCGGGAACAGATACCAGTTGTTGGGCGCGGGGACATGGCGAAGCGCGCCGCGCAGCCATTCCTCGGTGCGGTCCTGGACGGCATCGTCCAGCCGGTCCCACAGCCAGGGGCGGGTAAGTCGCAGCGAGAGCGCGATCGACGCGGACTCCACCATGGGCTGTCCGTAGACGGTGTGGTCGAGGATGGGCGGCCAGGTCTCGTCCGCCGCACGGGTGTCGGGGGAAGGGGCGGGTGCCGCAGGGGCGCCGCCGGTCGTACGGGTGCCCGCCGCCAGTCCCGCCGCGTAACGCTCCATCAGGCCGTGCGGATCGTCGCCGCCCGCGCCCGCTACGCGGAACGCCGCGGCGAGGAAGGTGCGTGCGTAGCCCTCCAGCCCGTCGGAGCGCACGCCGCTGCGGGAGGGGCGGCCTGGCAGGTCGATCAGTGCGCCGTGCGGGGAGGCGTAGCGCCACGCGGCGTTCAGCAGACCGTCGGCGACGGCCTCCCAGTGGGCACGGGTCCAGCCGGTGTACGGGCTCGACTCGGCGTCGTACGGGGGGAGTCGGAGCGAAGTCGGCCCCGGGGGCCGCCACTTCGCCGCGCGGGTGTCGGGTCCGGTCGCGGTCACGCGAGGAACGCCAGCCTTTCGCGTCGTACGGGGTGGGCGAAGCCCTCGCCCCTCGCCCAGCGGGCGACTTCGGAGACGGTCAGATCGGCGAGCCTGCGCAGCTCGTTGCCGAGGGAACCGGCGATGTGCGGGGTGATGAGTGCGTTCTCGCAGTCCCACAGCGGGTGCCGGGGCGGCAGCGATTCGGGCTCGGTGACGTCCAGCACGGCGCGGATGCGTCCCGTCGAGACGGCCTCGGTCAGTGCGTCCTGGTCGATGACCGCGCCTCGCGAGGTGTTGATCAGGGTGGCGTCCTGCCTCATGGCGGCGAGGAGTCCGCGGTCGACGAGGCCGCGGGTCGCGGGCAGCAGCGGAGTGTGGACGCTCACCACGTCGCTGTCGGCGAAGAGTTGACGCAGACCGGCCCGGCGCACGCCGAGCGCTGCGGTCTCCTCCGCGGTGATGTACGGGTCGTACAGCCGCACTTCGAGGTCGTAGGGACGCAGCAGCTCGATCACGCGGCGGCCGATAAGGGAGGCGCTGCAAATGCCCACGCGGCGGCGGTAGTTGCCCGTGCCGGGGCGCGGGGTCAGTCGCTCGCGGTCGCGGGCGGCGGCGTATTCGCGTGCCGTCTCCAGCACGTGTTTGCCGCTGAGCAGGATCATCGCGACGGTGTACTCGGCCACGGGAAGGGCGTTGGCGGCGGCGGCCGAGGAGACCTCGACGCCGCGTTCCCAGCACGCCTCGGTGATGTGCCCGCGCACGCTGCCCGCGGTGTGCGCGACCGCGCGCAGGCGGGGCGCCGCGGCGAGCACGGCCTCGTCGAGCGGCGGGCAGTCCCAGCCGGTGATCAGCAGCTCGGTGTCCGCCAGGATGCGGCGTGCCCGCTCGGTGCCGAGGTCGTCCAGCGCGGGAAGCGGGGAGAGGCGGGTGTGCTCGGCGAGCGCTGTGAGCACGTCGTCGTCGAGGATTCCGTGAGCGGCGGCGGGGCCCATGGCGAGGGCGGCGCGGGGACGTGGGGGAGGGGGCATCTCTCGGCTGTTCCTCCTGTTCTCACGTTCTCCCTGTACCTCTGGTTCGCTGCCTGGTCCTCTGGTTCCGCTGGTCCTGTCCGGCTCGCGCGCTGTCCGCCGCCTTTTGCTCGCTGCCGACTGCTGACTGTCTGCTGCCGCGTGATGTGGGCCCTGGGCCGTGGGTCCTGGTCAGAGCGTGCATGCTCCGGGGCCGCCGCGCCAGAGGGCCGTTCCGTCTCCGGGCCTTACGTGCGCTGACCGGCGTATTGGCCGACCGGTGCGTTGCGTCTCAAGTGCCGGTCGGCGCACGGCCGTTGGGCGGCCTCGCGGCCTCGCGACGTCGCGGCGTCCCTGTCCGGGCCCCTGGGTCCCTGTCCGGGGACCTGGAATCGCCGACCGCCCCCCGCGTCACCAGCGGGTGGGCGGCGGCGCGGACAACTGGTCGACGATGCGGGAGAGGCGGTCGCGCAGCGCCGGGCGCCGGGAGCGTTCCGCGGCCGGGAGTCCCGGTGCCCCGCTGGGGCCGCTCCGCCCGGGGAAGGTCTCACCGGCCGCGGCGCTCACCAGATGCTGGACCGTCTCCAGGTCGACCTCGGCGGAGTCGGCGCTCAGTGCGTCGTGCGCGATGCCGTGCAGTTCGCTGGGCCGAAGGCTGCCGCCGGCCTCGTCCAAGGCCAGCACCGTGGCGCCCGCGCGGCGTGCGTCGTGTACGCGTTCCAGCAGTTCCGGGTCCGGGTCCTCGGGCGTGACCACCAGCACGGTCTCCTTGCGCCCGGCCGCCTCGATCCTGCCGAGCCCGGCGGAGAGATGCGCGGGAGCGGCAGGCGGTACGCGGTGCCTCACGAGCGTCGGTGACAGCTCCGGCTGGCCGGACCAGGCGGCCTCGTCGTCGAGGTGCGCCGCCAGATGCCACGGTTCGTACGACTCGGTGCCGACCAGCAGCAGACCGCCCCTGTTGGGTGCGACGGACGTACGCAGCGAACCGGCGAACCGGCGCGCGGAGCGTACCCACTCCGTGCCCGCAAGCGCTTCCCGCAGATGTGCGACTCGTACTGCGTCCATTGCCCGGCATGATGCCTCAACACCCCTGTGCGGGACGGGAGTTTCGGCAGTGCTCACCCGTACGAATGTGATGCCGGAGGGCCGGGCTCGCCCGCGAAGGGCCGTTGCGGATGTTCATCTCCCGTTTTCTTGACGCTCTGTTGTCGTCTGCTTACTTTCGGAAATCGGTCGACTTCTTTTCCGCGACGGGAAGTTGGGAGCCGCACATGCCGTACGAGACCTCCGTGCCGTTCAGTGCGGGAAGCGATGGCTATGCGAGCTTCCGCATCCCGGCCTGTGTCAGGGCGCCGGACGGTTCGCTGCTCGCCTTCGCCGAGGGGCGGGTGGACTCCTCGCAGGACACCGGGCATATCGAGATCGTCTCCCGGCGGTCGGACGACGGCGGCCGCACCTGGGGCGACCTGGACGTCGTCGCCTCCTACGGGACCGGGACGGCGGGCAACCCCTCGCCCGTGGTGGTCCCTTCGCCGGACGGCGGCGCCGACGGCGCCCGCATCGTCCTCGTCTTCGTCACCAACGCCGCGGACGCCACCGAGGAGCGCATCCGCCGGGGCGAGGTGCCGCCGGAGGACGGCAGGCGGGTATGGATTCAGCAGAGCACGGACTCCGGCGCGAACTGGTCCTCCGCACGGGAGATCACGCCGTCGGCGAAGCTGCCGCACTGGCGCTGGTACGCGACGACCCCGGGACACGCGCTGCGCCTGACGACGCATCCCTACGATGGGCGCCTCGTCGTACCCGCGAACCACTCGCTGCCTCCCGAGGGCGGCGACGACGGCACCGACGGCCGCTACAACGGCGGCCACGACCTGCTCAGCGACGACGGCGGCGAGACCTGGCGCATCGGATACACCGACGACAACCCCGACGGCTGGGTCAACGTCAACGAGACCACCGCGGCCCAACTGCCCGACGGCCGCCTGTACTTCAACACCCGCACCGAGGCGATCGCACCCGAGCACCGTGCCGACGCCCGCTCCGAGGACGGCGGCGAGACGCTGCTCGCACCCTTCGAGCCTCAGCCGCAGCTCGTCGCCCCGGTGGTCGAGGCGAGCGTGCTACAGCTCCGCGACCCCGACGTGCTGCTCTTCTCCGCGCCGGGCGACCCTGAGGAGCGGCGGAGGATGACGCTGCGCGCGAGCTTCGACGACGGCGTGACCTGGCGGGCCGTGCACACCGTCGACGAACGCCCCGCCGCGTACTCCGACCTCGTACGGGTCGACGAGGGCACGCTGGGCCTGCTGTACGAGACGGGCGACGAAAGTCCATACGCCACAGTGGCGTTCAGGCGGATCCCGGTCGCGGAGCTGACGGGGTCGGCTGCACGGGAGAAGTGACCCCGCGGGGCTCGGACGAAGCCGGCGCCTCCGTCATGGGGCTCGTGGTGTCGCATCCGGTGTGCGACCCGGGCGGCCCCAGCAGCAGTTCGGCGCCCAGCGGGGTGAGGGCGTGGCGGCTGTGGCGGCCGGAGCGTTCCGTGTGCACCAGGCCGACTCCGCGCAGCACCGTCGCGTGTTCGCTCGCGGAGGCGGGTGAAAGACCGGTACGGCGCGCGAGTTCGCTCGTGGAGACGCCCTCGGCGATCACCTGGAGCACGGCGGCGCGGCTGTGCCCCAGTAGCGCCGCGAGCCTGTTCGCCGAACCGGCCCTGCTCGCCGGGGAGACGGGGCTGCGGGTCACCTCGTAGTAGAGCGTGGGCTGCCGGTCGTGCGGGTCGCACGGCACGTACGAGCTGAAGGCGGCGGGAGCGAGCAGCAGCCCACGCCCGTCAAGGCGGTATTCGAGGTCAGAGCCCTCGATCTCCAGCACCGGCGCCCGCCAGTGCATCCTCGGATGGAGGGTGTTCAGCACCTCCTCGACGCCGCCGTCCCTCAACTGCCGTGCCCGCATGGCCAGATCGGCCGCCAGCACCGTCGACAGGCCCGGCCAGTAGGGCGCCACGGCGGCCCGGTGGTAGTCGCGTACGGACGCGGCGAGCCCCGCCACCGCACGCCGGTCGCCGTCGGCCAGCCGCCGCGTCCAGCGAGGCAGTGCGCGCCTGGTGGCCAGATGGTCGAGTTCGGCGCGGAAGACCTCGCGAGGAGTGGCGCACAGCCGCTCCAGTTCCTCCTCCAGCGTGCGCAGACCGCGCTGCGGGCGCAGGAACCCCGGTACGGGATGCTCGGGCGCGGAGGGCAGCAGGTCGGTGAAGGGTGTGGGTCCGCAGGCCAGCCGTGGCCTCACCGCCCGCCGCCACAGGTCGAGTTGGGGCGGACCGGGATGGTGCGCGAGCCGGGCGGTGCTGAAGGCGCTCGTCGCGAGCCGGCTGGAGGGACCGGCGAAGCGGATGCGAGTCAGATCGGTGAGCGTGAAGTGGATGCGCATCGTCGTTCCGCCTTTTCCTCCGGGGTGCCGGTGGTGCCGGCCGTGCCCGTCCTCGTACGTATGCCTCCGTGCCGGTGCCGGTGCCGGTGCCGGTGCGGGCCCGTGCTCGCGCCCGCGTCCCCCGGCCGCGTTCGTACCGTCAACTCTCCGTAGTAGGCGGGCAGTTGAGAACCGCGCGGGCGAACCGTTCGGGCGTGCCCGAATCGTCTTCACGCAGCGAGGACCGCGAAGCACCTTCGTATCAGCCGTATCGGCAAGCGAAGGCCCGACGAGGGCGACGCGGAAGCGAAGGGGGCGGGGCATGACGCACAGGACCGGGCGGGGACGGCGATCGTTGCGGAGATTTCTCACGGTGGCGCTGGCCGTATGTGCACCGGCGCTGCTGATGCCCGCGAGCAGCGCCGGTGCGAGCGGAAGGACCGGAACGTACGCGCCGAGCGAGACGAGCGGCACCGGAGGGGGCCTCCATGGCCCGGTCGTCACACATCCGCAGCAGAAGCCCGTCGACTACCCGGCCGGTGAGGTCTGCCCGTTCGCGGCGCACGCCGAGTTCCCCGTGGCCGATCTGACGCTTCGTACCTGGTACGACGACGAGCGGAACCCGGTGTTCGGCGTCGAGAGCGGGCCGCTGGTCATGCGCGTGACGAATCTCGACACCGGCCGAACCGTGACCCGCGACCTCTCCGGCACCGGGACGCTCACCTACCCGGGCGGCGACCCCGACTCGCACATCCTCGGCGGGGGCGACTGGGGGGTGGGCCTGCACACGTCCGACCGGCCGGTGCACAACAAGTGGCTGATCAGCCATGGCCATATGTCCGTGCAGATCACCACCGAGGACGGGACGACGAAGCGGCGGCTGCTTTCGCTGATCGGGCCCTACGAGAACCTCTGCGAGACGCTGGGCGAATAGGGGCGAGCAGGGCCGAGCGAAACAGGGCAGGGCGAGCAGGGCGAGCGAAACAGGCAGGGCGAGCAGGGCCGAGCGAAACAGGCAGGGCGAGCAGGGCCGAGCGAAACAGGCAGGGGCGAACAGGGCCGGGGGAAGCGGTCCTTGGGGGTGCCGAGAGGTGTACGGGCCTGCCGGGACGTGATCACCTTCACGGCTGTGACTGAGGCGCCGTACGGGGGCCGGGTGGCAGGATCCTGCGTATGACTTCCTCCGCATCCGCGTCGCCCTCTCCGTCGTCCTCGTCCTCGTCCGCTTCGGGCTCGCCGGGCTCCTCGGGGTCGTCCGGCTCCGCCTCCGCCAAGTCCAGGAAGGACCCCTGGGACCTGCCCGACGTCTCGGACCTCACCGTGGGCGTGCTCGGCGGCACCGGCGACCAGGGCCGTGGCCTGGCCTATCGGCTGGCCAGGGCGGGCCAGCGGGTCGTCATCGGTTCGCGTGCCGCCGAGCGCGCACAGCAGGCCGCCGACGAGCTGGGCCTGGGCGTGGAGGGCGCGGACAACGCGGAGTGCGCGCGGCGTTCGGACGTCGTGATCGTCGCGGTGCCGTGGGACGGTCACGCCAGGACGCTCGAATCCCTCCGCGAGGAGTTGCGCGGCAAGCTCGTGGTGGACTGCGTCAATCCGCTCGGCTTCGACAAGAAGGGCGCGTACGCGATCCGCCCCGAGGAGGGCAGCGCGGCGCAGCAGGCCGAGGCGCTGCTGCCTGACTCCCGGGTCACCGCGGCCTTCCACCACCTCTCGGCGGTGCTGCTGGCCGACGCCTCCGTGGAGAAGATCGACACCGATGTGATGGTGCTCGGCGAGGACCGGGACGACTGCGCGGTCGTGCAGGCGCTCGCCGGACGCATTCCGGGAATGCGCGGGGTCTTCGCCGGACGGCTGCGCAACGCGCACCAGGTCGAGTCGCTGGTCGCGAACCTGGTCTCCGTCAACCGGCGTTACAAGGTGCACGCGGGCATCCGGCTCACCGACATGTGACGGGCTCAGCGCGATGTGAGATGTGACGCACGGGCCGCTCCCGGACGTGCCCGCTCGGGAGCCCCGGCAGGCCCGGCAGGCCGGAACCCGAGCGCCGGGCGGCTTGTCGGCGGCGGCCGCACACGCACACGCACCCGCACCCGCGGTCCGCGCCCGTAGCGGCACCGGTGGACACTGGTGGCAGCACGCAGCATCGAACGAACTCGTCGACCGTCCCGACTGGAGCCGCGCCCATGACCGCCCCCGCCGCCTCCCTCCGCTCGTTCCGTGGGATCGCCCGCTACGCCACCGTCCTGTGCGCGCTCGCAGTGATCGCGGCGGTGGTCTCCTTCGTCAACGGCAGATGGTTCGGCATCGTGTGGGTGCTGCTGGCGGGGCTCGCCTCCAACATGGCCTGGTACTACGGGCGCAGGGCCCGCCGCTCGGCGTCCGCGGCCAAGCGGGGCCCGGCCACCGAGGGATCAGCGGCCGCGGGCTCTACTGCTGCGGAGTGACGGCCAGTTCGGGCTCGCCCTGCCAGAAGCGGAAGTAGTCGTAGCCGTAACTCACGTCCAGATCCGTGACGTCCAGTACGTGCATCAGATGACCGATGCCCTCCCAGAAGACGCCGTTCACCGCCGGGATCCACAGGCAGCCGAAGACCACCAGCAGCCCGAACGGCGCGAACGGCTCCGCCTGCCGCCGTGCCGCGGGTGAGAGCCACGGCTCCAGCACGCCGTAGCCGTCGAGGCCCGGAACGGGCAGCAGATTGAGCACGGCCGCCGTCACCTGGAGCATCGCCAGGAACGCCAGTGCGTACCGGAACGCGAACGGCACGTCGTCCATCGCACCCAGCCAGAACGGCGCCGTGAGCACGGCGGCGAAGAGCGCGTTGGTCGCGGGCCCGGCCGCCGAGATGAGGCTGTGCTTCCAACGGCCCCTGATACGGCCGCGTTCGATGTAGACCGCGCCGCCCGGCAGCCCGATGCCGCCGAGCACGACGAAGACGACGGGCAGCACGATGCTCAGCATGGCGTGCGTGTACTTCAGCGGATCGAGCGTGAGGTAGCCCTTCGCGGCGACCGAGGTGTCGCCGCCGCGCAGCGCCGTGAGGGCGTGTGCGTACTCGTGGAGACAGAGCGAGACGATCCACCCGGAGACGACGAAGAAGAAGACCGCGACCCCCGTCACCTCCGCCAGACCGGACCACACCGCCCAACCGGAGACGGCCATGGTCGCGGTGAGCGCGAGGAAGACCGGGCTGATGCGGTGGTGATCGGGGTGGGTGGCGGCGCTGCTGGTCATGGCCTCAGACCGTACCGGCCGTGGATCACGCCGGAGGGGCCGCCCTTGATACGCCCCGGTTCCTCCCGGTCTCGGCCCGTTTCGGCGCTCTGTCACGCGGAGTTGGGGCGGGCGGACGGACGGCAGCCCGTCCCCATGCGTGCACTCGCGCCGTTACCTGCACATGCGCGGTGCCGTACGGGACGGGCTGCCGGTGGGCTCCGGCCGCGGACTCCCGGTGCGCGCCGGAAGCGGCGGGCGGCTACGCGAAACTGTGCCGCTGCTCCGGGAATTCGCCCGCGATCACGTCCTCCGCGAAGTTCCTCGCGGCATCGCCGAGCGTCTCCCGCAGCCGCGCGTACTGCTTGACGAAGCTCGGCACACGGCCCGCCGTCATCCCCGCCATGTCCGTCCACACCAGCACCTGGGCGTCGGTGTCCGGACCGGCGCCGATGCCTACGGTCGGGATGTGCAGCGACCGCGTGACCTCGGCTGCCAGCTCCGCCGGCACCGCCTCCAGCACCACCGCGAACGCACCCGCGTCCTGTACGGACTTGGCGTCGCGCAGCAACTGCTGTGCCGCCTCCTCGCCGCGGCCCTGCACCCGGTACCCCATCGCGTGGACCGACTGCGGTGTGAGGCCGACATGGGCCATGACCGGGATGCCCGACTGCACCATCAGCTCGATCTGGTGCGAAGAGCGCTCGCCGCCCTCCAGCTTCACCGCTCCCGCCCCGGCCTCCTTCACCAGCCGGGTGGCGCTGCGCAGCGCCTGTACGGGGCCTTCCTGGTACGTGCCGAAGGGGAGGTCCGCGACGATCAGGGCCCGCTTGGTGCCCCTTACGACCGCGGCCGTGAGCATGGTCATCTCGTCCAGGGTGACCGGCACGGTGTTGTCGTAGCCGAGGTGGCAGTTGCCCATGGAGTCGCCGACGAGCATGACGGGGATGCCTGCCTCGTCGAAGACGGAGGCCGTCATGGCGTCGTAGGCGGTGAGCATCGGCCAGCGCTCACCGCGCTCCTTCGCGGAACCGAGATCGCGGACGGTGACGCGGCGGTTGCGTACACCGCCGTAGAGGGCCCCGGGCTGCTTCTTGGAGGGCCCGTCCTGTTTCTGCGCAGCATCGGACATGGCTGAACGCTCCTGTGTTCGTCGTCTCGAGGCGCCCTGACGGCGTCCCCGGATACACGTCCATGCTGGCACGGGCCGACCGCCTAAGGAAGGGAGCCAGAGGCCCCCGCTCTCCCGTCCCGCTCCCGCTTCCGGTCCTGTACCGCGCCCATCCCATTTCCGATACGAGACCGCACCGTATCGGAAATGGGGTAGGCTGCCGGTCATGAGTTCTACCGTGCCCGAGGCGGTCCACCGGCGGCGATGGGTGATCCTCGCCGTGCTGATGCTCAGCCTGCTGATCGTCGTGCTGGACAACTCGATCCTCAACGTGGCGATGAAGACCATCGCCCAGCCCGCGCCGACCGGACTCGGCGCCGCCCAGAGCGAGTTGGAATGGTCGATCAACTCCTACACGCTCGTCTTCGCCGGGCTGCTGTTCACGGCGGGCCTGCTCGGCGACCGGCTCGGGCGCCGGCGCGTGCTCCTCTTCGGCCTCGTCGTCTTCGGGCTGGGCTCCGTCTTCGCCGCCCTCGCCGCCTCGCCGGGCCAACTCATCGCGTTCCGGGCCGTGATGGGCTTCGGCGGGGCCTTCGTGATGCCGGCCACGCTGGCGATCCTGATGAACGTCTTCGAACGGGACGAGCAGCCCAAGGCCATAGGCATCTGGGCGGGCGGCGTCGGCCTCGGCATAGCCATCGGGCCGATCACGGGCGGCGCGCTGCTGGAGCACTTCTGGTGGGGCTCGGTCTTCCTGGTCAACGTCCCGATAGTGCTCGCGGCGCTGGCCGCGATGGTGCTGCTCGTACCGGATTCCCGCGACCCGGACCCCGGGCGGCTGGACCCGGTCGGTGTGCTGCTGTCCGTCGCCGGTCTGGTGCTGCTGGTCTACGGGATCATCAAGGGGGGACAGCTCGCGGACTTCACCGACCCCGTGGTGCTGCTCACCTCGGGCGGCGGACTGGCGGTGCTGGCGGGCTTCGTGATCCACGAGCGGCGCAGCGACCATCCCGCCCTCGATGTCACGTACTTCAAGAACCCGGCCTTCTCCGCGGCCGTCGCCGCGATCGCACTTGTCTTCTTCGCGTTGATGGGCGTGACGTTCTTCGCCGTGTTCTACATGCAGAGCGTGCGCGGCTTCTCCGCGCTGGAGGCCGGGCTGCTGATGGTGCCGCTGGCCCTGGCCCAGTTGATCTTCGCGCCCCGTGCCCGGCTGGTGGTGGACAGGTTCGGCGCCAAGGCGGTCTGTGCGGTCGGAATGGTGCTGGTGGCCGTGGGGATGGCAGCGTTCCTGCTCTTCGGCCGTACGACCCCGATCTGGGCGCTGGAGGTCGTCTTCTTCGTCATGGGCACGGCGATGGCGCACATCATGCCGCCCGCGACCGTGTCGATCATGCAGTCGCTGCCGAGGGAGAAGGCGGGCTCCGGTTCGGCCGTCAACAACACCTTCCGGCAGGTCGGCGGTGCGATGGGCGTGGCCGTTCTCGGTTCGCTGCTGTCCGCTCGCTATCGGGAGGGCGTCGAGGACCGGCTCGCGGCGCTGCCGCTGCCCGAGGGCGTACGGCACGCGGCGGGCGAGTCGATCGAGGGGACGCTCGCCGTGGCGGCCCGACTGGGGCCCGCGGGACGGGAGTTGGTCGGCCCGGCCAAGGACGCGTTCATCGACGCGATGCATGTCACCGTGCTCGGGTCGGCGGCGGTCGCCCTGCTGGGGGCGCTGGTGGTGGCCGTATGGCTGCCGGGGAAGCCGAGGGCGGACGGCGGCCCCGCAGAGCCGCCGGAGCAGGACTCGGTGAAACCACCGGTGGGGGCCGGTCGTTGACGGATCGCAGGGCCGGATCGCAAGGGCGGAACGGAGGGGCCCGGCTCAGGCGCGGCTGATCGGCGTGCGGTGCCGTGACGGAGGCGGCGTGACAGAATCGGGCGACCCGCAACGGGGGGGCACGACGTCAACGCGGGCTCGTGGGGCGGCCGTTGACCGGGCCGTACACCCGGCGGCACGCACGCCCGGCAGTCCGTACGCACGTCGGCCCGTCCGGCGTCAGGGCCCGTCCGGCATCCGGCTCGTCCGGCCATGGCCACGGACCGGGCAGCCGAACCGGCCCGTCGCCCCGGCCCCACGATCCGCCCCGACCCGGCGGTGAACCCGTCAGCGCGGCCCGCGAAGGAGGAGCGCCAGGATGAACCCGACGCCTGCGGAGGCGGACCCCGCACCCTCGCCCGCGCGGCGCGGACGCCCGCGCAGCGAGGCGGCGGAGCGGGCGATCATCGAAGGGGCGCTCCGCCTGCTGGAGGAGGGCACGTCCATCGACGCGCTCTCGGTCGAGCGGATCGCCAGGGTCGCGGGCGTGGGGAAGGCGACGGTCTACCGCCGCTGGCCCGGCGGCAAGGACGAGTTGCTGCTCGCAGTGATCAACGCGCTGGAGGAGCCTGCGGCGAAGCCGTCCGGCGAGTCGGTACGGGACGATCTGGTGACGCTCCTGGAGTGGCAGAGACGCGTGGGAATGGCCAAGCGCCAGTCCGCCGTGCTGCGCACCATGACGAGCCATGTGAAGAGCCATCCAGAGCTGTGGCGGCGCTATCACGACAGCGTCATCAAGTCCCGCCACGAGATGCTGCACGCGGTGCTGCGCCGCGGTGTCGACTCCGGTGAACTCCGGGGTGATCTGGACGTGGATCTGCTCGGCGAACTGTTCACCGGGCCGATGCTCACCCGTACCGTCCTGCACGAGGACAAGGAGCTGCCGACGGGTCTGCCGGAGCAGATCGTCGACTCCGTGCTCGACGGTGTACGCGTCCGCGAGTGAGCGTCCGCGGTCGAGCGGGTCGGCCCGCCTGCCGGGAGGCGGCCCGCCGGAGTCCGTGCCCGCCGCCCCGCCCGCGATCGCTCGAAGCTCGCCCATGTGCGGGTGACGCCGTGCGTATTCGGTCACAGCGGCAGAAGATCGGCGCAGGACAGGAACCTCACCTGCCTGGGTGTTCGTCCTGCACGACACATGGGACCCCCAAGGCAACCGGGCCGTACGGGGGGTCGTGCGGGACGTTCGTCGCAGGGGAAGCCCCCGTTCCGCATCACCTATCGTTCGACAAGTACCAGCGATGCGAGTGAGGACAGTTGATGGCACGCGCGTACATGGCGGAAGCCGCGAAGACTTCGGGCGCGTGGCGCGGGGCCGGGCCTCGCACCGGCCGGGAGGGCGTCCGCGTGCCCCGGATGTTCGCGGGCTGGAGCGGGCCGGGAGCGTGGCGGCGCGGCTGGGTGCTCGCCTCGCTGGCGGTGCTGCTGGGACTCGCCCTGTTCTTCCACTCCGAGGTGCCCAACACCGTGGGCAATCTGGGCTCGCTGTGGGAGACCTTCCTGCCCTGGGGCGGCACGCTGATCCCCGTGCTGGCGCTGCTGGCCGTGCTGCGCCGCTCCGTGCTGACGCTGGTGACGCTGCTGCTGCCGACGCTGGTGTGGCTCAACCTCTTCGGCGGCCAGTTCACCAGCAAGTCCGGTACGGGCGGCGACCTGACCGTCGTCACTCACAACGTCAACGCCGACAATCCGGACCCGGCCCGCACCGCACGTGAACTCTCCGGTTCCGGGGCGGACATCGTCGCGCTGGAGGAGGTCGCGGGCGGCCTGGCCAAGCAGTACGACAAGGGCATGGCCGGCACGTACCGCTACCACAAGCGGGTGGGCACGGTCGGCGTGTGGAGCAAGTACCCGCTGCGGGACACCGCGACCGTCGACATCAAGATGGGCTGGCCGCGGGCGATGCGTGCCACGGTCGCCACACCCAAGGGCGACGTCGCCGTCTACGCGGCCCATCTCCCGTCCGTGCGGCTCCAGTTCGCCTCGGGCTTCACGGCGGGGCAGCGCGACGACAGCGCCGAGGCCCTCGGCAAGGCCATAGCGCAGGACCGTACGGAGAAGGCGGTGCTGCTCGGCGACCTCAACGGCACCATGAACGACCGTGCGCTCGCGCCCGTCACGTCCCAGATGCGTTCGACGCAGGGCGCCGCCGGTGACGGGCCGGGCTTCAGCTGGCCCGCGTCGTTCCCGACGACCCGGATCGACCAGATCATGGTGAAGGGCCTGGAGCCCGTCTCGTCCTGGTCCCTGCCGTCCACCGGCAGCGACCATCTGCCGGTGGCCGCGTCCGTCCACTTCTGACGGCCTCTGACGGCCCCGGTCCGCTTCCGGGCCGTCGCCGATCGGACTCCGGTCCGCCGCCGATCGTCTCCCGAGGGCCCCGTGCGTACGTGCCTCGTACGTGCGGGGCCCTCTTGCGTGCCGCCTCGTGCGACGCACTCATGCGACGAACTCACGTGCCCAACTCATGTGACCCGCACTCCGGTTGACGCAGCGGCTCTCGTACGGACCCGGGTGCGGCGGGACCGGGCCCCGGCCGTGGTGTGAATCACGCCGATTTCAGCAGCTTGTTGCCGTCCTGAAACACGGATGGCGCCCAGGGCCGCCGTACGTCTGAGAGACTTTGTTCAGTGTGAGAACATAACAAGCCGTGCCAGTGCGCCGGACGCCTCGACAGGCCACCACCGCGCACAAAGAGCACGCACACCGAGCACCACAAAGCGCACGCACATTTCTTGAACCTCTTGCCGACTTACTGATCGACCTGCGATCGACTCTGCCCTGAAAGGTTTACCGCCCATGCCTCTGGCCTTGCTCGCCCTTGCGATCAGCGCCTTCGGAATAGGCACGACCGAGTTCGTGATGATGGGTCTGCTGCCCTCCGTCGCGGACGACATGGGTACGTCCGTGCCCACCGCCGGATATCTCGTCTCCGCGTACGCCATCGGCGTCGTGATCGGCGCACCCCTGCTCACCGCGGTCGGCACCCGTACACCCCGCAAGCGGATGCTGGTGCTGCTGATGGGCCTGTTCACGGTCGGCAATCTCGCGTCCGCACTCGCGCCCGGTTACGGATGGCTGCTCGCCGGGCGTGTGCTGTCCGGGCTGCCGCACGGTGCCTTCTTCGGCGTCGGCGCGGTCGTCGCCGCACGCCTCGTCACGGAGGACCGGCGGGCACGCGCGGTGGCCACGATGTTCCTCGGCCTGACCGTCGCCAACATCGTCGGCGTACCGGCGGGGACCGCCGTCGGGCAGGCGCTGGGCTGGCGTGCGACGTTCCTCGTCGTCAGCGCCATCGGCGTCGTCGCGATGGCGAGCCTCGCGGCGCTCGTACCGAATCTGCCGGTGGAGCACCAGCGCGGCGTGGGCCACGAGGTCCGTGCGCTCGGCCACCGTCAGGTCGTACTGGGCCTGCTCACGGCGGTGTTCGGCTTCGGCGGTGTCTTCGCCGTCTACAGCTACCTCGCCTCGATCATGACCGAGGTCACCGGGCTCGCCGAGTCGTCCCTCACGGTGGTGCTGGCGCTCTTCGGCATCGGCATGACGCTGGGCGCCCTCGTCGCGGGACCGCTCACCGACCGTGCGCTGCGGCCCACCCTCTACGGCGGGCTCGGCTCGCTCGCCGCCGCCATGCTCGTCTTCCACGCCGTCGTCGACATCAAGTGGGCGGCGATGACCATGGTGGTGGTCCTCGGCGGGCTCGGCTTCATGACGACCACGCCGCTCCAGATGCTGATCATGCAGAAGGCACGGCACGCGCCGACGCTGGCCTCCGCCGGCAACCAGTCCGCGTTCAACCTCGCCAACGCGGGCGGCGCCTGGCTCGGCGGCGTGGCCATCGCGGCGGGCTGGGGCTGGCGTTCGCCCATGCTCGTGGGCGTGGTGCTGGCGCTGGCGGGGCTCGGCATAGCGCTGCTGGCGGGCGCGCTGGACCGCGGCACGTCCTTCTCGCGCTCGCGGATCGTCGCCCGCGGGGTGCCCGGTCTGCGCAGGGCGCGGGCCACGGAGAGCGTCCCCGGGTGACCGTCCACGTCTGAACGTCCCGGCGCCTGCCGCCAGTTGCGGGCTGTGAGCGGGGGCGGCGACGGGGAGACCCGTCGCCGCCCCCGTGGCGCTGGGTGACGTCAGCAGACGGCAGACCCCGGTGGGCGCCCGGTCTGCCGACGGGCAGCGGTGCCCCTGTACCGCCGTGTCCGTTTCCCGCCGGACCACGCGCCCGTAGCCGTGGACGATGTCCGCCATGAATGACTACGCCAACGGGATCGGCGGCCGATTCCTGCGCGCCTGCGCCGAGTTCGAGACGCGGCTGCGGACGGTACGGGAGTCGCAGTGGGGCCTGCCGACGCCCTGCGCGGAATGGGAGGTGCGGACGCTGGTCAACCACATGGCCCGTGGCAACCTCAACTACGCGGCGCTCGCCCTCGGTTGTACGAGTGCGCAGTTCCTGCGACTGCGGGACGCCGACGCCCTCGGCGCCGACCCGCTGGGCGCCTACCTGCGCTCCGTCGAGGAGTGCGCCGCGGCCTTCGCCCGCCCGGGTGTGCTGGAGTCGGTCCTGGACTATCCGCCGGGGCCCGTGAGCGGGCGGCAGGCGCTCGCCGTGCGGACGGCGGACAGCGTCGTCCACACGTGGGATCTCGCGCGTGCCGTCGGGGCGGACGAGACCCTGGACGCTGCTCTCGTCGCCTGGACCGGCGCGCATCTCGACGACATCTACGCCGGGTTGGCGGTCGCCCCCGCGGACAGGGAGAGCAGCGCACCTGCCCGGCGCTTCTTCGCGGTTCCGGAGGGCGAGCCCCTCCCGGACACAGCGTCCCGTCAGCAGCGGCTGCTGCGCTGGATGGGGAGAAGGCCCTGACCAGCGGGCTCGAACTTCGCCCGTCCAGGCGTGTTCTCTCGGGTGGGCCACTGCGCCGCCGCGCTCTCCTCACTCGCCCGACTCGCCGCGTTCGCCCGGCAGATCCCGGACTTCACCCCTGGCGGACGCTGAGCGGAGCGCGTACACCCGGCGAGGTGCGGCCGGGCACAATGACTCCCCGACCGCCGAGGGGGAGGGGCCGTCGTGAGCGATCTCGCGCTGTACTACCCGCACTTGTGGATGCGCGACGAGGCATGGCTGAAGGCGGCCCTGCTGTACTGGCCCAAGCTCGCCCGCATGGTGCCCCGTTACGAGCAGGGCGGCGCGGAACTCCGTCCCCCCGGCGGAGGCCCGTCACACGCTGAGGTCGTAAGGCGGCTGCGCGACGAGGGGTTCCTGCTGGAGCTGGGCATGGAGGACGTCTACGACGAGGTCACCCACGACTTCCTGCGGCTGCTCGACCTCCACGGTGACGAACTCCAACGCCTCTACGGCATCGAGGAGTTGAGCCGCTACCGCAGCAGACGGGCCGGGCCGCGTCCGCCCTACCCGGAAGCCACGGACACCCTCGGGTGGATGCTGGACCGGAAGCTGCGCTGGTCGCTACAGCGGCGGCTGGAGGACGCGGGTCTCGCCCTGAGCGGACCGGGCGAGACAGGAATGCATCCGAAGCTCGCCGCCGCGTATCTGTGCGCCGTGGCCGACAGGCTCGCGAAGCGCAACGGGATGTGCGCGGTCACGGACGAGCCCCGGCTCCATGCCGCCCTCAGCGGCTGGACGGCCGACACTCTCGCCCAAGTGCTCCTCAGCGACGGGGACTTGACGCTCGGCCCGGCCTCCGGGGCCTCCACGACCCCGGTGGAGGAGGTGGGGCGGCTCTTCACGGTCGTGGCGTTCGACGCCGTGCTGCCCGACGGCCTCGACGACGTACCGCTGGAGAAGATCCTCGCCGCGCGCCGGGATCTCGGCCCGGAACTGTACGCATACAGACGCCACTTGGAGACGTTCGCCGAACGCTTCGCCGAGCTGTCCACGGTGGGCGATCCCGTGATCCTCCGTGAGCATCTGGAGGTGATGGTCGAAGGGGAGATCGAGCCTCAGGCGGCCGAACTCGCCCACCGGCTGCGGCTGTTGGGGTTCCAGCCGGTGCGGAAGGTGCTCGGCATGAAGGCGCTCGTACCGGGAGCGGCGATGGCGGCAGTGTCCGCCTCGTCGGGGCTGCCCCCGCTGGTGTCCGCTTCGGGCGCCGTCGCCGCGTGCCTCGTCGGTGCGGCGGTCGACGCGCGGCAGCAGGCACGTGAGGCCGCCGCCGCCTCGCCCGCGACCTATCTCGTGGGGCTGAAGGAACAGTTCTCGCCCCGCGGTGCGGTGTCGCTGACGCGTGCGCTGCTGCGCCGCCCGTGAGCCGTACTCCTGCGGCGCGGCGCCGTCCGGCAGGGCCCGGCACCTCCGCGTCCGGCACCTCCGCGTCCGACGCATCCGTATCGGGCGTATCGGGCACATCCGCCCCCGGCTCGTGCGGCCCGCGGCGGGCCTCAATCGGCGCCCTCCCGCCAGCGGTTCGTGATCGGCAGCCGCCGGTCCTTGCCGAAGCCCTTCGCCGAGATCTTCGTGCCGGGCGGGTACTGGCGGCGCTTGTACTCCGCGGCGTCCGTCATCCGCAGCACCCGGCTGACGACGTCCGGGTCGAAGCCCCGCTCGACGATGCCCTCCCGGCCTACGTCCCCGTCCACGTAGAGCTTCAGAATCCGGTCCAGCACGTCGTAGTCGGGGAGGGAGTCGGTGTCGACCTGGCCGGGGCGAAGCTCCGCGCTCGGCGGCTTGGTGATGCTGTTCTCCGGGATGGGCGGGGTCTCTCCGCGCTCTGCCGCGACGCGGTTGCGCCACTTCGCGAGGCGGAAGACGTTCGTCTTGTAGACGTCCTTGATCGGTCCGTACGCGCCGACCGAGTCGCCGTAGAGCGTCGAATAGCCGCACGCCAGCTCGGACTTGTTGCCCGGCGCCAGCACGATGTGGCCCTCCTGGTTGGAGATGCCCATCAGCGTGACGCCGCGCAGCCGCGACTGGAGGTTCTCCTCGGCGACGCCGGTGAGTTCCATGCTGCCGAGGAAGGCGTCGAACATCGGGCCGATCGCCACGCTGCGGTAGTTCAGGCCCGTACGGCGGGCCAGTTCGGCCGCGTCGTCCCTGGAGTGCTGCGAGGAGTAGCGCGAGGGCATCGAGACCGCGTGCACATGCTCCGGGCCCAGCGCGTCACAGGCGATCGACGCCACGAGCGCGGAGTCGATGCCGCCGGAGAGGCCGACCAGCACCGAACGGAAGCCGTTCTTGCGGACGTAGGCGCGCAGGCCCGTGACGAGCGCCGTGTAGATCTCCTCGTCGTCCTCCATGGGCGGGGCCACGACACCCGCGGCATCCGGCTCGTACGGCTCCACGGGCTCCTCGGACAGCACGACGTGCTCCACGCTCAGCCCGTCGTCGACGGTCCCCGAGGGCGGCTTCGCCGCCGCGGCGGGCAGCTCCAGGTCGAGCACCACGCAGCACTCCTCGAACTGCGGTGCGCGGGCGACGACTTGGCCGTCCGCGTCGACGACGATCGAGTCGCCGTCGAAGACCAGCTCGTCCTGGCCGCCGGTCATCGCGAGATACGCCGTCGTGCACCCGGCCTCCTGGGCGCGCCTGCGCACCAGTTCCAGGCGGGTGTCGTCCTTGTCGCGCTCGTACGGGGAGGCGTTGACGGACAGAAGCAGCCCGGCACCGGCGGTGCGAGCCGCGGGCACCCGGCCGCCGTTCTGCCACAGGTCCTCGCAGATGGCGAGCGCCACGTCGACGCCGTGCACGCGGATCACGGGAAGCGTCTGGCCCGGCACGAAGTAGCGGAACTCGTCGAAGACGCCGTAGTTGGGCAGGTGGTGCTTGGCGAAGGTCAGCGCGACCTCGCCGCGGTGCAGCACGGCGGCGGCGTTCCGGGGGCGCCCGCAGGGCTGCCGAGGGTGGCCCGTGCCTGTTCGGCGCGGTCGAGATAGCCGACGACGACCGGCACCTCGCCGAGGCCCTCGCCGGACAGCCGCTGGGCGAGCGAGCGCAGCGCGGCACGGCTGGCGTGCACGAACGAGCCGCGCAGCGCCAGGTCCTCCACCGGATAGCCGGTCAGCATCATCTCGGGGAACGCCACGAGGTGGGCTCCCTCTCCGGCCGAGTGGCGGGTCCACCGCAGGACCGCTTCGGCGTTGGCTTCGAGATCGCCGACGGTCGAGTCGATCTGATTCAGGGCGAGGCGTAGTTGAGGCACGCCGTCAACTGTAATCGTCTCTCTGACGCGATGCGGAGGGCCGTGTTCAATCGGAGGTCACAGCGCCGGAGCGTTCAGTTCCGGGTGGTTTGTGCCGTTGCCCGTCACGAGGCGTTCACGCTAGCTTCACAACCGTATCCAGCATGTAGCTACCCCTACGCGAGGGTATCCGCAGGATTTCGATACCTGGTGTACTGGATTCGGTGCTCGTCTGGCGGGCATCGGTCAGTGACGTGAACTCGCCACCGCACAGGGGGACCGACATGCTGGAATCGCTCGGACTTGAACCGGTTCAACAGCAGGCGTACGAAGCGCTCGTCGACGGGGCGGTGACCGTCGCCGAACTCCGCACGGCGCTGGGCCTGAGTGCCGCGAAGGTACGTGAAACCCTCGCCGCTCTGGAGAAGTTGGGCCTGGTCGGGCGGTATCCGGGGGAGCGGCGCGGAGAGGAGCGCTTCCTGCCCGTCGCGCCCGAGGTCGCCTTCGAGTCGCTGCTGCTGGCCCGCGAGGAGGCGATCCACCGCACCCGCCGCCATATCCAGTTGCTGGCCACCCGCTTCAGGGCCAACGCCACGGCCCGCGACCCGGTCGACCTCGTCGAGATCGTCACCGGACGGGCCGCGGTGATCCAGCAGGTCGACCAGCTACAGCACAGCGCGACCAGCGAGATCCGCGGCATCGACCGTCCGCCCTACGCCAACAGCGACCCGGACCGGCTGGACCCGAAGACCGGCATGATGCCCGTGCAGGCCAAGACGATGCGGCGGGGCATCAGTTACCGCGTCATCTACGACACCCACGGTCTGGAGACCTTCCACCGCATCAACACCGACATCGAAGCCTGCGCCGAACTGGGCGAAGAGGCACGGGTGATGGCCGACACCCCAACGAAACTACTGGTCGCGGACGACCGGGTGGCGCTGCTTCCGCTGCGTTCCGCGCCGCACGAGATGGCCAGCAGCGTGGTGGTGCACCCCTCTGGCCTGCTGGACGCCCTCTGTGAGTTCTTCGAGGTGCTGTGGGCACGTGCCCTGCCGCTCTCCGCTTACCTCGCCGGACGCCCCAACGGGGCGGGCGACGCTCCCACTCCGGACGAGGCGCGGCTGCTCGCGCTGCTGACCACGGGGCTTACGGACCAGGTGATGGCACGCCAACTCGGCGTCAGCTACCGCACGTTCCAGCGCCGACTGAGCGGGCTGATGGAGCGCCTGGGCGCCGGTACACGCTTCCAGTTGGGGATGCGCGCCGCCAGCCTCGGCTGGGTCTCGCAGCCCGCCGACGGTGCCGTACGCATCGGGCCGGGGCCGGGCTCAGGGGAGACGGCCTGACGCATGGCGGACCCGGCCGCCGCGCTGCCGGGTGTTACGGCCGACGTCCGCGGGACCACCGTGGAACGCCCGCGTAGCGGGTCGCCGCACGGGCCCTGAGGGGGTGTCCGACCCGCGAAGTACGCCCCACAAGAGGGCGATTGGCACACTCACCGGTAACTCTTGTTCTCCCCTTCGACCCTGTGCGAACTTCAATGCGTGACGTCGCCGGGCAGGACGGCTCACGACGACCACACGGCCGTGCGCGCCCCACCCGCGGTGCTTCGGCCAGGCAACACCCAGCCGCGGTCCGGTATCCCCCACTGCCGGACCGCGGCTTCCATCTTCTCCGGGACTTCTCGGGCCTTGTCCGGGCCTTCTCCGGGCGCGGCCCTCTTCCGCGGACGCCTCTGCGGACGCTGCTGCCGACGCCGTCTTCCCCGGCCCGCTTCCCGCCCATCCGCCGCCGCCCCGCGCCCGCTCCAGGGCGCCTCCGCCGGCCCGTCCCGCGTCCCCTCTCCGGGCTCGATTCCCGGCTCGCGTCGACGTACCCCACCCGTGGTCTACTGGGAGCTGCGTAGGGAGCCGGAGCACGCAGGCAACGCTCCGGAAACCTTGTGGTGGGATGCTCGGCCGGGCGGTCACACAGCCCGGGCGTCCCGCAGGCCCGGGCGTCCACCGGGTGCGAGGAGCCACCCCGACCAGCGAGGATGGGTGACTATGGATAAGCAGCAGGAATTCGTGCTCCGTACGCTGGAGGAGCGCGACATCCGGTTCGTACGGCTGTGGTTCACCGACGTTCTCGGCTTCCTCAAATCCGTCGCCGTCGCCCCCGCCGAGCTGGAGCAGGCCTTCGACGAGGGCATGGGATTCGACGGTTCCGCGATCGAGGGCTTCGCCCGTGTCTACGAGTCCGACATGATCGCCAAGCCGGACCCGGGCACCTTCCAGATACTGCCCTGGCGGGCCGAGGCCCCCGGCACCGCGCGGATGTTCTGCGACATCCTCATGCCGGACGGCTCACCCTCGTACGCCGACCCGCGCTATGTGCTCAAGCGCAGCCTCGCCAAGGCCAGCGATCTGGGCTTCACCTTCTACACCCACCCCGAGATCGAGTTCTTCCTGCTCAAGGACCGCCCCGTGGACGGCACCCGGCCGGTGCCCGCGGACTCCTCCGGCTACTTCGACCACACACCGCAGCACGTCGGCATGGACTTCCGGCGGCAGGCGATCACGATGCTGGAGTCGATGGGCATCTCGGTGGAGTTCTCCCACCACGAGGGCGCCCCCGGCCAGCAGGAGATCGACCTGCGCTACGCCGACGCGCTGTCCACCGCCGACAACATCATGACGTTCCGGCTGGTGATGAAGCAGGTAGCGCTGGAGCAGGGCGTACAGGCCACGTTCATGCCCAAGCCCTTCTCCGAGCACCCCGGCTCCGGGATGCACACCCACCTGTCGCTCTTCGAGGGCGACCGCAACGCCTTCTACGAGTCCGGCTCCGAATACCAGCTCTCCAAGGTCGGCCGCTCCTTCATCGCAGGTCTGCTCACCCACGCGGGCGAGATCTCCGCCGTCACCAACCAGTGGGTCAACTCCTACAAGCGCATCTGGGGCGGCGCGAACCGCACCGCGGGCGAGGGCGGCGAGTCGCCTTCGTACATCTGCTGGGGCCACAACAACCGCAGTGCGCTCATCCGCGTCCCGATGTACAAGCCGGGCAAGATGGGCTCCACCCGCATCGAGGTGCGCTCCCTCGACTCCGGCGCCAACCCCTATCTCGCCTACGCGACCCTGCTGGCCGCCGGGCTCAAGGGCATCGAGGAGAGCTACGAGCTGCCCCCCGGCGCCGACGACGACGTATGGGCCCTCTCCGACGCCGAGCGCCGCGCGATGGGCATCGAGCCGCTGCCGCAGAACCTGGGCGAGGCGATCACGCTGATGGAACGCAGCGAACTGGTGGCGGAGACGCTCGGCGAGCATGTCTACGACTTCTTCCTCCGCAACAAGAAGCAGGAGTGGGAGGAGTACCGCAGCGAGGTCACCGCCTTCGAACTGCGCAAGTCCCTGCCGGTGCTGTGAGGCCGCGGCCGCCTCGGCGGCCCGCGCCCCGACACCGGCAGACCCGGAGAGCAAGACGACGGAGGACGGTCACGTGCAGGGCGGCGGGCGCCGGGACAGCCGGTACGGACAACTGATCAGGCGCGGCTTCACCGAACCCGCCGCCGCGGAGGAGCTGCTGGCCGCTCCCGGCCTGGAGGAGGTGCGCTCCGACACCGGGCTGCTGGACGCGTTCGCCGCCACCGCCGACCCGGACCTGGCACTGCGCGGGCTGGTGAGGCTCGTCGAGGCGCAGGACGATCCGCAGCGGCTGGTGGACACCCTGCTCGCCAGCAAGCCGCTGCGGGACCGGCTGCTCGGAGTGCTCGGGGTCTCCGAGGCGCTGGGCGACCATCTGGCGTCCCACCCCGGCGACTGGCAGGCGCTGGTGACTTACGAGGCCGCCGATCTGCGCCCGGGAGTCGAGGAGTTCGAAGCCGTCGTCGGCCCCGCGAAGGGACCGGACGAGCTGCGCCACCGCTACCGGCGCAGCCTGTTGTCCGTCGCCGCCCGCGATGTGTGCGGCACCAGCGATCTGGCCCGTACGGCCGCGGAGTTGGCGGATCTGGCCACTGCCACGCTGCGTGCCGCGCTCGCCGTCGCCGAGGCGGAGGCGCCCGAGGACGCCGCGGCCTGCCGCATCGCCGTCATCGGCATGGGCAAGTGCGGCGGCCGTGAGCTGAACTACGTCTCGGACGTGGACGTCATCTTCGTGGCCGAACCCGTCGAAGGCACCGAGGAGTCGGCGGCGTTGCAGGCCGCCACCCGGATCGCCTCGCGCATGATGCGCGTCTGCTCCGACACCACCGCCGAGGGCACGATCTGGCCCGTCGACGCCAATCTGCGCCCCGAGGGCCGCAACGGGCCGCTCGTGCGCACCCTTTACTCCCATCTCGCCTACCTCAACCGATGGGCGAAGACATGGGAGTTCCAGGCGTTGCTGAAGGCACGGCCCGTCGCGGGCGACGAGGCGCTGGGCGAGGCGTACACGGAGGCCGTCGCCCCGCTGGTGTGGCAGGCCGCCGAGCGGGAGAACTTCGTTCCGGACGTGCAGCAGATGCGCCGCCGGGTCGTCGCCGCCATCCCCGCCGCGCAGGTCGAACGTGAGCTGAAACTGGGCCCCGGCGGGCTGCGTGACGTCGAATTCGCCGTACAGCTCCTTCAGTTGGTGCACGGCCGCTCCGACGCGACGCTGCGCAGCCCCACGACGCTCGCCGCGCTGGACGCTCTCGCCGCCGGCGGCTACGTGGGGCGTCAGGACGCCGCCGCGCTGGAGGCCGCGTACCGCTTCCTGCGCACCATGGAGCACCGCATCCAGCTCTACCGGATGCGGCGTACGCATCTGATGCCCGAGGACGAGGCCGACCAGCGGCGACTGGGACGCTCGCTCGGCTACCGCAGCGAACCCGTCACCGAGCTTCACCGTGCATGGCGGCGGCACGCCGCGGCCGTAAGGCGGCTGCACGAGAAGCTCTTCTACCGTCCGCTGCTCGACGCCGTCGCACAGTTGGAGGTCGGCGAGGCGAGGCTTTCGCCGCGTGCCGCACGGCAGCGGCTGGAGGCGCTGGGCTACGCCGACCCCGCCGGGGCGCTGCGCCACCTGGAGGCGCTGGCCAGCGGAGTCAGCCGCAAGGCCGCCATCCAGCGCACCCTGCTGCCGGTGCTGCTGGGCTGGTTCGCCGACTCCGCGGACCCCGACGCCGGGCTGCTGGGCTTCCGCAAGGTCTCCGACGCCCTCGGCAACACGCCCTGGTATCTGCGGCTGCTGCGCGACGAGGGCGCCGCCGCGGAGAACCTCGCGCGGGTGCTGTCCGCCGGTCGCTTCGCCCCCGACCTGCTGCTGCGCGCACCCGAGGCGGTGGCGCTGCTCGGCGACGAGCACGGTCTGCTGCCGCGTTCGCGCGAGGCACTGACGCAGGAGGTCCTGGCCGCCGTCGGCCGCGCCGAGGACCCCGAGTCGGCGGTGGCCGCAGCACGCGGGGTGCGGCGCCGCGAGCTGTTCCGTACGGCTGCGGGCGACCTCATCGGCGCGTACGGCACGGAGGAGTTGCCCTCCGAGGAGCCCGCGCAGGCGGTCGACCGCATCGGCACGGCGCTCACCGACATCAACTCCGCCACCGTCGCGGGCGCGCTGCGCGCCGCCGTGCGCGGGCGGTGGGGCGACGAACTCCCCACCCGCTTCGCGGTGATCGGCATGGGACGCTTCGGCGGCGCCGAACTCGGCTACGGCTCCGACGCGGACGTCCTCTTCGTGCACGAGGCACGCGAGGGCGTCAGCGAGGAGGAGGCAGGAAAGGCGGCGTTCGCCGTCGCCACCGAGCTGCGGCGGCTGCTTCAACTCCCCACCACCGACCCGCCACTCGTCGTCGACGCCGATCTGCGCCCCGAGGGGAAGTCCGGGCCGCTGGTGCGCTCGCTCGACTCGTACGCCACGTACTACCGGCGCTGGGCCTCGGCCTGGGAGAGCCAGGCACTGCTGCGTGCCGCACCCGTCGCCGGGGACGAGGAGCTTGGCCGCCGCTTCACCGAACTCGTCGATCCGCTGCGCTATCCCGAGGACGGCCTGAGCGACGAGTCGCTGCGCGAGATCCGGCGGCTGAAGGCCCGCATGGAGGCCGAGCGGATGCCGCGCGGCGCGGACTCCACCACCCACGCCAAGATGGGCCGCGGCGGGCTCGCCGACGTGGAGTGGACCGTGCAGCTCATGCAGCTACGCCATGGGGCGACTGTGCCGGGGCTGCGTACGACGCGTACGCGGGTCGCGCTGGCAGCAGCCCGTGAGGCGGGACTCATCGGTGAGGAGGACGCCCGCATCCTGGACGAGGCGTGGCTGCTGGCGACGCGCGTGCGCAACGCGGTGATGCTGGTGCGTGGCAGGGCGGGCGACACATTTCCGTCCGAGGCACGGGAGTTGGGCGCCGTGGGGCGCTATCTGGGATACGAGTCCGCCGGGCCGGGACCGCGGCCCGCCGAGGCCGGGGGCAGCGGGGAGATGCTGGACGACTACCGGCGTGTGACGCGCCGGGCCCGCGCCGTCGCGGAACGGCTCTTCTACGAAGGCTGAACGGCGGCGAAGGCGGGGTGGCGGTAGTGCCGGACGCGTTCCCATGGCCCGCCCGTCCGTGGCTGCCCCCGCCCGTCCGTGCCCGCCGGTGCCCGTACGGCCCACGCGGTACGCGCCGTCACGCCCCCGCGGGCGCCGATGCCAGTCTCGGCAGCCGGTACGCGATGCGCCCGTACCAGCCGAAGGAGAGCGCGAATCCGAAGGCGAGGCAGATGACTCCGCCGACCGCGTCCAGCCAGAAGTGGTTGGCGGTGCAGACGATCACCGTCAGCGTGACCAGGGGGTAGAGCGCCCCCAGCAGCCGTGCCCACAGGGGCTTGGCGAGCGCCGCGACGGTGATGCCGCACCACACCGACCAGCCGATGTGCATGGAGGGCATCGCCGCGTACTGGTTCGACATGTCGGCGAGGTTCCCGGACGCCATCGAGCCCCAAGTCTGGTGCACCTGCACGGTGTCGACGAACGTGTCTCCGCGCATCAGCCGCGGCGGCGCCAGCGGGAAGAGGTAGTACCCGAGCAGGGCGATGCCGGTCGTGGCGAAGACGACCAGGCGCGTGGCCGCGTAACGGCCCGGGTGGGAGTGGTAGAGCCAGGCCAGCACCAGCACGGTGACGATGAAGTGCAGCGTCGCGTAGTAGTAGTTCATCGTGAGGATGAGCCAGGTGACGCTGTCGGCCGCGCGGTTGATGGAGTCCTCCACGGCGATGCCGAGCAGATGCTCCGCCTTCCACACCCGGTCGGCGTTGTCAAGGGCCTGGAGCCGCTGCTCCGGCACGGCGTTGCGGATCGCGGAGTAGACCGCGTAGAAGACCAGGACGAGGACGATCTCGAACCAGATGGTGGGACGACGAACCGCACGTGGGCGCCGCGCGCCTGTCGCTCTGTCACTTTCCCCGGCGGGCTCGGCCCCGGCGGTCTCGGCCCCGGCAGGGTCCTGATCGGCGGGCGCCGGTGCCGCGGTGGCCGTTTTGTCTGTCTGTGCGGTCCTCGTCGTCGATGCCCCCATGAGGGGACAGTCTGCCAGAAGGGGACAAGCCGCCGATCATCCTGCGGTCGGGTATCGGGCCCCTTACGTCCTCCCTGCGACCGAGGGGGCGGACGCGGGTACGGAGGCCGTCGAGCCGCGTACGACCAGCTCAGGGAGGAAGACGAACTCGCTGTGCGGAGCGGGCGTGCCGCCGATCTCCTCAAGCAGGGCGCGGACCGCGGCCTGGCCCATGGCGGGCACCGGCTGACGGATCGTCGTCAACGGGGGGTCGGTGAACGCGATCAGCGGTGAGTCGTCGAAGCCGATCACCGATACGTCGCCCGGGACCGTCAGCCCGCGCTGCCGCACCGCACGGATCGCGCCGAGCGCCATCATGTCGCTCGCGCACACCACAGCGGTGCAGTCGCGGTCCAGCAGCGCGCTCGCTGCGGCCTGTCCGCCCTCCAGGGTGTAGAGGGAGTGCTGTACGAACTCGCGTGCCTGGTCCGCCGTCAGGTCGAGCTGGTCCCGCATCGCAGTCAGAAAGCCCTCGATCTTCCGCTGTACGGGCACGAATCGCTCCGGGCCCAGGGCGAGTCCGATGCGCCGGTGGCCGAGTTCGGCGAGATGTGTGACGGCGAGTCGCATCGCCGCACGGTCGTCGGGGGAGACGAACGGGGCGCGGACCTTGTCGGAGTAGCCGTTGATGAGCACGAAGGGCACGCCCTGACCGCGCAGCCGCTCGTAGCGCTGCATGTCGGCGGTGGTGTCGGCGTGCAGCCCGGAGACGAAGACGATCCCGGCGACGCCGCGGTCGACGAGCATCTCCGTCAGTTCGTCCTCGGTCGAACCGCCGGGAGTCTGCGTCGCCAGCACCGGCGTGTATCCCTGCCGGGTGAGGCCCTGGGCGATCACCTGCGCGAAGGCGGGGAAGATCGGGTTCTCCAGCTCGGGTGTGATCAGGCCCACGAGTCCGGCGCTGCGCTGCCGCAGCTTGAGGGGGCGTTCGTATCCGAGCACGTCGAGTGCGGCGAGTACGGATTCCCGGGTGGTCGCGGCGACGCCCTGCTTGCCGTTGAGGACACGGCTGACCGTCGCTTCGCTGACCCCCGCCTGTGCTGCGATGTCAGCTAGCCGTGCGGTCACAGGGCTGGACCCTACCGGGCGCGGCAATGGCTGCACACCGCGCAGGGTCTCCGGGTCCCGAAGCAGCCCGGGTGCGAAAGTCCGTTCTGAAAGTTGCCGCAAACTCTTGCGCAAGTTTGCTCGACGCCGTTACGTTCCTCGGCAGTCCGGCGCCGTCCAGGCGCCGGGGCCCCGGCCGGGCGCCAGTGGCGCCGCCGGGCGCACAGGTGGGAGGGAACGAACATGCGGCGTGGCAACGGATTCATGCTCTCCGCGGCCGTGGCGGTGCTCGCACTGACGGCGACCGCCTGCGGCGGGGACGGCGGCGACAGCAGCGCGGCCAAGGGCGGTGTGTCAGGCACCGTCACGTACTGGGACACCTCGAACGACGCCGAGAAGGGCACGTACAAGAAGATCGCGGAGGACTTCGAGAAGAGGCATCCGAAGGTCGACGTGAAGTACGTGCACGTCAACTTCGGTGACGCGAACCAGAAGTTCAAGAACGCCGCCGGCGGCAACTCCGGCGCCCCCGACGTGATGCGCACCGAGGTCGCCTGGGTCGCCGACTTCGCCAACCTCGGCTATCTCGCGCCGCTCGACGGTACGCCCGCGATCGACAAGCCGTCCGACTACATCAAGAACGCCGCGGGCAGCACCCGCTTCAAGGGCCGTACATATGCGCTGCCGCAGGTCACCGACACGCTGGGCCTCTTCTACAACAAGAAGATGCTCAAGGAGGCCGGGGTCGAAGTGCCCAAGTCCTTCGACGAGTTGAAGAAGTCCGCGAAGAAGATCAAGAGCAGGACCGGCAAGACCGCCCTCTATCTGCGCGGCGACGATCCGTACTGGTTCCTGCCGTATCTCTACGGCGAGGGCGGCGACCTGGTCGATCCGACCGCGAAGAAGGTCACCGTCGACGACGGGCCCGGCGCCAAGGCGTTCGCCAGGATGAAGGACCTCGTCGACTCCAAGGCAGCCGTCACCGACAGCAGCGACGGCCAGGAGAACGGGCTCAAGGCGTTCCAGGACGGCGACGTCGCCATGATCGTCGACGGGCCGTGGGACATCGCGGGGGCCTTGCAGGGCAAGGAGTTCAAGGACGACAAGGACAACCTCGGCGTCGCTCCCGTTCCCGCGGGCAGCAAGGACAGGGGATCGCCGCAGGGCGGCTGGAACCTCTCCGTGTACGCCGGCAGCAAGAACTTGCGTACGGCGCAGGAGTTCGCGAAGTACATGAGCTCAGCCGAGGTGCAGCAGCGCACCACCGAGGAGCTGAGCCTGCTGCCCACGCGCCGCTCCGTCTACGACGAGCCGTCCGTGGCGAAGAACGCGATGGTCGAGTTCTTCAAGCCCGCCGTCGACAACGCCGTGCAGCGGCCGTGGATCGCGGAGGGCAACTCCCTCTTCGAGCCGGTACGGGGCCAGATGGACGCCGTGCTCACCGGCGGGCGCAGCCCGAAGGAGGCCGCCGGAAAGGTCGGCGACGAGTTCCGCAAGCTGCTCAAGGACGAGAACTACAAGTAAGCCCGCGGGGCGGAGGGGACGGCCGAGGAGCCATGGCTGTGGAGACCACACGCCGGGCGGCTACCGCGGACGCGGGCGGCGGCGACAGCGGCGCCGCCCGCGCCGGGGGACGCGGCACCGGGAACGAGACGGGCCGGACCGGCGGGAGCGAGAGCGCAAGCAGCGGGACGGGCGGACGGGGCGGTGCCGTGGCCGGGCTGCGCAGGGCGGCCCAAGTCCACTGGTACGCCTGGGCGATGGTCGCCCCGGTCGTCGCCGTCATCGCGACGATCGTCGGCTATCCGCTGCTGCGCGGCGTCTGGCTGTCGCTGACCGACGCCGACGAGGCGAACGTCGAGCGCGTCATCGGCGTCAACCACCTGCCGGCGACATACAGGTTCACCGGACTCGACAACTACGAGGCGATCCTCGGCGACAGCGTCTTCTGGGACCGCCTCGGCTGGACCGTGGTGTGGACCGTCGGCTGTGTGGGCGTCACGTTCCTGCTCGGCCTGACGCTGGCCGTGATGCTCAACAGGCAGGTGCGCGGCCGGTCGTTCTACCGGATCGGCATGATCGTGCCGTGGGGGATACCGGCGTTCGTCTCGGTCTTCGCCTGGAAGATGCTCTTCAACGAGAAGAACGGCCTGCTCAACAAGGTGCTCGACGGCGGCGGCATAGAGGCCGTGCCGTGGCTCGGCGACCCGGTGTGGGCCAAGGTCGCCGTCATCGCCGTCAACGTGTGGCTCGGCGTGCCCTTCATGATCGTCGCGATGCTCGGCGCGCTCCAGGGCATACCCGGTGAGCTGTACGAGGCGGCCGAGATGGACGGTGCGGGGCCCTGGCAGCGGTTCCGCAACATCACGCTGCCGGGCGTCAGAAGCGTCAGCAGCACCGTGGTCCTGCTCAGCACCATCTGGACCTTCAACATGTTCCCCGTGATCTACCTGCTCACCAGGGGCGGCCCGGAGGACTCCACCGAGATCCTCGTGACGTACGCCTTCCGGCTGTCGTTCATCAACAGCCCGCGGGACTACGCCACTTCGGCCGCCTGGGGCGTGCTGATCCTGGTGCTGCTGTCGCTGTTCACGGTCGTATACAGGCGGACGCTGCGCCGCCAGGGAGAGGTGTGGTGACGATGGCCCTCACGAAGACCGCTGCCGCGCCCGCGAGGCGGAGGAGGCGGGGCGAGCGGGGGCCGCTCGCCGCGTTGGGACTGCACACGGGACTGCTCACGGCGACGGCCGTCGCGCTCTTCCCGCCGCTGTGGCTGCTGGTGACGTCGTTCAAGCCGAAGAGCGAGTCGTTCACCACCGCCCTGGTCCGCCACTTCACCCTCGACAACTACACCCACGTCGTCGCCGACACCTACTTCCTCACCTGGCTGGGCAATTCACTGCTCGTCGTCGTCGGTACGACCCTGATCGGCGTCTTCGTCGCGGCCACCGCGGGCTACGCCCTCAGCCGCTTCCGCTTTCCCGGTATGCGGCCCCTGATGTGGGTGCTGCTGATCACGCAGATGTTCCCCATGGCGGTGCTGATCGTGCCGCTGTACAACACGATGGCGAGCCTGGGCCTGCTCAACCAGCCCGTCGGGCTGATCGTCACGTATCTGACGGTGGCCGTCCCGTTCTGCGCCTGGATGATGAAGGGCTTCTTCGACACCGTTCCCGTCGACATCGACGAGTCGGGACGCGTCGACGGGCTCACGCCCTTCGGGACCTTCTGGCGGCTGGTGCTGCCGCTGGCCAGACCGGGCCTCGCCGTCACCGGCTTCTACACGTTCGTGACCGCGTGGGCCGAAGTCGCCTACGCCACGGCCTTCATGACGGGAGAGGAGAACCTCACCCTCGCGGGCGGTCTCCAGACCTTCGTCAACCGGTACGGCTCCGACTGGGGTTCCATGACCGCGGCCGCCGTCATCGTCGCCGTGCCGGCGGCGGTCGTCTTCGGCTTCGCCCAGCGCCATCTCGTCGCGGGGCTGACGGCCGGGGCGACGAAGTCCTGAGCGTACGGAGTGGGCGCATGGAGCGGCCGGGTCTGCCTGCCCGCTACGGGCTCGCCGGGCCCCGCCCCTGACCGACGCCACCGACCCGTACCCCCTGACCAACGACCGTGACCAGCCCGGCACTCGACCAGCCCCGGCCCCGACCAGCCCCGGCCCCGACCAGCCTCGGCTGCGGCCGCGACGACCGCCGCACCCCACCTCGACCTCCAGGGACGACATGACCCAGCTTCCCGTACACACCGGCACACTTGCCTTGGACGACCACCGCGCAACGCGGCAGGAGGCCACCGGGTGGTGGCGCGACGCCGTCATCTACCAGGTCTATCCGCGCTCGTTCGCCGACGCCGACGGTGACGGCATGGGCGACCTCGCGGGCGTGCGCTCCCGGCTGCCGTATCTCGCCGGGCTCGGTGTCGACGCGGTGTGGCTCAGCCCCTTCTACGCCTCCCCGCAGGCCGACGGCGGCTACGACGTGACCGACTACCGCGCCGTCGACCCTCGCTTCGGCGAACTCGCCGACGCCGCCGCCCTGATCGAGGACGCCCACGGCCTCGGGCTGCGCGTCATCGTCGACATCGTGCCCAACCACTCGTCGGACAGGCACGATTGGTTCGTTCGCGCACTGGAGGAGGGGCCCGGCTCACCGGCCCGCGCCCGCTACCACTTCCGGCCCGGCAGGGGCGAGGCAGGCGAACTCCCGCCCAACGACTGGGAGTCGGTCTTCGGCGGCCCCGCCTGGACGCGGGTGAAGAACCCCGACGGCAGCGACGGCGAGTGGTATCTGCACCTCTTCGCACCCGAGCAGCCCGATTTCGACTGGCAACACCCCGCCGTGCGCGACGAGTTCCGCACCGTGCTGCGCTTCTGGCTCGACCTCGGCGTCGACGGCTTCCGCGTCGACGTCGCACACGGCCTCGTCAAGGCGCCCGGTCTGCCCGACGCCGGAGGCACGGGGCAGTTGCGCCTGCTGGGCAGCGCGCCGCTGCCGTTCTTCGACCAGGACGGTGTGCATGAGATCTACCGCGACTGGCGGCGCGTACTGGAGGAGTACCCGGGCGAGCGCATCGCCGTCGCCGAGGCGTGGACGCCCGACTCCCGCCGCACCGCCCGCTACGTACGGGAGGACGAGCTGCACCAGGCGTTCAACTTCCACTATCTCCAGACCGATTGGGACGCGGACGCGCTGCGCGTCGCCGTAGAGGAGTCGCTCGACGCGATGCGCCCCGTCGGCGCGCCCACGACCTGGGTGCTCTCCAACCACGACGTGGTACGCCACCGCACCCGCCTCGGCGGCGGCCTGCCCAGGGCACGCGCCGCGGCCCTGCTGATGCTGGCGCTGCCCGGCTCCGCCTACATCTACCAGGGCGAGGAGCTGGGCCTGCCCGAGGTCGCCGACCTGCCCGACGAGTCACGCCAGGACCCCTCCTTCTTCCGCGACAACGGGCAGGACGGACTGCGCGACGGCTGCCGCGTACCGCTGCCGTGGGAACAGAAGGGAAGCTCCTTCGGGTTCGGCGACGGCGGGAGCTGGCTGCCGCAGCCCGACGGCTGGGGCGAGCTGTCCGTCGCCGCACAGTACGGGCGGCCCGACTCCACGCTGGAGCTGTACCGCACGGCGCTGCGGCTGCGCCATGAGCTGCCCGACCTCGGCGCGGGCGAGTCCGTCGAGTGGCTGCCCGCACCGCGGGGTGTGCTCGCGTTCCGCCGCGGCGACTTCGTATGCACGGCCAACACAGGTGACGGCCCGGCCGAACTGCACGGCGTCGCGGGGGAGTTGATCCTCGCGAGCGGCCCGTACGACGGTGCGGGGCCGCTCCCGGCCGACACGACCGCCTGGTGGAGCACGGGGAAGCACGCCGGCGGCAGCAATGGCGGGCCCGGTGGCACCCGCGCGAGCGCGGGCCCCGGCGACGGCCCCGGCTCCGGCGACGGCCCCGGCCCCGCCACCGGAACGGCCGCATGACGGCTCCGCCCTCGGCGCTGCCCGCCACCCGCCTCGCCGACATAGCAGGGCAGGCGCAGGTCAGCGAGGCCACCGTCAGCCGTGTCCTCAACGGCCGTGCGGGCGTGGCCGATTCGACCCGGCAGCGGGTGCTCGCCGCCCTCGACCTGCTCGGCTACGAGCGGCCCGTACGGCTGCGCCCACGCAGCGCCGGACTCGTCGGACTGGTCATCCCCGAGCTGACCAACCCCATCTTCCCGGCCTTCGCCCAGGTCATCGAGCAGTCCCTCACCAGCAACGGATACACGCCCGTGCTCGGCACCCAGATTCCCGGCGGAGCCACCGAGGACGAACTCGTCGACCAGCTCGTCGAGCGCTCCGTCACGGGCGTGATCTTCCTCTCCGGGCTGCACGCCGACCTCACCGCCGACCCCGCCCGCTACGCACGGCTCACCGGCCGGGGCGTGCCGTACGTCCTGGTCAACGGCTACAACGAGCGGATCGCCGCGCCCTTCGTCTCACCCGACGACCGTGCCGCGGCCCGCGTCGCCGTACGGCATCTGCGCGAACTCGGGCACCGCCGCATCGGACTCGCCGTCGGCCCCGACCGGTTCGTGCCGGTGCGCCGCAAGGCGCAGGGATTCGCGGAGGAGCTGGAGAGCGAAGGCCCCCGCCCGGCCAGCGGCTTGGTACGGCACACCCTGTTCACCGTCGAGGGCGGCCACGCCGCCGCCATCGCCCTCCTCGACGAGGGCTGTACGGGCATCGTGTGCGGAAGCGACCTGATGGCGCTGGGTGCCGTAAGAGCCGTACGGCAACAGGGACTCGACGTCCCCCGGGACGTATCGGTCGTCGGCTACGACGACTCGGAGCTGAACGCCTTCACCGATCCGCCGCTGACGACCGTGCGCCAGCCGGTACGCGCCATGGCCAACGCGGCGGTGAACACCCTGCTGGAGGAGATCCGCGGAAACCCCGTGCCCCGCGCGGAGTTCGTCTTCCAGCCGGAACTCGTCGTACGCGGTTCCACGGGCCAGGCACCCGCGCCCGCACGCGACGAAGGAAGATCCCGGGCGCGGAGCGGGTGACCTCCCGGCGGCGCGCTCCGGCCGCCGCCGCAGACCCCGCTCCGTGCCCGGCCCCACACTCCGGTCCGGCCGGCCGGCGGGTCCGCCGCACGCGGACCGCACGCGCCCGGCCGGTCGGGCCGGTCTCCTTCGCCGACCCCGGAGCGCGTGAACTCCCGGGCCCGGTAGGGCACTTCACGTCCGTCTCGCATCGGCCGCCGTACTCGAAGCACCGAGAGCAGGACCGTCAGCGGGCGGAGGCGACCGTCCCTCGTGCGGTCAGCGCGGCTCGCCCAGCTTCTCGCCGTTCGACAACTTCGCGGTGAGCTTCGCCTTCGCGCCCTTCTGCGCGGACAGCACCAGCCGCCGCCCGGGCCAAGTGCCGCTCAGGCTCCGCGACTTGCCCTTCCCCGACACGCTGATGGCCGTCACCTTCCGGCTGCCCGCGGCCAGCACGTACCACTCGCCCGCGCGGGACTTCCACAGCCCGCCGCTCAGTGCGTGAGGCTCGCGGGGACCGCACGCCGGGGTGTCCACCGCGCGGGAGGTGAACGTGGACTGCTCGCCGGGCTCTGTGCCCGGCTGCCGGAAGCCGGTGAGCACACGTGCTCCACGGCCGCGCCAGGTCTCCCCGCGAGTGCACGACCAGACCACCGAACCGGCGCCGCCCGGCAGCGACTGCGTGGCGAACTGCCAGGAGTTGACGGAGCGCACGCCCGCGCCGAGCATCGTGCGCAGGCCGCAGGCCGTGTTCGACAGCCGCTCCCGAGCGGCCGCCCCCGTCGCGTCCTTCGGCTTCTTCCCCGGGTTGCCGCCGGTGATCCTCGCGGGCGTCAACTCGCCGAGATCCGTGTAGAGATGACGCGTCGAGTGGTCGCGCGAGGACAGCAGCAGGCCGGGCCAGCGGTGGCATCCGCCAGGGCCGGCGTCGGCGCCCGTAAGCGACGTGAGCACCCCGTCGTCCTCACGGCTCAGCGGCCTGCCTTCCTCGTCCGGCTGAAGCAGATCCACCTCGGCCGCCTTCGAGACCCAAGGTGCCGTCAGGTAACGGACGTTGGAGTCGCTGCGGTTGACCACCAGCGCCCCGGAGTCGGCCGTACCCGCGCCGTCCGTACGGGCGATGTCCAGCGTCGCCCCGCCGCTGTCGGCGCCCTCGGGCTCCGAGTAGCGGGCCACGCGCAGCCCGTCGTGCAGCATGACGACCCGGGTGCCGTCGATCCGCCCCGCGTACAGCAGTTGAGGGGGACCGGAGGGCGGCCCTGCGGCGGTGCCGCGTGTGACCGACACCCGCACGCCGTCGCCGGGCCGCGCCCAGACGTTCAACGCCCGCCGCAGCAGCTCGTGGTCGCGGGTGAGGTCGCCACGGGCCGGCCATGCGGAGAAGTCGGTACGTGACGAACGTTTCCACACGCCGGGGGCGGCCCGGGTCAACGAGCCCGGGTCCAGGGCCATTTCGGCGGCGGGATTACGGGCGTAGGGCGGTGCCGCCGCACCGTCCGGGCCCCAGGAGTCCCCGGGCAGCCCGAGCAGCGCACCGCATACGGCCACCGCGGCGACCGCGGCGAACACAGCGCGCAGATGCTGCCGGCGCCGCAGCAGATCGGTGGGCCGGGCCTGTAGAGAGCAGGGGTCGAACTCCGAAGTACCCGGCAGGGGACGGTCGTTGCTGCCCTCCGGAAGCCGGATTCCGGCGCCCTCCGCGAGCGCCCCCGCCGGGTCCTCGACCTCGGCGGCCTCCAGCACCCGGCACACCTCGGCCTCGGTCATGCCCTCCCAGCCGCGCAGCGCACAGGCCGCCCTGGCCGCCCCCGAGACCTCCGACAGGGCCTTCTCCAGGGCGAGTTCGTAGGCGCCGCCGGAACGCGGGAAGAGCCGCAGCCCGAGTACGAGCGGGAAGAGCCCGGGACGCACCGGCAGCGGCGGCAGCCGCCAGGGGCCGAGTCGCCGCTGCCGTTCACCGGCCAGCGCGGCCCGCAGCACCCGAGTGGTCAGATAGGCGTACGCGCCACCGCGAGGGCCGCCCGAACTCACCCCGGTGCCATCGGTGTTGAGGTTCGCGCCGGTGGACTCGCCGGTGGACTCGCCGGTCTCGTCCACGTCCACCGTCTCCGCCGCGGCCCCGGCCTTCCCCGCTTTCCCGGCCTTACCGGTCTTCCCGGCGCCGGGCCCGGCGCTCTCGCCCGTGCCGCCGTCGGCACCGGCGTGGCGCTGCGCGGGCAGCGGGCTCACCTTGGCGTCGCCGCGTCCGCGCGGCAGCGCCCGCTGTACGAGCGAGTGCGCGGTCAGAACCCGGCGGTGCCGGTCGAGCGAGGGCGGCAGTACGAGATAGGCCAGCCGTACCAGGCGCGGATAGTGCTCGACGAGCGCGGACTGCGCCTGCTCCACGTCGACGAAGCCTGACGATGTACGTGAGTTGTGCGAAGTCGCTTCCGAGAGGGCCACGTCCACGAGAACGAACGACCCTTGGCTTGGTCACCGGGCGTCCGGCGGTCCAGCGACCCGGGGGACCGCACGGCCCCGGCGCCGCGACCGGGTCCCCGGCTGCGCCGCCGCGCGCCTGCCGCCGCCCCTCACCCGTACCGGGCAGGGAAGTTCAGCGCACGCCCCAGTCGGCGAACTCCACCGTGCCCCGGGCTCCCGTGCCGCCGTTCGTCGCCGACATGAACATCCCGACGTCCTGCCGGGCACGCACGCCCGGAACGGTCACGGTCCCCACGGAGCGCCAGTTCTTCCCGTCGTCCGTGGACAGTTCGCCCTTGAAGGACCGCCCGTCGCGGCTGAGGCGCAGCAGTACGGGGGCGCCGACCCCGGTGACACGCTCGTACCGGTCGAGCTGTCCGTCGCCGTCGGAGTCGTAGGAGAGGACCACGCCGTTGCGCGGCGTCACAGACAGGCTGACGAATCCGGGCGACGCAGCACCGGGCAGATCGTTGCGTGCGACGATCCCCGCACGCGCCCAAGGCCCGGTCTCCTCCTGCGCGTTGACGCGCACGGTCGCCGCGCTGCCGCTGCGCAGGGCGCCCTCACGGTAGACGGAACCGAAGTGGGAGGTGCCCTTCCACATGTCGTCGCCGGCGCCGTTGACGGCGAAGCGCTCGCCGAGCTGACCGAACACGGCCTCGTTGGTGCTGAACGTCGACAGCCCGCCGTCCAGCGGGCCCGCCACATAGAGCTTGCCCTGCTGCGGCATGCGGACCCGGCGCTCGCCCTCCGGGCCGTACTCCACGGCGAGTTCGTACTCCAGCGGCCTCAGCGGATCCTTCAGCTCGTCCTCCGGCGCCCGCACCCGCCAGGTCACGTCGGCGCTGCTGCCCTGATCCACGCGCAGCACCGACGTCGAACCCTGCGGCTCGGCGTCCTTCAGCCCGGTGAGGGAGAAGTCGACGACTCCGGTCGGGCGCAGTCCGCTCTCGTTGCGGAAGGTGGCCTTGAACTTCCCCGACGCCCCCGGAGGCAGCGTCGCCGGATCGGACTCGGTCTTGAGGCTGCCCTGGAACGGCGCCTTGGCGAGCGCTTCCTGCACGCGGAGCGCGGTCCGGTGCACGTCCCCCGAGGGCCGCTGCGGATACGTCTTGTGCTCCCGCGTCCAGGCGTCCTCCATCGCGTACCAGTCGAAGCTCTTGGGCGTCCTGCCGTCGGCGAGGGCGTCCTCCAGCTCCTCCAGATAGGCGCGCCACTGCGGCAGGTGGAAGTCGCCGATGAGGCCCTGCCAGTCGCGGTTCGCGTAGTTGGCTAGCAGGCCCCTGTCGGCGGCCGGACGGTCCGCCCAGGCGGTGATCAGCGTGCGTGCGGTGACTTCCAGCTTGTCCTGCTCGGCGGTGTCGCCGCCCAGTCCGCGTGCGTCGGCCAGCCAGGGGCCCAGCAGGAAGGAGCGGTGAGTGCCGGCCATCTCGTCGCTGAGCTTCATCAGCGACAGCCACAGATTGGCCACCTTGCGGAAGGCGGCCACGTCCTCCTGCTCGTACGCCGTCTTCAGCTTCCCGATCAGCAGCCACGAACGGTTCGCGAGCGCCTGGCGTGCGACGTCCGCGAGGTCGTAGCGGTAGGCGTCGCTGCCGCGCAGCGATTCGCCCACGTCCAGCAGCGCCGTCAGCGCGGCGTCGAAGTCGGCGAGGTCGAACGCCGGGGTGTGGGTGGCGTAGTGGGCTCCGGAACGCGCGTCCAGGCTGGGCCGCGCCGCGAAGATGCTGTCGTGCGGGCGGCCGTCGGTGCTGCCGATCTCGTACGCGGTGCCGCGCAGCGCGGCGAGCGCGGCGCGTGCCCGCGCGTCGTCGCCGCCGTAGCGCAGCTTCGCGTAACCGGCGAACCACTGCTTACGGTCGACGGCCTCCTCCCGCCAGGCCAGCTCGCTGAACAGCTCGAAGGCGAGAGGATCGCGGTGGGTGGCCTCCGGCATATAGGCGGTGCCGGTCAGCTTGCTGCCGGTCTTGTCCCGCCACTGTGTGAACCGCTCGGTCCACATCTGGGTCTTCGCGCCCAGCGTCGTACGGCCGCCGAAGTTGGGGATGGTGCCGAACGCGTAGGGCACACCGCCCCAGTCGCTCTCGCGGCTGGTGATCTTCTCCAGGTCGGAGAGCCCGTCGACGACCAGAGCGCGGTCCTTGTGCTGGAGCGAGTCGAGCAGTTCGCGGCGGGGGTTCCTCTGCCAGCCGAGGATCACCCATGTCGCACCGGGCAGCGCGGCCTGAAGGGCCTTCTCCACTGCCTGTGCCGCGTCCGGCACGGGCACGTCGCCGGCCTTGCCGCCCTCGTGCAGCAGATCCATCTTGACGTGCCGGATCTCGCCGAAGACGTCCTTCTGGTGCTTGTAGTACGCGGCGGCGACCTTGCGGAACACCGATGTGCGCGGGTCGAGCCACGCGGGCCTGTTCAGGCCGTTCCAGTCGCCCTGCGGCACGGTACGGCCGCCGGTGTTCCGCTCGGAGAAGTCGTCGGGGACGGTGCCGAAGTAGCCGGGGAGCACGGCGTGCATGCCCAGTTCGCGCAGCCGCGTCACGATGCGCCTGCCCAGTTCCTCGCGCTTGTTCAGCAGCGCGGAGGAGATCGGCCCGCCGTACTCGGAGAGGTTCTGCAACAGCCACCACGGCTGGTGCGAGGGCGCGGGAATCCAGCGCCGCGCCTCCTCGTCGGAGTAGCCGAAGTCCTTCAGCAGCCGGTGGTAGACGGCCTCGGAACCGGTCGTCACCAGCACCTCGTTGCAGCCGTGCAGCGCCAGTACGTCGATGAAGCGCTCCCAGTGGGCCCAGTCCGCGTAGGGGGCGGTGTAGCCGTCGTGGGTGTCGTTGAGCACGAAGCGGTGGGGAACGGTGGCGCTGCGCTCGTAGCGGGCGGCCGGCGCGGGGAGCCGCTCGGGCAGGTCGGCCTGGCTGCCCGCCCAGGAGAAGTGCGCTGCGCACGTGTACTTCAGGTACCAGTGCAGCCCGGTGAGCGCCACGGCGGGCGAGGTGCCCGCGATCTCGACGGCCCCGGCCTTCCCGGAGACCTCGAAGCGTTCCTTGCCGCCGTCGAGCGCGGTGAAGGAGATCTGACCGTGGTGGTCGGGGAGGAGGCGGCGCACGGCTGCCTCGGCGTGCTTCATGTCGGCGGGGGCCGCGGTGTGGAAACCCGGTACGGCCGGGGCCTGGGCCGCCGCCGGGCCGGTGCTCGGGCCCAGTGCGACTCCGGCGCCGAGAGCGCCTGCCGTACCCAGAAGTGTGCGTCTGTTGATGTCCTCCACTGCGTGCTCCACTTCGCCGAGACATCGCTGTCACCGCTGACACATTCGGTGCGCACGCTAATGGAGTCTTGTGTGCTTATACGAGAGGGCGCGGCAAGATGATGCTGGTCAGCCCCGGTCAGACCCGTCCAGATAAGCGAGCACGGCGAGCACGCGACGGTTGTCGTCGTCGGACGGCGGAAGCCCCAACTTCCCGAAGATATTTGACGTGTGCTTTCCGACGGCCCGCTCGGTGACGACGAGCGCGGAGGCGATCGCGGCATTGGACCGGCCCTGCGCCATGAGATCCATCACTTCCCGTTCGCGATCGGTGAGCTTCGCCATGGGCGCCTCCGTGGAACGCCGTGAGAGAAGCTGCTGGATCACCTGCGGGTCCATCGCGGTGCCTCCCGCTGCGACCCGCCGTACGGCGTCGACGAACTGCTCCGCGTCGAAGACCCGGTCCTTGAGCAGATAACCGACGCCGCCCGAGCCGTCCGCGAGCAGCTCACGCGCGTAGAGCTGCTCGACGTGCTGCGAGAGCACCAGCACCGGCAGCCCGGGGCGTCGGCGGCGGGCCTCCAGCGCGCACTGGAGCCCCTCGTCGCTGAAGGACGGCGGCAGCCGCACGTCGACGACGGCCACGTCGGGCTCCAGCTCCTTCAGCGCCCTGCTCAGCTCGGGGCCGTTGTCCACGGTCGCGGCGATCTCGAAGCCGAAGGCCTCCAGCATCCGGACCAGGCCGTCCCGCAGCAGGAAGAGGTCTTCGGCGATGACGACGCGCACGGGTCCTCCTCGGCGGCCGGGAAGCCCGGAGTGCCGGGCGGGCTGGGACGTGTCCCGAATCTACCGGCAGGGGAAGGCAGTTGCGGGCCGACAGGAGGTATTGATCCCTTGTGCCCGAGATGTTCGGAATGTACGGCCTCGATGAGACGTCGATCCCCCTGCGCAGGGCCTGCTCTACGGAAGAGCGGCCTCCGTGGCCGTGAGGATCTCCGTGACCCGCTGGGCGAAACGGACATCACAGGCATGTGCCTCGCCGGTGCGTGCCGACTCGGTCAACGCGTCGACCGCGCGCATCAACGCGTCGACCGGAGACTCCTCCCGCTGCGGCAGCGTCGCCGTCCCCGCGGCGCCCCTGACCTCGGCGGTGACACCGGCAGCGGCGGGCGGCACGGAGTGGCTGAGCGCGCAGGTGCTGGAGGCGCCGCCCGTGTGCCGGAGGATGACGTGCACGGTGTCGCCGTGGCCGCGTGCCGCCCTTACGGCGTCGAGATCCTCCACGTCGCCGAGCACCGGCAGCAGCACCGACAGCGCGTGCGGCCCGACGTCCCACAGCGCGCCCTTCTCCCGGCGCCAGGGCGAGGCCGTATAGGGGGAGTCGGCACCGCCGAAGACGGGCGAGAGCCAGTCGGCGCGGCCCGTCAACCACGGCCCGGCGGCGGCCTGTTCGGCGATCCACGCGGCGGTCGGCTCGCTGAAGCGCAGCGTGAAGAAGACGACGGACGCCACGCCCGCGGACTCCGCCGCGGCCGTGACCTGGCGTGCGGCGCCCGGTGTCGTCGCCACGGGCTTGTCCAGCAGCAGATGGCAGCCGGCCTCGGCGGCACGCACCGCCAGCGGCGCCTGCACATCCGGCGGGAGAGCGACGGCGACCGCGTCGCAGTCGGTCAGCAGCGCGTCGACGTCGTCGTAGGCGCGGGTCCCCAGGTCGCCGGCGAGCTGCGCCGCCGCGTCGGAGCGGCGTCCCCACACGCCGGTGAGCTGTACGTCCTTGTGTGCGGCGAGCGCCGGGCCATGGGTGTTCTGCGCCCAGGGGCCCGTGCCGAGCAGTCCGAATCTCATGTGTGGTCCTCTTCCGTGTGACTGGCGTAGCTGCCGCGGGAGAGGTCGCAGACGTCGACGGAGGTGTGCAGGGTGACGCCCGGCGTCGGCTTGACGTGGTCCCGGGCGAGTCCGAGTACTGCGCGGGAGAGTTCGGCCTTCGCCTCGGGGGTACGGCCGGAGAGCAGCGCCACCTCGACGTGGAGCATCGCGACCTCGTCCGTGCCGTCCGCGATCACGCACTCCTCGATCTGCCGGAAGCGGGTCTTGCAGCCGGCGACGGAGCCCACGACTGTCCGTGCGAGAAGCGGGTGCAGAGCGAGTCCGAAGCCGCGGCGGTCGAAAGTGTCGGCGAGGGCGTCGGAGTAGTCGACTGTGATGTGCGGCATGGGGGCAGGGTACGGGCTGGAGCTGTGCCCCACGAGAGAAGCTCGCCGGATCGTGCCACGTGGTCAGCGGCCCGGCGCGGCGCGGGAATTGCGGCTCTGAGCTGCTGGAACGCCGGGTGTCGGGGAGTCGGCCGCGAGAGCGGAGCGGCCGCGTCACCCCGGCGTCCCGGCCGCCGCGTACATGCCGCGGCGACCGGGACGCGCCGTCGTCCTCGGACGTGGCCGGAACCTGATCACCGGAACCGGCGATGGACTTGCCCGTCCGGTGTCCCGTACGCATCCGATACGCGTACGCGTCCGATACGCGCCCCGTGCGTGCGCCCGTACACGACCCCTATGCGTCCCTGGCGGACTCAGCGAGGCCGTGAGGCGGCCGTGCCGCCGTCCCGTTCCGCAGGCCGCGCGGGCCGGTCGGCGGACGTCGCACCCGCCCCGGGTCCGGCGGCTGCCGCCCCTGACGTGGCTGCCGACGTGGCTGCCGACATGGAGGGGGCAGGCGTCAGTGAGACCGGGGCCGGGGCCGGATCTCCGTGCGAGAAGTCGGGCAATCCCCGCAGCATGCGCGGCAGATACCAGTTGCGTTCGCCGAGCAGCGTCATCACCGCGGGCAGCAGCACCATCCGTACGACGGTCGCATCCAGCAGTACGGCCGCCGCGAGCCCGATGCCCATCTGCTGCATGTCCTGCATCGACAGCGTGCCGAAGACCGCGAACACAGCCACCATGATCACGGCCGCGCCGGTGACCGCGCCCGCCGTGGCGCGTACGCCCTCGCGGATCGCCTCCCGGGTCCCGGCGCCCCGCTGGTGCGCCTCACGGATCCGCGAGACGACGAAGACGTGGTAGTCCATCGACAGCCCGAAGAGCACCACCAGCACGAACAGCGGCATCCACGACTCGATCGCCCCCACCGCCTCCGTGCCCAGCGGCTCCGCGCCCCAGCCGTGCTGGAAGACGGCCGTCATCACTCCGTACGCGGCTCCTACGGAGAGCAGATTGAGCACCACGGACACGAACGCGACGGGCAGCGAACGGAAGCCGACCAGCATCAGCAGGAACGTGACGGCCGTGATGAAGGCGAGGACCGGCACGATGCCGCGGTGTAGCTGGTCGTCGAAGTCCATGGAACCGGCGAGTTCACCGCCCACATACGCCTGGCCGTCGTGTGCGACGGGGGCGAGCGTCCGCGGAACGAGCGTGCCGCGCAGCCGTTCGACTGCGGCCTTGGACGTGGCGTCCTTGCCGTCGCCGGCCAGTACCACGTCGATCTCGACGACGTCCGCGGAGCGGTGCACGGTCGTCTTCACGACCTCGCCGCCGCTCGCGCTTCCGGCCCCGCTTCCGGCCCCGCTTCCGTCCTGGGATCGGCCGCCCGTGCCGAAGTGCCCGTCGGCGCGGGCCCGTTCGGTGAACTCGGCGATCGCGGCCCGCACCCGGGGCGCGTCCACGTCGTCGGCCTTCAGCACGACCTTGGCGGGCGAGGGCCCGCCGGGAAAGGTCCCGGCGATAGCCTCGGAGGCCGCCCGCAGCGGAGTGCCGGAGGGCATCTGCTGGTCGAGGGTGAGCTGTTCGGTCTTCATGCCGAGCATCGGCGCGGCGAGCAGCAGCATCACCGCCGCCGCCAGCACGGCGGACACCCCCGGCGCCGCCAGCACGGGCCGAAGCACCGCCGCCGAGATCCGTCCGCCCTCGCGGCGCCGCCCGCGCTCCCCGCGGCGCGTGCTCTTGCGCCCGCCACGTGTGCCGCCGTGCCCGCCGCCGGTGAAGGGCAGCCGTCCGCGTTCGACCCGGTCGCCCAGCCATGACAGCAGCGCGGGCAGGATCGTCACCGACCCGAGCATCGCGATGAACACGACCAGGATCGTGGCCACGGCGAAGCCCTTGAACATCAGCAGCCCGGACAGGAACAGTCCGGCCATCGCCACCATCACCGTCAGCCCCGACACCAGTACGGCACGCCCGCTGGTGGCCGCGGCCACGCGCAGCGCGGTCTCGGCGTCCCGGCCGGCGGCACGCTCGTCGCGCTCCCTGCGCAGATAGAACAGGCAGTAGTCGATGCCGACCGCGAGACCCATCAGCAGCATCACCGAGCTGGTCGTATCGAAGATGTGCAGCCCGTGACTGACCAGCGCCAGCAGCCCGTTGGCCGCGACGAACGCCGTGACGGCCAGCGCCACCGGGAGCAACGCGGCGACCAGCGCACCGAAGGCGACCAGCAGAATCCCCAACGCCAGTGGTACGGCCGTCCATTCGGCCTTCGCGAAGTCGTCGCCGAGCATGCCCGAAAGCCACTTGTCGCCGCTGGCCTGCCCGTACTGGTGGACGGTGACGCCCTCGCCGTCGTGTGCGGCGCGCACCTTCGCCACGGCGTCCACGACCGGCCCCACCCTGTCGCCGGCGCTCTCCGGGTCGCCCCGCATCGTGAAGTTCAGCAGTGCGGCCTTGCCGTCCTCCGACGGTATGGGGCGCCGCGCGCTGTGCGTCTCGCCGGTGGCCTCCACCGCCGCCGCGACCTCGCCCGCGGCAAGGCGCCAGCCGCCCGGCGTATCGCTGGTCACCATCACCGTCTCGCCCGCGGGTGCCTCGATCCCGGCGTCCTCCAGGATGCGCTGCGCGCGTGCCGAGTCGCCCGCCATTCCCTCGGACTGGCTCACCTCCGCGACGCCGGTCACGCCGCCGAGGACCGCCGCGAGCACGACGAAGAGCAGCCAGCCAGCCGAAGACGGCCGCCTTACGGTGCCCGGTGCTCCAGCCGCCGAGCCGTGCGGCCAGCCCCGGGCGGCGGGGCCTGCGGCGCTCGTACCAGCCCTGGTCGTCGTAGCGCCACGGCTCCTCGCGTTCGGGGCCGTGCCGTCGTGACTGCGCCTGTGCCTGTGCCTGCGCCTGTGTTCGTGTCCGGGCCCGCGTTCGCATCCGGGTCCGGGTCCGGGTCCGGGTCCGGGCCGGCGTCCGTCTCTGCTCCGGCGTCTCGCGCATCGGTGAACTCCCCCTCGTCCTGGGCTTTTCCGGGTCCCCGGGCGCTGCCCCCGGGGACGTGCTGACCGGTCGTCTCGACGCTAGGAAGCCGGGCGCGGCGCCCCCAGCCGCCGAGGTCCCCTGTCGGGGGAGGGGGCGATAGCAGTACGGGGGTGGCGCCAGCCACACCCCCGTAGGGGGGCCGGTCCCCCTGCCCGTACGGGCTGGAGCAGCGCAGACTGTGGCTATGACGCCCGGCGAGCACGAGGCCGGGGCCAAGAGCGGGGACGGACAGAAGGAGCGGCAGTGTGAGTCAGCGGGCAGCGGCAGAGGGAGCATTCGCGGGCCCGTCCCCGGCGCGCCCGCGGACGAGGACGTTCCGGGAACGCACAGGACAGGCCCTGACCGCGGCCGTTCGCGGTCTCGCGCTGTGTCTGCTGTCGCTGGGGGCGTCGCTCGCGCTGTTCATCGTCAGCGTGGTGTCGATCGCGTTGATCGTGGTCGGCGTCGGCCTGTTCACCACCCCCGCGGTCACGCATCTCGTACGCATGCACGCCAACCAGCGCCGCTACCTCGCATACGACTGGGCCGGTCTCACCGTCCCCTCGCCCTACCGTCCGCTGCCGCCGGCCGACGACGGCCTCGGCGGCACGGTCAAGCGCTGCACCCGTCTGCTTCGCGACCCGGCGACCTGGCGGGATCTGATCTGGCTGCTGACGGACGCGGTCTTCGGCTTCGTCACGGCGCTCTTCCCGCCCGCGTTCATCGCCTACGGGATCGAGGGCTTCGTGATCTTCGCGGGCGTCTGGCGGGCCGTGCGGCACCACTACTGGTACGCCTTCATCCCGGTCGAGGGATTCGGTACGGCCACTCTGTGCGCGTGCCTCGGCGCCCTGCTGATCGTGCTCGCGACCGGCGTCAGCCCGCACTTCGTGCGCGGCCACTTCCTCATCGTCAAGGCCATGATCTCGCCCACCCGGGGCGCACGCCTGGAGCAGCGCGTCGAGCGGCTCTACGAGACACGTCACGACGCCGTCGACTCCTCGGCGGCCGAACTGCGCCGTATCGAACGGGACTTGCACGACGGCGCACAGGCACGACTGGTCTCGATGGGCATGAGCCTGGGCACCATCGAGGCCCTCATCGAGAAGGACCCGGCCCAGGCGAAGAAGCTCATCGCACAGGCACGCCAGAACTCCGCGGAGGCGCTGACCGAACTGCGCGACCTCGTAAGGGGAATCCACCCTCCGGTCCTCGCCGAGCGCGGCCTCGGCGACGCCGCGCGGGCCCTGGCACTGCGTATGCAGGTCCCCGTCGAGACGGACGTGGAACTCGACGGCCGCTTCCCCGAACCGGTCGAATCCGCCGCGTACTTCGCCATCAGCGAGGTCCTCACCAACGCGGCGAAGCACGCGAAGGCCGGACGCGTCTGGCTGGACGTCCACTACACCGACACGGAGGGCGGCATGCTGCGCATCGCCGTCACCGACGACGGCCGCGGCGGCGCCGACCCGGCGAAGGGCACGGGCATGACGGGCATCGAGCGGCGGCTGGCGCGCTTCGACGGCATCCTCGCGGTGAGCAGCCCACCGGGCGGGCCGACCATGGTGACGATGGAGATCCCGTGCCAGACGGTGCGGGCGGGGTGAGCGCGCCGCGTCCTGGCGGTAGACAACAGGCGTGCGTACGGCTGGAGTCGAGCCCGCCCCTCGGCGACGCCGCGCTCAACGCGCTGTTCGCGGCCTCGTGGCCGGATCACGAACCGACCGATTTCGGCGCGCGGTTGCGGCACAGCCTGCTGTGGGTCGCGGCCTTCCGCGAGTACGCGGGGGACGAACGCGATGAACACGGTGGGCGCGATGACGACGGCGGACGCGTCGGATGCGATGAACACGACGAACCCGATGCACACCACGGACGCGATGTACGCGGCCGACTCGTCGGATTCGTCAACGTCTTGGGCGACGGCGGCGTTCACGCATTCGTGCTGGACACGACCGTGCACCCGTCGGCACGGCGCCGGGGACTGGGGGTTCGGCTCGTGCGTCGCGCGGCCGACGAGGCGAGCCGCGCGGGCGCGCGATGGCTGCACGTCGACTACGAGGAGCATCTGAGCGGCTTCTACGCCCGCTGCGGCTTCCGCCCCACCGCTGCGGGACTGCGCCGGCTGGGCTGAGCGAACCGGCCCACTGACCCGTGGCACACGGTCCCACCGGCCCACGGCTCCGCCCGGGAGGGCTGCCCGCCGCAGGCGCGATTGTCAGTGCTCGGCTCTAGCGTGTGCCCATGACGTGGAGAACTCCCGAAGTGCAGCGCCCCGAGCGGGTGTCCGTGGCGGACGAGCGGGTCGCGCTGGAGAGCGCGCTCGACCTGTGCAGGGCGACCTTCCTGCACAAGTGCGGCGGTCTTACGGGCGAGCAGCTCGTCCGGCGCAGCGTCGGCCGGTCCACGATGTCCCTGCTGGGCCTGGCGAGGCACCTGGCCGGTGTCGAACGCTGGTGGTTCCGCAACCACTTCGCGGGCGAGAGCGGCCTCCCCTATGTCTTCTTCACCGAGGACAACATGGAGGGCGACTTCGACGACGGCACCCCCGAGAGCGCCCCCGGCGACTTCGAGATCTACCACCGTGAGGTCGCCGCGGCCCGCGCCGCCGTCGCGGGACGCTCCCTGGACGACACCTTCCGGCGCCCCAACGGCGAACTGGCCGATCTGCGCTGGCTGTTCGTCTATCTGATCGAGGAGTACGCGCGGCACAACGGCCACGCCGACCTGCTGCGGGAACACATCGACGGCAGGACGGGCTGGTGAGAATCAGGACGGGCTGGTGATAGAACGCTCCCGAACCTGACGGCGCAGCCCTGGGCCCACCGGACAGCGGGGCCGGAGGCCCGAGGACCAGTGCTGCCCCCGCGCCACCCGGCATGGACTCGCGCCCCTCAGTTCAAGGCGGCCACCCGCTCGCGGTAGCCCCGTACGGGCGCCGCGTCCCGGTAAGGCTCCAGCCTGCGCTCGAAGTCCCGTACGTACTCGTGGGCCCGCACGGACCGCATCTCCGCGGCCTGCTGCGCCGCCTCCGCAGCCAGCGCGCACGCCTGCTCGATCTCGCCCAGCCCGAGACGGGCCGACGCGAGCACCACACGGCAGAAGAGACGGCTGCGCGCGAAGCCCGCGCCGCGCAACTGGAGGGAGCGCTCGGCGTGCTGTGCCGCCGCGCGGTACTGCTGGAGATCCCGATGGCAGTGCCCGCTCTCGTCGGCCAGTTGGGCCTCGTCGAAGAAGCGCGCCCAATGCGGCACGTCCTCACCGGACTTCGCCGCCTCCAGCGCCCGCTCCGCACGCGCCAGCGACGACGTGCACGCACGAACCTCGCCCAGCACCCCGTGCCCCCGGGCCTCCGCGGCGTGCAGCAGCGCCTGCACCAGCGGCGGCGCTGCCGTGCCCACGCCCTGCTGTGCCACCCTCGCAAGCTGCACCGCCTCCCGGCCGTGCCCCAGATACACCGCCTGCCTGCTCATCGTCACCAGCACATAGCTGCCGTAGGCGCGGTCGCCCGCCGCCTGCGCCAGCCGCAGCGCCTGTACGAAGTAGCGCTGCGCCAGGCCGTGCGCCGCGATGTCGTACGAAGTCCAGCCCGCGAGCCGCGTCAGATCGGCGGCCGCCGCGAAGAGCCGCCGCCCCAGCTGCTCGCCGTAGACCCCGCGCAGCATCGGCTCCGCCTCGTGCTCCAGATAGCGCACGAGGGCCTGCCTGGCGTGGCCGCCGCCGTACGCGTGGTCGAGAGCGCGGAACAGTTCGCCGACCGAGCGCAGTGCGTTGACGTCCCCGACGGTGACGCGCTGGCCGGGGCCGCGTTCGGTGCGGTCCGGACGGTCCGTACGCACCGCACCCGCGGCGCCCGAGGTCCCGGCCCTCTGCGCGGCGCCCGCAGCACCCGCGGGCCCGGCGCCGCCGCCGGTACGGGCGGCTCCGGCGGACACCGGCAACGGGCCGCCGCGCACCTGCGACGGGACCCGCGCACCGGCGCCCTGACCCCGCGCGCCCACACCCGGCCCGCCGGGCCTGACGTGCCTGCCGGGGAGACCTCCGGCGGCGTCCGGCCCGGCGGCACCGGGTGCGCTCGTACCCGTGGCGGCGTCGGGATCGACTCCTCGCGCCACCCGCTCGTCGGGCCGTCCGATGAGCCAGTCACGGCTCGGGACGACCAGCCCGGCAGGCGTGAACGCGATCTTGCGCAGCTCGGCGTGGGTTCCGGAGTCCTTGCGCCACAGCCCGCTGACGATGTCCACCGCCTCCGAGGGCGTCGCCGCGAACTCCAGCCCCGCATAGACCGGGGCACAGGCGTCCAGCCCCAGATCCTGTGCGGTCAGCCGCCGGCCGAGCCGTCGCGTGAAGACCTCCGCGATCAGTGCGGGGGTCGTGCCTCGCGGCTGCTGTCCGCGCAGCCAGCGCGTCACGGACGTCTTGTCGTAGCGGAGGTCGAGTCCGTGCTCCAGCCCCAACTGGTCGACGCGCCGGGCCAGTCCGGCGTTGGAGAAGCCCGCCTCGGCGATGAGCGCGGCGAGCTGGCGGTTGGGGACGCGCTGCGAGGACTGCGACCCCGTTGCTGAAGCCGACGAAGTGGAAGCCGACGCGGTCGACGATGCGGAGGAAGCGGACCCCGGATGGGACGACGTCGGTTGGGAGTCCGCCGACGGGGACGCCCCTGTGTGGGACGCCGGGCCGGGCGGCCGCCGGCGAGTGCTGCGACTGCGGCTGGGCGGAAGGCGACGGGGAAGCGGACGGAGAAGTGGACGGGGAAGGGGACGGGGAAGGGGAGGACGTGGCGGAGCGGCCGGTGGAGGGTGAGGACTGGGCGAAGGAGTCCCCGGAACGGTCGGTGGTCATCAGCTTTACGGGCTCCTGAGCTGCGGCTTGCTGCAGGCGCCGTGGCACCCTGCGGAACGGCGCGAATTTAGCTCTCCCCTTCATGCGGCTCGCCAGGATCGATGGCCTTTTCATCCATACGTGTGAGCAGGCGGCCCGCTGCCGGAAAGCGCAGGCCCGGCCGTACAGTTTTCTGCGGGGCCGGCCGGTGCGGCCCGCCCGGCACAGTCCGGCGGAACTTTGGAGGAGCCGTGAGCGAGCTGCGCTTTGTCCGTCTGGGATTCGGAGCCGAAGCCGTCGACTACGAAGAGGCTTGGCAGGAGCAGCGCCGCGTCCACGCGGCCCGGTTCGCGGACGAGATCGCCGACACCTGCCTGCTGCTCGAGCACACCCCGGTCTTCACCGCGGGACGCCGTACCGATCCGAGCGAGCGCCCCGTAGACGGCACCCCCGTCGTCGACGTCGACCGGGGTGGGAAGATCACCTGGCACGGCCCCGGCCAGCTCGTGGGCTATCCCATTCTGAAGCTGCCCCGCCCCGTGGACGTGATCGCGCACGTGCGTCGGCTGGAGGAGGCCATGATCCGCACCTGCGCCGACTTCGGCCTGGAGACCACGCGCATCGAGGGCCGCAGCGGCGCCTGGGTGCTCGGGGACACCGCCGAGCGGCCCCGCGGCGAACTCGGCGGTCTGTCGCTGGACTTCGACGCCCGGCCCGGTGCTCAGTCCGGTGCTCAGCCCGACGACGAGGAGTACGACCCCCGGCTGAAGGGCCCCGAGTACGCACCGTCCAACGCGGGGCAGCGCGGCGAGGACCGCAAGATCGGCGCGATCGGGGTGCGCGTCGCGAAGGGCGTCACCATGCACGGCTTCGCCCTCAACTGCGACCCCGACAACACCTGGTTCGACCGCATCGTGCCCTGTGGCATCCGCGACGCGGGCGTGACGTCGCTGTCGAACGAGCTGGGCCGGGACGTGCCCGTGACCGATGTGCTGCCCGTCATGGAGAAGCACCTGCGCGAAGTCCTGGAGTCGTCGGAGCCGCTGCCCCGCGCCGTCTGAGCAGCCGCACGCCCGCCCGTGCGCACCCGCCGCGCAATGCGGACCCGCCTCCTGCGTCTGTGAGGCCACCGGCGGGTGGGAGGCACGCGAGCGGTGGGCGTACCCTGAAGTTCGCCGAGGAATCGAAAGCACGTAGGGAGCCGGACGTGTCCGCTGTCGCACCCGACGGTCGCAAAATGCTCCGCCTTGAAGTCCGCAACAGCCAGACCCCCATCGAGCGCAAGCCCGAATGGATCAAGACCCGGGCCAAGATGGGCCCCGAGTACAACGCGTTGCAGGACCTGGTCAAGCGCGAGGGCCTGCACACGGTGTGCCAGGAGGCGGGCTGCCCCAACATCTTCGAATGCTGGGAGGACCGCGAGGCGACGTTCCTCATCGGCGGCGAACAGTGCACGCGCCGCTGCGACTTCTGCCAGATCGACACCGGCAGGCCTGCCGAGCTGGACCGCGACGAGCCGCGCCGTGTCGCCGAGTCCGTCCGGCAGATGGAGCTGCGGTACGCCACGATCACCGGCGTCGCCCGCGACGACCTGGACGACGGCGGCGCCTGGCTCTACGCCGAAACGGTGCGCCAGATCCACGAGTTGATGCCCGGCACCGGCGTCGAGCTGCTGATCCCCGACTTCAACGCCGTGCCCGAGCAGTTGGCCGAGGTCTTCTCCTCACGCCCCGAGGTCCTCGCGCACAACGTCGAGACGGTGCCCCGCATCTTCAAGCGCATCCGCCCCGCGTTCCGCTACGAGCGTTCCCTTGAGGTGATCACCCGCGCCCGCGAGGACGGCCTGGTCACCAAGTCCAACCTCATCCTCGGCATGGGCGAGACGCGCGATGAGGTCAGCGAGGCGCTGCGCGACCTGCACGGCGCGGGCTGCGAACTCATCACCATCACCCAGTACTTGAGGCCGTCGGCCCGCCATCACCCCGTCGAGCGCTGGGTGAAGCCGCACGAGTTCGTCGAACTCCAGCAGGAGGCCGAGGAGATCGGCTTCGCGGGCGTCATGTCCGGGCCGCTGGTGCGCTCCTCGTACCGTGCGGGCCGCCTCTACAAGCAGGCCGTCGAGGCACGGGACGCACGCGCCGCCTGACGCGGGCGACTGTGATCGCACGAGCCGCGTGACGTTCCGCTCGCGCAGCGAGGCGACCGCGGTACGGACCGGGGACGAACCGGCCCGTGGACCAACTGGTGCGTGACCTGGGCCACTTCGCTGCCCGCCCGCGGCGTGACGTTGGCCGCATCGGCTTACGCGGCCTTTGACCCGCTGGTAATCCGCTGGTAACACCTAACGGTGACGATGGCTGCACCCACCGTTCACGACGTGGCGACCGCCCATGACGTGCCGCTCACAGAACGTACGGACGACGACGGCCACGTGACCTCACGAAGGGGAACCGACTTGCGTACCACGCTGCGCGCGCTGGAGGGCTTCGAGAGCCTGCTGATGCGGAGGGGCCAACTGACCGCACGCCGGAACGCCTGGACGGCGGTGCTGGAGGACCGCCGCCGGGCCGTCGCACGTACCGAGGCCCAGCGGGTACTGGAGGCCGCGGCCGAACGCAGGCCCGCCGCCACGTAAACTGCCCCGCATGGCGAGGAAGGCAGACACCGAGAACAACCCTGGGCGGCTCAAGCAGATCGCTCTGACGTACAAGATGACCCGGCGTGCCGACCGGAAGATCGGGCTGATCCTGGCCGGTGTGGGGCTTGTCACCTTCGGTGTACTCCTCGCCGTCGGCTTCCTGATCGGGCACCCGGTCTACGCGGGCGTCCTGGGCGTGATGCTGGCCCTGCTCGCGATGGCGATCATCTTCGGCCGCCGAGCCGAGCGTGCCGCCTTCGGGCAGATGGAAGGGCAGCCGGGCGCCGCCGCGGCCGTGCTGGAGAACGTCGGCAAGGGCTGGACGATCACGCCCGCCGTGGCGATGAACCGCAGCCAGGACGTGGTGCACCGGGCGGTGGGCCGCGCAGGCATCGTCCTCGTCGCGGAGGGCAATCCGAACCGGCTGCGCTCGCTGCTCGCCTCCGAGAAGAAGCGCATGGCCCGGGTCGTCTCGGACGTGCCCGTACACGACTTCATCGTGGGCGACGACGAGGGCCAGGTGGAGCTGAAGAAGCTCCGTACGAAGCTGCTGAAGCTGCCGCGTGTGCTGACCGGCCCGCAGACGACCCAGGTCAACGACCGCCTGCGCGCGATGGGCGACCTGATGAGCAACATGCCGATCCCCAAGGGGCCGATGCCGAAGGGCATGCGGATGCCCCGGGGCAACGGCCGCTGACCGAACGGCGGCGCGACGCCCGGTAGTCGGGGCCGCGCGGCCCGGACGTACGGCGTGGGCGTACGGCGCGCAGCGATGTGTTGCGGCCGGGCGAAGCAGGAGGCCCGGCCGCACTTCCATGTCCGCACGAGCCACGATGTCCGGACGAGGCACACGGGCCACCATGTCCGCACGAGGCACGAGCCCCCACGGGACGAGCCGGAACCGGGGGCGCCCGGAGTCGCCGAGTAGCCGCGCTACGAACCGCCGCGCTACATCCGCACCTGCACGGTCCCGGAGAGCCGGTCGTGCAGACCGCGCCCGTCGCGGTCCCAGATCAGCGCCGGAATCGCCAGCCCCAGCAGGACCGTACGCACCGCGACCCGCCACAGGGCCGGACGTCCCAGCCCCTCGACGGCGACCACGCGCAGCCGCAGCAGCCGCTTGCCCGGGGTGCTGCCCACGGTGCCGACCGTCAGCAGGCTCATCACGAGGAACACGGCGAGCGCCCAGTTGTCGGCGCTGTGCAGATCACCGCCCGCGAAGAGCCCGTAACCGATCAGCACGGAGACCGCCCAGTCGATGAACAGGGCGCCCAGCCGCCGCCCGACCGGCGCGATCGAGCGCGGGCCTTCCGCGGGCAGCCCCAGCCGCTCGCCGCGGTGACCGAAGTCGGCGCCCATGTCCTCGGCCGCGGCACGCGGGCCCGACAGCCATGAGCCGATGGCATCCCTGTTGTTCACACGGCAACCGTATCGCGGGGCGGAAACGACCTTGTTCGCAGGTCACCGGCGATCAGGGGCACACTGGTTAACATCGGCGAAACAGCCGGGTCACGCTTGAGAAATCGCGCCTGCCTATCGTCGGCCCCATCGCGCGCCCCCGCACCGGCGTACCAGCAATTCCCGTCCCTCCGCGGCGGGACTAGGAGGATGGATGTTCCAGAACGCCGCCGAGGCCAAGAAATTCATCGCGGACAACGACGTGAAGTTCATCGACGTCCGTTTCTGCGATCTGCCGGGCATCATGCAGCACTTCACCGTGCCTGCGGAGTCGTTCGACCCGGACGAGAACCTGATGTTCGACGGCTCGTCGATCCGCGGCTTCCAGGCCATCCACGAGTCGGACATGGCGCTGGTGCCCGACCTGAGCACGGCCCGGCTGGACCCGTTCCGCAGCGAGAAGCACCTCAACGTCAACTTCTTCATCCACGACCCGATCACCGGCGAGCAGTACAGCCGTGACCCGCGGAACGTGGCGAAGAAGGCCGAGGCGTACCTCGCGTCCTCCGGCATCGCCGACACCGCCTTCTTCGGCCCCGAGGCCGAGTTCTACGTCTTCGACGACGTGCGCTTCGAGACCAAGGCCAACGCCGGTTACTACCACATCGATTCGGAGGCCGGCGCCTGGAACACCGGCACCATCGAGGACGGCGGCAACCGCGGCTACAAGGTCCGCTACAAGGGCGGCTACTTCCCCGCCCCGCCCGTCGACCACTTCGCCGACCTGCGCGCCGAGATCACCCTGGAGCTGAACAAGGCCGGCCTACAGGTCGAGCGCCAGCACCACGAGGTGGGCACCGCCGGACAGGCCGAGATCAACTACAAGTTCAACACGCTGCTCGCCGCCGCCGACGACCTGATGCTCTTCAAGTACATCGTGAAGAACACCGCGTGGCGCAACGGCAAGACCGCGACGTTCATGCCCAAGCCGATCTTCGGTGACAACGGCTCCGGCATGCACGTACACCAGTCCCTGTGGAGCGAGGGCTCCCCGCTCTTCTACGACGAGCAGGGCTACGCGGGCCTGTCCGACACCGCCCGCTACTACATCGGCGGCATCCTCAAGCACGCCCCGTCGCTGCTGGCCTTCACCAACCCGACGGTGAACTCCTACCACCGCCTGGTGCCGGGCTTCGAGGCGCCGGTCAACCTGGTCTACTCGCAGCGCAACCGCTCCGCGGCGATGCGAATCCCGATCACGGGCTCCAACCCGAAGGCGAAGCGCGTCGAATTCCGCGCGCCCGACCCCTCGTCGAACCCGTACCTGGCCTTCTCGGCGCTGCTGATGGCGGGCCTCGACGGCGTGAAGAACAAGATCGAGCCGGCCGAGCCGATCGACAAGGACCTCTACGAACTCGCCCCCGAGGAGCACGCGGGCGTCCCGCAGGTCCCCACGTCCCTCCCGGCGGTCCTCGACGCCCTGGAGGCGGACAACGAGTACCTCCAGGCGGGCGGCGTCTTCACGGCCGACCTGATCGACACGTGGATCGAGTACAAGCGCGAGAACGAGATCGCCCCGATGCAACTGCGGCCGCACCCGCACGAGTTCGAGCTGTACTTCGACATCTAGAAACGACACAGGTCAGAGCATCCGTTTGCTCTCCTGGGCCGTACATGGGCCGTGGGCCGCACTTCCCGGGGAGGAAGGCGCGGCCCACAGCTGTCTACAGGTATCTGTAACCCGGTCTCGGTGCCTCAGTTGGCCCGGCGTCGTGTCCTAGAGGAACAACCGCAGGATTGTGGCGACGCCAGCGAGGACAGTTACCGCTCCACCGATGAACGCGGCCTTCTTGTTGCGAGTCCAGAAGGAAGCGTCTTCGCTGACATCTGGCGAGGCGTCAGCGTTCTTGATCGTGCTCTTCCCGTGTGACTGTGCAGTCGTGAGGGTGATGCGAGCCTTTGGGGAACCCGTTACGGCAACGTGCAGTGCATTCCCAACGGCTTCAGAGGAAGGGTCCGTGTCCTCGTCGGGCACCGTCGCGCGTAGCTCGGCTACCAGTTCGGTCAGCGTCGTCCGTACTTGGTCGAGGACGCCAACGATGCTGGATTTCGAGACCACCCAATAGAGGGCAGTGATCGTCTGGAAGGGTTCGCCGCTGGCGGTGTCCATGACCTTGGCGATGTCTGTGGCGCGGCTGGGAGTTAACTGCACGTAGCCCTTCTCGGGATTGATGTTGTTCGCAGAGTCTTCGAGCTCCCTCACCCCCATCCGCAGCTGGACGTCCTCGCCGATGTGTTTCTGGGCAAACGAGGGAAGGTCATTGGGGCTGATCTGTTGCCCGGTGACCTGGCGAGGGCCGATCAAGGCATCGATCTTCAGCGGGGCCCCGACGACTCGGTACTTGGGAACTTCATCATCACCCTCGTATCCGCGGAGTTCTTTCCCCGCCCACTCCCGTAGTTGGTCAGAGTTCACGGCGCCGCCCAGCGCGATGACCTTCCGCAGGACGGTGGACAAGGGGACCGCGTCGTCTAGAGCATCTCGTTCAATCTCGCCAACCAGGCTGTGTGCGCGCTTCGTCACTGTATTGATCTTTCGATGGGGGCTCCGCAGAGCGAATCATCCAGGCTTGAGTAACCCGTCGTGTATGTACACGCCACGAGGCTTTAGTCCGTTCCCATGGATCATCTGGCGAGTTAACTGATGGGCCCTTGGGGTCATGTCACGTCCATAGTCGATGGTTCGGGACTGTGGCCGAGAGCCATGTCGACGGCCCGCCGTGCGCGCGCCTGCCTGTTCGGCATGAGGTGCGTGTACGTCCGCAGCGTGAATCCTGGATCACTGTGGCCCAGGTACTCGGCCAGCGCCTTGACGTTCTCTCCGGCGTCCAGAAGGACCGAGGCGTAGAAGTGCCTCAGTGCGTGCATACCGTGCTCGCGTGACGGCTCGAACTGTTGGCCCGGTTGCCGTTCCCCGATGACGCCTGCCGAGACGAGGGCGGGCTTCCAGAGGTGCATGTTGAAGTAGTTCCGGTTCATTGCTTTGCGCTCGCGTGAGAAGAAGACGAGCGAGGCCGTCACGGGAGGACCGTCCGGCGTCTTCCACGGAAGCGTGATCTCCTGCGGAGGGCGCTTGGTGACGTGCTCAGCGAGCGCGGACGCCACGGCGTCGGGTAGCGGCACATCGCGTAGCTTGCCGCCCTTGGGCGGAGCGAAGACGAGTGCCGATTTCACCATCTTGACCTGACGCACCACATGCACGACTCCGCCGAGGAAGTCGACTTCATCGATGGCCAGCCCGAAGATTTCGCCTTGTCGCAGCCCGCATCCGGCACCCACATCGACGATCGTCCGGTACTCCGCCGGGAGGCTGGCCCGTATGGCGAAGACGCGCTCACTCGTCCACGGCTTGAGCTTGCGACCGTCCAGCTTGGGTGCCCGGACGGAACCGGCCCGGCACGGATTGCGGATGATGATGCCGTCATCAACTGCGGCAGCGAAGACAGCCGAGACGTTGGCGAAGATGACCCGCCGATAGGAGGCAGACAGTCCGGCACCGATGAGTGCTTTGTTCCAGGCTCGAATGTGGCCCGGCTGAAAGGCACTCAGCGAACGCGAGCCGATGTACGGGAAGACGTGCAGCCGGAGTCGGAGTTCCGTGGCATCGATCGTTGAGATGTCGGTGGTCTGGGAAGCGAGCCAGTTCGTGGCGTACTGCCTGAATGTCTCTCTTCCCGCAGATGGGTCCACGTACTGGCCACGGGTCATGTCGGCGGAGACCTGAGCCAGCCACTGCTCGGCCAAACGCTTCTGCTTGTCCGGGAAGGACCGGCTCCGTTCGCTCCCGTCCGGGGCGACGTACCGAGCGCGGTAGCGCATTCCCGCTCCGTGTCGGTCGGTCTTGACCTTGACGGGCTTACCATTCGTGCCCGACTCGACCTTGTACCAGCGGTCTTGGATGTGCCCGGCCATCAGGCGGCCTCTTCCATCTGACCGGCGACCCAGGCGCGTACGTCCTCGGGGTCGTAGCGCAGGTGCCGACCGACCCGGAAGCCGCGGGGCCCGACGTGCTTGCGGCGCCACTGGTAGACCGTCTCGACGGGTACGCCGAGGAGGTCCGCCAGGTCGACAGGGGTCAGGTAGCGCTCAGGAAGGCGGCGGACGCTCACCAGACACCTCCTCGTTCTAGTTCGGTCAGGGCTTCGCGTGCGGTGTCGCGGTTGAGTTGCAGGTCTTGGGCGATGCCGGCGGCGAGTGCGGATTCGCCGGGGGTGTGGCCGTGTCCGGCGTACTGCCAGTCGGCGAGGACGAGCACGGTGTCCGGCTCGATCTCCTCCAGGCCGAGGGCGGCGGCCTGTTCGGCGGCGCGGTAGACGGCCCGTGCCTGGCGGATCGAGCCGAGGGTGACGGAGTAGTGCCGGGACTTGGTGGAGAAGTGGCCCCGGAAGCCGAGCATGTGCGCCCAGGCCCACAGCCGCCGGTCGGGATAGAGGCGGTCGAGGTCGCGGCAGGCGCGGATGAGCCGTTGGGTGTGCTCGGGTACGTCGTGCCGTTCCAGTTCGGCGAGTTCGCCGATGCGGCGATCCAGGGTGCCGGTGTTCTCGGCGGCCTTGGTGGCGTACTTGGCGACGTAGGAGGCGACGGCCTGTTCAGTCAGCTCCGAACCGTCCCCGAAGGCTCGTACGGGGCGGATGTCGAGCTGGTCGCCCCAACGCAGCGAGCGGGTGGGCTCGGTGCCGGCCGCCGGAACGGTGACGGTCGTGTAGCTGTGTCGAGCGGCTGCACGGATGGCGTCCTCGAGGAGGCTGGTCCGTGCCCAGGACGGGGGCGCGTCGTGGGGACCGTCCGCACCGTCGAGGCGGATCACAGCGTGGAAGTGGATCGCGCCCCGCTTCTGGAACTCCGCGACCTTGCCGTAGGAGATCCGGCACACCTCGCGCAGCTCCCGCTGTGAGAGTCCGGCACGGGCAGCGATCTCACGGCGGAGCCGGTTGGCGAAGCGTGCCCAGAGCTGTCCGGCGTGGTTGTTGAACAGCACCGCCCCGGCGTAGTCGTAGCTCTCCGGGTCGAGCGGTGTCCCGAGGTCCGGGTCTGCTTCCGGGTGTCGGACGCCGCAATTACAGGGCCGCTTCGCGGGGCGGTTGTGTACGCGTCCGAAGCTCGGTGCGGTGAGGGTGGCGAAGACGCGCGGGTGGTCCCGGACGGAAGCCGGCACGTCCTTGGTGTCGTCTCCGGCCAGGCCCGCACGGATGAGGTGGTAGGTGTCGGCGGAGTAGGTGCGGGCGCAGGCCTGGCAGCGGGAGGCACGGCGGTTGCCGCAGGCGACGCGCAGGCGTCCGCCCGGTTCATTCTCGGTGCTGTAGTGGTGCAGCGTCTCCCCGGTGGTCTTGTCCTTGGTCAGCGTCCAGCCGGTCAGGTGGACGGGGTTGGAGCAGCCTCCGGTGCGGCGGATCTGGTCTTCCCAGCGGGCGAAGTCGGGAGACCCGGCCACCCTCAGCGCGTCGCCGATGGTGACCGGGTCCAGGCCCGCGAAGGTCGCGGGCTTGGTCACGCGCGCCCTCCCGAGAGAACGTGGGCGGCGGAGGTGTGGCCGGTGCCTTGGCAGGTCCGGCAGGTGACGTGGAGCGTGCGCCGGGTGCCGTCCGGGTTGAGCGATCCGGTGTCGATGGCGACGACGGGGAAGCCGTCGCAGTCTCGGCAGAGCGGCTGCTGTGCCGGTGCGCTGTGGGTCATGATGGTGTCTCCTTTTCGATCTCTGGTCGGGAAGGGGCAGCGCTCTCGGGGCGGCGGATGCTTGGCGGTATCAGGGCCGCCCCGAGGGCCGGTCAGAAGCGGCTGTACTGCGAGTTGACGAGCGAGCGGATGATGACGGCGCAGACCGCGACGGAAGCCGCGGTGACTGCGACGGCCAGGAGCAGCGAGACGAGAACCGTGCCGACAATGAGCACGGCGGCGGTTCCGCCGACGACGGCTGTGCCGACTCGTCCGGGGGTGAGCAGTCCGGGGCGCTGGGGCGCGGCTGGAGCGGGCGCGGCGTACTGCGGCTGTGCGTAGGTGGGAGCCGTCTGCTGCTGCGGGTAGTGGTTGATCGCGGTCGGTGTGACGACCGGGGCCGGGCTGGTGGCCGTTGGGAGCGGTGCGGTCGGGTACTTGGGCTGGAACATGTGCTGTCTCCTTGTTCAGTCGTTGGTGCCGTTGACGATCTCGGTGCCGGTGCGGGCGCCGGAGTCGATCGCGGGGGCGAGAAAGGTGTCTGCCAGGAGGAAGCCGCCCAGGAGCAGGACGACCACGAGCCAGGTCGGCGGCCGGAAGAGGCGGATGCCGAAGTAGCCGACGAGGGCCAGGAGCAGGATGAGCGGGACGTTCACGGTCATGTCGGATGCCTCCCTCAGCGGACGCGGCAACGGTGGGTGCGGGCGGCGAGCTGGGCGGCCGACCGGTTCGAGTAGTCGGCGGACCAGCCACAGCGCTCAGAGGTGCACACGGCTGCGTGTCGGGTCTCGCCGGATCGGCGGCTTCGGTGGGTGCCGATCTGTACGGGGCCGATGCGTTCGACGGAGTGGAAGAAGTCGCGGGCAGGCATGGTCGGTTCCTCTCAGGTCAGTTGGGTTGCGATGGCGTCGGCCATAGGGGCCGGGACGCCGAGGCGGGCGCGGAGTGTGTCGGTGTCGATGGGGCCGCCGGTCTGCGCCTGGTGGGCGTCGGCGAGCTTCCGGGCGTGTGTGATGAGGGCGGGAGGTACGTCGGGAATTGGTGCCGGCGTTGCGGGCTCGACCGGAGCCGGAGCGGCTTCGACTTCCGGCAGCTCGGGGCGGTCCAGCTCGTCCGCGAGCACAGGCGACTCGTCCTCGGTCGCAGCTCGCTCGACTTGAGTGGACAGCGCGCTCTCCCGCTCTCCCGTGGGTGAGTGAGCCAGGAGCGTTCCGCCGAAGAAGGCCAGTGCGGGCCAACCGGCAACGAGGATGCGCAGCCAGGCGGGAACGGCTTCCAGGTCGAGGAGACCGGCCGTAGCCACGTTGGCTCCGAGCGACGCGGCGAGCGCGATGACGAACCAGCACCAGGCCAGTCCGCACCTTTCACCAGCGGCTTGCAGGCTGCGGATACGGCGCCATGCGGCGACGAGCAGCAGGTCCACACTGACCGGATAGGCCCACGCCTTCCAACCGTCCTGTCCCGCAGCGGCGGCGATGTCGTGGAGGTGCGCGAACGACAGGGCGCCGGCGATGACGGCCTGGACGAGTACGGCGTCCACCCGAGGCAGCCGGTTCATGTCTCAGCCCTCCTTTCGTTGGTCGGGTCGTGTGCGGTCAGGCGGCCTGACTCGTCAGCTCGTCGGCGGCTGCTGTCTTGACGAGGGAGATGCGGAGGTCCGGGCGCCAGTTGGCCAGTTCGGGCAGTTCCGGGGTCAGCTCGGCATGGCGGTTGCAGGTGTTCACGGCCTGCCGGAGCGTCGTGTAGGGGGTGCGGGTGAGGACCCAGCCGCCGGAGGACTCGGCAGCAACGGCCGTACCGGGGCGGTCGGTCGGGATCTGCACCGTGGCGCCCATGGCGTCAGGCGAGATGTCGCCGAAGACCATCCGGGCGGAGGCTTCGTCGTTGACGCGATGCGAGACGCGGCCGGTCAACTGCGAGCGGAGCAAGGTGATTCCGTTGCCGAGGTCGGCACCGAAGCGCTGCCCGCAGATCTCGACGTAGATACCGGCGGCCCGTCCGAGCTGGGCCAGGCGCACCAGGGCGGTCACGATGGCGTCGCGTCGCTTCTCTTCCTTCTTCGAGGCGAAGAGGGCGAGTTCGGCGACCTCGTCCACCAGCAGCACGACCGGGGTGGGCCGCAGGTGCTCAGGCAGGCCCCAGATGTCGGCAGTGATCTCCGCATCCGGCACGTCCGAACTGATCCGCTGCTCGCGCCGGATGATCTCGTAGATCCCTTCCATGCGGTCGAGGAGCGCGTCCAGGAGTCCGAGCGCGTCATCCGGGTTGCAGGCGAGGGCGGAGAAGCGGCGGGCCAGAGGCGCCAGCTCCACGCCGTTCTTGCAGTCGATGCCAGCCAAGGCGACCGGCTGCGAGGCGAGTTCGGTCACCAGCCGACGCTGGTAGACGGACTTACCCGACTGCGTGGCGCCGATGTTGAGCGAGTGCGGGACCTCCCGGTAGTCGCGGTAGTGGATCGAGCCGTCCTCACGGAGCGAGACAGGGATGCGGAGCGTCTTCGTCTCGGTCCTGGCGGGCATCTGGACCCGCTTGAGCACGTCGTATCCAGTCATCCGCAGCTCGACCACACCGGCCTTCACCTCCCGGCCGGTCACGCCCTGCATCTTGAAGGAGTGCCGGAGCCGGTCGGAGGAGGCGATGAAGTCGAAGGCGTCCTGTCCGGGCCGCATCTTGATCCGGAGGACGAGGCCCGTACGGGTCGGCGTCAGACGGATGATGCGCGGCACTCGCGAGGACGGAACCTCGGTGCGGGTAGCCCGAGCCACGGCGAGCCGCATGCGGGACGGCGGGACCGTCAGCCCGCAGGCTTCCATGACCGAGCCGTAGCGGAGCAGCACGCGCGCGGCGGCCAGCGGAAGCCCGAGGCATAGCCAGAACCAGGCGGGTCGGCGCCACCGGAGCAGCGCCAGCCCACCAGCGATCACAGCGGCGATCAGAAGAGTGTTCATGATCAGGCCGCCGTGCTCTGTGCCTGCGAGAGGGACGTGACCGCCACGGCGCGGAAGCTGATGCCGTGCCGCTTCTGACCGTTGAACTCGTTCTCCCAGGGACGGGCGATCAGGCCGGTCAGAGCGACGGGCGTGCCCATGGTCAACTCGTCGGCGACGCCGGTCTCCGGGACGGTCACGTTCAGGACCTCGGCGTTGCCGTCCATGGCGAACATGACGTTGACCGTCATGAGCTTCGCGCCGGTGTCGCGGTCGGTGGCGATCTCGCCGGTCTGACGGTTGATGACCTTGGGCTGCGGAGGCTGGGCAATCATCATCGCGGCGGCGGTGGTGTCTACGGGAATCTGACGCATCGTCTGGTTCTCCTGATCTGAGTCGAATTGAGAGCCGAGGCTGTGCCGGCACGATCAGAGAACCGCGAGAAGGGGTGGACGCATCACCGCCCCGATGGACGTTTAGGGACGTCTGAGGTAACGTCAAAACGTCCCAACGTCCTAAGGGAAGGTCTGGGCTCATGGCGAACGAGCGTCTGCGTGCGGCGATTTCGGCAAAGGGCGAGACGGTCCCTTCGCTGGCGGAGCACGTCGGAGTGGACCCCAAGAGCGTCGAGCGCTGGATCACCTTGGAGCGGACACCGCACCGCAGCCACCGCTGGAAGGCGGCCAGTTTCCTCGGAGTGGACGAGGTCTATCTGTGGCCGGCCGTCGAGAAGCAGGCCGAGACGGCGAGCACGTCCGAGCTGGTCACGTTCTACCCGAACCGCGGGGCCGTGCCAGGCCACTTGTGGGAGTCGCTGATCGAGAAAGCGACAAGCCAGGTCGAAATCCTGGTCTACGCAGGACTGTTCCTCTTCGACAGCCATCCGGACCTTGCCGACCAGTTCGCCGAGAAGGCCAAGGCGGGGGCGAAGATCCGTGTTCTGCTAGGCGACCCCGAGTCAGTGATGATCCAACAGCGCGGCGAAGAGGAAGGGATCGGGGACAGCCTCGCTGCACGCGCGAAGCTGAGCCAGCACTACATCTCTCCGGCGACCGGCACACCGGGCGTCGAACTGCGGCTCCACGACACGATCCTCTACAACTCGATCTACCGGTTCGATGACGACATGCTTGTCAACCCGCACGTCCTAGGAGCACCAGCAGGACAGAACCCAGTCCTGCACTTCCGCTACCTCCCCGGAGCAAGGACATTCCGGCACTACATGCGCAGCTTCGACTACGCCTGGGAGCGCTCGACACCCGCCTAACCCTTGCCGGCGGTCGTGGCACGCTGGGCTCATGGCTCGCGTGGACTACTTCAACGACCCGGACGCACCGCAGGCGAACAGTATCGTTCCATCGGTCACAGCCGTAGCAAGGAACGAATCCGGAAAGCTGTTGCTGATCCACAAGACGGACAACGGCCTATGGGCTCTGCCGGGTGGCGGTGTCGACGTCGGCGAGTCCGCGCCCGACGCGGCCGTACGCGAGACGAAGGAAGAGACCGGGTTCGACATCGAAGTCACGGGCCTGGTGGGCCTGTTCACCGACCCCGCGCACGTCATGGCGTACGACGACGGCGAGGTACGACAACAGTTCTCGATCTGCTTCTCCGCCCGCATCGTCGGCGGCCGACTGCGAACGAGCAGCGAGAGCAAGGAAGTTGCCTTCGTCGCCCCGGAGCGGCTGGACGAGCTGAACATCCACCCGTCGATGCGACTGCGGATCGACCACGGCCTCAGCGAGCGGGCAGAGCCCTACATCGGGTGATTCAGCCTACTCACCGTGAGGAGACAGGCGGTCAAGCGTCCGCTGCACCGCCGCCCCAAGGTACGGCCGTGCGTTGCTGATGGCGTTGTGTACTTCGCTCCCTCGCTCGTAGCGCACGAGGATCTCGTCCATGCGGCGGTCGAAGTCGAACCGCTCACCGGCAGGGCCAGTCGTCATGTCGGCGAAGATCAGAGCGTCCAGGATCGGAGTGTCCTCGCGCTCGTATGGCTTCAACTCGGCAACCAGGCCGCGCTGTTCTGCCTCGTACACCGCGCCGGAGTGATGTGCGACCAGACAGACAAGCCGGCGGGGTGCATTGAGCGACTCCAGATAGCGCGCACCGTCGAGGGGATGAAAGCCGGTCTCCCGCAACTCGGGGGCATACCCGATGTCGTGCAGCCAGGCAGAGGCGACAAGGAGGTCCCGCTCATCCTCCGGCACTGCTGGCGATGCCTCCCGAGCGCGCTCCGCGACTGCCTGCGTGTGCAGCCACCTGTTCCCGAGCGGAGGCAACAACGACTCGGCCAGCTCGGCAGCGCCGCGAGGTGTGTCCAGCGAAGAGGGCATGTCATCACGTTAGCCGAGGCGTCGGGTTCGCCATCAGGCCGCAGTCAGCCAACGAGCGCGGTCAGACTTTCCCTGCTTCATCAAGGGCTCGCTCCGCTCGCCGCGCGGCCCGGCTTGCCGCCGGGCCGACGCTCCTGTCTCCGCCCCACTCCGGCCCGGCCGCCGGCCCGCGCGCGGACGCGAGCCACAAGACAGGAAGGTGCCGGCAGGGGGCGGTCGGCTCCACGGCTTTAGGCAGCCACTTTGGGGCGAGGCTCTAAGATCAGGGGCTCACTTCGGGCTATTACGGGCAGGTCAGGAGACTGCCCGAGTCGCGGGAAGCTTACGAGCCCCTGATCTCTCGCCCCAAAGCAGCTCCAGCCCAAAGCCGCTATGCCGACCTCGCCAACAGGTCAGGATCCGTCAAAACACCGAGAGTTAGCTTAGAAAGTATCACCCCAATACACTGAATTGGGCTTCTCCAGAAGCCCCTTCAGGTCTCCCAACCCCGTCGGGAAAATCGTGATTTCACTGAGAGCGGCCAAGTCGACCCATTCGAAGGTGCTTTGGTCCTTGTCGGCCGCAAGCGTCATCGCTGGCCGACTATTGAGGATGCAGCTGAACATGAATTCAATCTTGTGCTGATCCCGGCCCGTCCCTTTCAGTGAATGCCTCGCATGAATGTACTCGCGCACAAACAGCAGTGGCCCAGCACTAACGTCGGCGCCAAGCTCTTCCTTGCACTCGCGGACAAGAGCTTCACCCATGGTCTCTCCAAAGCATTGGCGACCTCCTGGGAGTGAATACCACGTACCGAGGTCCATGCTCGTGGAGTCTTCATAGCGGATCAGTAGAACGCGTCCCTCCTCGACAATCACTGCTTTCGCCGAATTCTCAACATGAGTGCTAATTGGGACCTCTCCCTTCAAGGACTTGCCTGCGGATGTCTGCAAACGTATGCGATGGCGGGTCGTCATTCCAAGCGGCTTCTGATAAGCGTTCAAGGAAAGCACGCTTGAGATCCACCACTATCGCCAAGGGATCAGCAATCGCGGAATCCAACCCCTGGAGTTCTCCCCGAATCCGACACCATAATTTATGCGCCTCGATTCGACACTCTTCCAGTACGCCTGCGTCGATCGACAAATCCATCAGATCCCTAAAGGATTTCGAGAGATGCCCGCTCGTTCGCATGGCTTTGTTGGCGTGGTCGGGACGGCCACGGTGCTGGGCAACTATTTTCTCGCTCTCCTCCCATATGGCAAGAATCGTCTTAGCCGCAGACTCATGATACTCAGGTGAAATCAATAGTTTAGCGACCGGGTAGGTGAGGAGGCCGGTGACAGTGTCCTCGAAAAGATCAGACAACTCATCAGACAACTCATCTACGCGCTGCCTAAGCCTACGCATGTCGCGAAGAATATCGGGAAGGTTGCTCGGCTGAGGCAAATCGAAGTACGCATTCAATCCCAGGACGCTAGAGCTATAGAACCCTGAACCGAGATGGCGAGACAGAGTTTCGTCTCGGTAGAGTTCCGTCAGTTTCTCTGGTTGCTTGAGATATGCGCTATCAAAGCGCGTCGCGTAATTGTGATGCATAGATTGAATTATCTTGCTGCTGACATCAGCCATGTGTGAGACCGCGGCCGCAGGACCGGGGCCCTTTCGGGCAAACGTCATCCCCTCATACAGTGAGGCAACTGCGTAGCAAGTGACCGAGCGAACGTCCGCCAATAAATGCTGTGGATCACGAATGGTGTACGAAGCGGATAGGTCAAGGTGTCGATCGATGTGATTAAGAATGAGTGTCTGACATGAGGTGAATAGCGTTAGATAGTCGGCGACCTCTTCGATTGGCAAATAATAGCGCGTCGCGATGCATGCGGCCGGAATGCATTGCCGGTAGATCAGTTCAACGTCGATCGCGTCTCTGTGCAAGGTCTGTGTGGTATGAAATTCAAATGACTTCGACTCTAATAACTGCAAGGTATGCTCGACTGAAGAATGGCATTCCCTTACCAAGTACGTAAGCGCCTGCCGGTCGTATTGATTGGTATCTGTTTGGCCTGGCGCAAAGAAAACGGGGACGTCAGTGGGGTTACTCACTCTCGTTCCTTTCAGTGTCGGATTGCTCGGCGAATTACGTTCCAGGTTAACTCAAGTTGAAGAAGTAGATAGACCACTCCTGCGAATGCCGCAATTGCGACGTGATGAGAAATCGAAACCTGGTACTTGAGCAAACTGTCCAGCCCAACGGCGACGTAGAGAGCGTTGATCGTACCCAAGATGAATGGCGTGAGCAGCGCCGCCTTGAGCTTTATTTTGGTGTCCAGGTACGCGTTCGTTGATCCCCAGACAGGTTCCCAGCCGTCGGGAAAATGTTCAGCAAGGGAAACGAGATAGAGAGATCGCAGCCGATTTACTTGGTGTTTTGACTCGGTCTGTACTCGATCAGTAACTACGTAGGCACGAACAACGACAAAGTTGAGCAGTCCAGACGCCATCAACGCCAACCAAATCACTGGAAGCTTTAATGCAGAGCCGAGGTTGCCCGTTGATGATATTAGCTCAGCGGATAGTAGTGCTCCAGCAATTACAATCGGAAACGCTAGAATGCGAAGTGACAGAACGTACAACTCCCGCTCTGCAGTTTTGTAGTCGTTGTGTAGAACAAAAGCTTGCTCAAAATCGACCACAAGGAGGTTATATGCCACAGACGAGTCAAACGGGGGTTGGGTCCGCCCATTCTCTCGACTGTTGGCAGGGTCTCGACCCCCAGGAGACGGAATTCGATCAGCACCTAAGCGGGCATCCCTGGCCGCACGGCCTCCAGCCGAGTCGTTTCCCCCTGGCATCGACACTCCCTGAGATCGCCAGCACGCCGTACTGCGGCATGCTGCCCAACGTGACGCGGACCAATCGCCTGCCGATGCGCGTGTGGGCGTGACCCTAATCTGCGGCTGGCGGACGCTGCACGCCTGGGCCGCCTCTGGACCGTGCAACGTTGGCCGACGCTGACGGTCGGCACCGGATGGTGACGGCCTCGACACCGCTCTGGCCTGGGCACCTGCACCGGTCTGCGACACCGGTACGGCTATGCCGAAGCCCGGAGAGCTCACCTCCTCCGGCAGTGCGGTGCGGTACAGCAGCGAAGTACAGCAACCACCATGACCGCAGCCGGACGCCAGTGACTCCAGGTGGCCAGCTGGCCGGCCGATGTGACCTAAGCGACCGTCGTGCCCATAGTTCGCAACGAGAGGCCGGCGATCGAGGTTCGGGCCGTCGTGGGGCCGTGCGAGGGAGCCCAACGGTGACAGACGACGACAGAGACCAACAGTTAACCCGCAGGTCAGGCAGTTGGCCCCTCGTCCGTCCGCAGGTCAGAGAAGCCGCACATCACTTCTTCGACATCTAAACCGGGGGCCGGTTCCTCCGGCTTTCGACGATGCGCGGCTTCGGTGACCCGCGGGAACGCCTAACGGCGCTTTCCGCGGGTCACCGTCCGTTTCCGCTCTCGTGTGCACCGGCTGTGCCCGGGCGTCGGAAGGGCCGACGGGTAGTCGGGTATGAGGGCCGTCCAGGGCCAGCGTGTCCTGAATCGCCGCGCCAGCTCTTCGAGATCACCCAGCTCGCGGTCCAACTGCATGCCAACAGCGACGACCTCAGCCTGCTCGAAATGCTGACCACGGCAATGATGTTGGGCACTGTGGTCCGATCGATCACCTACCGGTGATCGATCGGCTGCTCGCGATGCCACCCCTGGAGAGTCCGAACTGGCCGCTGTGCGGGGAACTTTGACGGTGTCTATGCTGTTCGGTGATTCGAACTGTTCGCCGTGGGGGCGGTGTTGAGAGCAGGGGGGTACGGGGGCGATGGGTTACGTTCTGCCGGGCTGGCTGGATGAGATCCTCGATTTCATCGGGATCAACTGGCCCAACGTGGACGAGGACGACTACCGCGAAATGGCCGACGCCATGCGGGAGTTCGCGGAGAAGTTCGAGGGTCACGGCGGTGAGGCGCACGCTGCGGTGAACCGCATCCTCGCCTCCAGCGAGGGTTACGCGGTCGACGCGCTCCAGGAGCACTGGGGCAAGGTCAAGGGCTCTCATCTGGACAAGGTGCCCGAGGTCGCACGGCTCTTCGCGACGGCGTGCGACGTGGTCGCGGACATCATCTACGGGATGAAGGTCAAGGCCGAGATCGAGCTGGGCGCGATGGCGGCCTCGATCGGCATCTCCATCGGTCTGTCGGTGGTCACCGGCGGCCTGTCGGCGTTGATCGGCGCCGCGGAGACCGCGGCGATGCGGGAGTTGATCCGCCGGATCATCAAGGAGGCGGAGGAGGAGATCATCTCCCGGCTGATGGCCGAGGTCACCGAACCGGTCACCGGCAAGCTGGAGAAGATGACCGAGGACATGATCCTCGATCTCGCCGACGACGCGATCCATCTGCCGCCGGGCGAGGGCGGCGGAGCCGGGGGCGGCGGCGACGCGGGCGGCGGCGGACACGACGGCGGCAAGGGGGCGATGAACCTCGCGTCGGCGGGCGGCGGCGGCGCGGGCGGCGCCGGAGGGGGCTCCGGAGGCGCGGGCGGCGGTGGCGGCGGCGCGGGCGGCGGCCGTATGCGCATCGACCCGGACGAGTTCGACAACGGTGCGGAGAAACTCTCCCGCCACGGCTCGGACCTGCACACCAACTCCCTTGCCCCACTGGGCCGCGCGAAGGGCGCCTTCGGCCGCACCAAGGGCCGCGACCCCTTCACCCAGGCCTTCGACAGCGTCCTCCACGGCGCGCTCGACGGCTCCGAGAAGGCGCTGAAGAAGGTCGCCAAACACGTCGGCGAGGGCGTCCCCGGCGGCGTCCGCTCCATGGCCAAACGCCACCGCGACAACGAGAACTCCGTCGCCGACAACCTGACGAAGATCGGTAAGGGCAAGGACGGCAACGGCCCCGGCAGCCCGGGGGGCAAGTCGGACGTTAGGCCCGGCTCCACGAACGGCGCGACAGACGACCCGCACTTGACAGGTCGCGGTAGCGACGACCGGTTCTGCGAGAACGATCCCGTTGACGTTGCCAGCGGTGAGCTGCTGCACAAGCAGGTGGATGTCGATCTGCCCGGGGTGCTTCCGCTGCGGCTCGTGCGTGCGCACTTGTCCTCGTATCGGTACGGGCAGTTCTTCGGCCCGTCCTGGGCCTCCACCCTCGATGAGCGACTTGAGGTCACGAAGGACGGCGTGGTCTGGGCCCGCGAGGACGGCTCGCTCGTGCGCTACGCCGAGCTCCCGGCCCCGGGAAGCGAGGAGCCTGTCTATCCCGTGACGGGGAAGCTGCTCCCCCTGACCCACGCCGGCACCGGGGCGCTGGGCGAGTCCACGTACGAGATCACCGACCCGCGGACGGGCCGGGTTCGCGTCTTCGCCGACAGCCCGTCGAAGTCGGGCTGGTTCTGGCTCCGGCACATCACCGACCGGAACGGCAACGAGATCGCCATCTCCCGCCAGGCGGACGGCACTCCGACAACACTGGCCCATACCGGGGGCTACGTTGTCCGCGTCCACGTCGAGAACGGCCGGTGCACCCGGCTCACGCTCGATGCGCCTGAGGGGCCCCCCGTGGAGCTGAAGTCGTACCGGTTCCAGGGCGGCGGCAACGTCACGCACGTGGTCAACTCCTCTGGGAAAGCTTTGGAGTTCGGCTACGACGACCTGGGCCGCATGACTTCCTGGACGGACCGGAACGCTTCGACCTTCCGGTATGAGTACGACGAGCAGCACCGTGTCGTCCGTACGATCGGGCCGGACGGCTTTCTGTCTTCCCGGTTCGTCTACGACCGTGTCCAGCGCACCACCACGTACACCAACTCCCAAGGTGCCGCCACGGTCTACCAGTTCAACGAGCGGCACCAGCCGGTGGCCGAGACCGACCCGCTCGGCAACACCACGCGGCGGGAGTGGGACGAGTACGGGAACGTGCTGAGCAGGACCGACCCGGCCGGCCACGAGACGCGCTACGTCTACGACTCCCGGCACAACGTGACCGAAGTCCACGCCCCGGACGGCACGGTCGCGTCGGCGGCATACAACTACCTGAACCTGCCGGTCGAGATCACCACCGCAGACGGCTCCCTCTGGCGACAAGCCTTCGACGCCCTGGGCAATCTGACGGAGCGCACCGCACCGGACGGCGCCGTCACCCGCTTCGAGTACGACAGCACCGGGGCCGTCTGTGCGATCACCGGCACGGCAGGGGAGATCTCCCGGTACCGGAACAATGCTGCCGGTCTGCCGATCTCCTACACCGATCCGCACGGTCATACCGCTGCGTTGGAGCGTGACGCTCTCGGTCGGCCCACGCGCATGACCGACGCGCTGGGGTCGGTCACGCGGCTGGAGCACAGCGTCGAGGGCAAGCTCACCGCCCGCACGCTGCCCGACGGGGCGCGGGAGAGCTGGCGCTGGGACGGGGAAGGCAACCTCGTCGAGCACGTCAACGCCATCGGCGGCGTCACGGCCTTCGGTCACACCCACTTCGACAAGCTGGTCTCCCGCACCACCCCGGACGGAGCCACCTACACCTTCGACCACGACACCGAGCTGCGGCTCACCAAGGTCACCGGCCCCACGGGGCTGACATGGGAGTACACCTACAGCCCCACTGGCCGTCTGATCTCCGAGACCGACTTCGACGGGCGCACCCAGACCTACACCCACGATGCCTGCGGCCACCGCACGTCCAGGACCACACCCATGCCGGCGAGCGGATCACCTACGAGCGCGATCCGTTCGGACGGGTACTGCGACGCGACGCCGCCGGCTCCGTCACCACCTACCGCTACGACCGCGCCGGGCGCCTCCTCGAAGCAGCCGACGACACCTCGACGGTGACGGTGGAGCGCGATGCGCGCGGGCGGGTCCTGAGCGAGAACGTCGACGGCCGCACCGTCCACTACCGCTACGACGCACAGGGCCGCCGCATCCTGCGCACCACGCCGACCGGGGCCACCACCAACTACGGCTACGACGCCGCCGGCCGCACTCAGCAGCTAGATCTGGACGGGCACGCCCTGCTCTTCCAGCACGACGCCGTCGGCCGGGAGACCGCCCGCGGCTTCGGCCACGAGGACAACCCGGTGGCCATCGTCTCCAGCTGGGACCCCTCCGGCCGCCTGGTCGCCCGCGCGGCAGCGGTGCCCGGAAGCACCCTCACCTCCCGCACCTACGACTACCGCCCCGACGGGCACCTCGCATCCATCACCGACGACCTGACCGGCGTGAGCCGGGAATTCGACCTGGACCCGCTGGGCAGGCCCCTGGGCGTCTCCGCCCAGGACTGGGCCGAGTCCTACACCTACGACCCGATCGGCAATCAGACCTCGGCATCCTGGTACCGAAGCCGAAGCCGGCCGGGCCGAAGCGCTCGGTGACCGCGACTACAGCGGCACCCGGCTGCTCACTGCGGGCGACGTCCGCTACGAGTACGACGCGGCCGGCCGCACCGTGCTGCGCCAGAAGAAGCGCCTGTCCCGCAAGCCCGACACCTGGCGCTATGAGTGGGACGCCCTCGACCGCCTCGTCGCCTGCACCACTCCCGACGGCAACCGCTGGGTGTACACGTACGACGCGCTCGGACGTCGCACCACCAAGCAGCGCCTCGGCGACGACGGCGAAACCCCCGTGGAGGCCGTGTACTTCACCTGGGACGGCACACGCCTGGCCGAGGAACATTCGACGGTCACCGGCGTCACCAGCACCTGGGAGCACAAGGGTCACATCCCGCTCGTCCAGTACGAGCGTAAGCACCTCACCGAAGAAGAGGTCGACTCGCGCTTCTTCGCCATCGCGACCGACCTGGTCGGCACACCGACGGAGCTGATCAGCGAGGCGGGGGAGATCGCCTGGCAGGCCCGCGCCACCGTCTGGGGCACCACACGCTGGAACCGCGACGCCACCGCATACACACCCCTGCGGCATCCGGGCCAGTACGCCGACCCCGAGACCGGCCTCCACCACAACTTCTACCGCCACTACGACCCCGACACAGCCCGGTACAGCAGCCCGGACCCCCTGGGCCTCGCCCCCGCCCCGAACCCCGCTGCATGGGTGGTCAACCCTTGGAGCTGGCTCGACCCTCTGGGCCTGGAGGGCTGCGACGACGAGATTCCCAAGGCCGGCAAGACCTACGAGGAAGCCAAGGCAGAGGCCCTTCGCGATGCCGGCATCCCCGAGGGCGCCGAACCCATCGACGTCGACGAATGGGTCTCCGCCCGCGGCCCGGAGTACGCGGGCAGCAAGCAGCTCCTCAACGATGACGGCTCGCCGATCTTCTACACCGAAGAGACCTACGAGCACCCCAACGGCAACGACATGGTGGTCTTCCAGGACCATTGGTTCGGCCACCAGAAACCGGGTGAGGACGGCTACCAGCCACCACACGTCCACGTCCGACCGTTCGAGGACACCCGGAACGGACAGATCCCGGGCGCTCAGGAGCACTACTACTATGACCGCTGACACCGCACTCCACCCGGCCAACCCTCAGCAACTGACCGACCTGTACGGTCAGTTCCCCAGCTACGACCGACTGCGGATCAGATCGGTGAACGTGAGCCCGTTCGGGCCGACGCTGATGCTGCGGGTCGACCTCCCGGAGTTCCCTGCCGAGCCGCCGGAGGAATGGGTGGCTGCCGGATTCGACACCGTCCAGTGCCACCTCCAATTCCTCGCCGTTGAGCACCTCGTGCTGGCCCGGTGGAGCCCGCCGGCCGAGGCCCGGCTCGACGCACAGCCGGTCAGCGACCGGCTGACCGAGGTCCGCCTGAACGGCACGGGCATCGAGCTGACCTTCCAGGCCAACCCGCAGTTCGTCGTCCGCCACATCAGCGCATTCCGGGCCGCGGCCGACGAGCCCGAGTACACGTACCTGAGCAGGCTGGACACCAAGCTGCACGGCACCAGCGAGCCAGCGACGACCACGGAGACCTTCTATGCCCGCTGACTGGACCGAACTCCTCGCCGACGCCAGTGGGTTGACCGACGTGTACTCCACCGCCCCCGCACTGGAACGCTGCAAGCTCCACTACCTGCACTTCGACGAACGCGGCACCTCCGCCACCCTCGGCCTCAGCACCGGCGACCTGCCGGACCGTCCCCACCCGGAGTGGGAAGCCAAGCCGTTCAACAGCCTCACCTTCTACCTCGTATGCGAGGAGATCACCAAGGTCGCGCTGAACGGCTGGGAACTCCCGGCACCCACTCTCGAACTCACCCCGGCTGCGGCCGGGGTGAGCGTAGTGGCGGAGAACGAAGGCTCGTCGCTTCACCTCACCGCCGAGTCTGTCCGCGTCGAGGGTGTGCGGACAACGCTGGTGTCCGAGACCGCAATCTGAGCGTGCCGCAGACTCGGGCCCACGCCTGAAGGTGAAGCGGTTGAGGGCGCCGAGCATGGGCGTGGCTCTCCTCACGCCCAAGTGGCACGCGAGCACAGCCCTTGTTCCCCCGTCACCTGGCCGCGCGCAGAGGAGCCATTCGTGGGGTCGTGCGCTTGGCGCTGCCGGTCGTGGCGATCACGGCAATCGGCGGCCCTCACGCATCGGCTGGTGACGGAGGTCTCCTGACGTCATTTGGGTTGCCTGGCCGAGGAGTTGACAGGCGTGCGTCGAGGGGTGGGTGATGGCATGCCGCCCGAGGAGCGGATGGGAAGTAAGCCGCAGGGGCTGGTGCCCGGCATCAACTGGTCTCCAACGACCGACTGATGGGCACACATCTAAATCGGGGGCCGGTTCAGTCGGCTTTCGACGATGCGCGGCTTCGGTGACCCGCGGGAACGCCTAACGGCGCTTTCCGCGGGTCACCGTCTGTTTCCACCCTCGTGTGCACCGGCTGTGGCTCATGCTCGCTCGCGCTCACGGAGTTTCTCGATGGCCGGCCTCAGCCTCGTGAATGGGGCGCTGAGCAGGAGCGTCGCCGCGAAGATCACGCCCTGTTGAGCAGGCAGGGAGGAGGAGGGCCGGGTGTCCGGCCCTCCTGCTCGATTTACGGTACGGACGTAAGGGACTTATCGGACCCGCTCATCCACGCCCTCTTCAGAACCCGCCGCCACCGAAGTCGCCGCCGCCGAGGTCGGAGCCGCCGCCGAAGTCGCTGCCGCCGCTGAAGTCGCTGGCGCCGGAGTCGAAGTCGCTGCCGCCGAGGTCGGAGCTGCCGTCGAAGTCGCTGCCGCCGCTGAAGTCGCTGGCGCCGGAGTCGAAGTCGCTGCCGCCGAGGTCGGAGCTGCCGTCGCCGCCGAGGTCGGAGCTGCCACCGAAGTCGCTGCTGCCGTCGCCAAGGTCGGAGCTGCCGCTGAAGTCGCCGCTGCCGATGTCGCTGCTGCCGCTGCCGGTGTCGGAGCCGCCGCTGAGGTCGCTGGCGCCGTCAATGGAGCGGGAGTTGGAGCTGCTGCTGAAGTCACCGCTGTTGTTGGGGCTGCCGCCGGTGTAGTCGCCCATGGCGGTGAAGTCGTTGGGGGTGCTGGCGTCTGGGGTGGTTTGGGGGGTGTCGGATGGGGTGTTGGCTGTGGCGTCGGTCTCGGTGTTGGTGTTGTTGTTGGGGCTGCCGCCGGTGTAGTCGCCCATGGCGGTGAAGTCGTTGGGGGTGCTGGCGTCTGGGGTGGTTTGGGGGGTGTCGGATGGGGTGTTGGCTGTGGCGTCGGTCTCGGCGTTGGTGTTGTTGTTGGGGCTGCCGCCGGTGTAGTCGCCCATGGCGGTGAAGTCGCTGGGGGTGCTGGCGCCTGAGGTGTTCTGGAGGGAGTCCAACGGGACGTTGGCCGTCGCATCGGCCTCGAACCGCCCTTCCGCCTTGAATCCCTGACTGCCAGCGGCTTCCAGGGGTCCGCCCGAGAGGCCCACTTTGAAAGAGGGGGCGCTTTGGGTTCCGTCAGTGGACGGTTGCGAGGCATCGACGGAGAGTTTGCGGCCGCCGAGATCCACCTGCTCGCCTTGAGTCGTGGTCAACTTGATTTCGCCGTCGGGTTTGACGTCCAGGGATACCTTGTTCGAAACCGCGCTTCCCCCCGCGCCGTTCAGTTGAACCTCTCCGGAACCACCGCCGGAGAATTCTCTGGTCACGGGATTGAAGTTGACCCTTGCCTCCCCCTTCACGCTGGCGGTCGGAGACGTAAGCGAGACATCGCCACGGAGATTGATGCCGGTCGGGGGTGCGTTGAACACGCCGACGAAAGACCTGTTGCCCCCGACCCCGACGCCGCCGCCACCAGAAATCGACAGGGTCTTCGAGTTGGCTCCCGCCTGAACGAAGACAAACGAATTCTTGCTGGTGGGGATCTCGATCCTGCCGCCGAGCAGCCCCTCGGACTGCTGCGGTGCCGCCGCCTTCGTGACCGGAGCCTGGCTCACGGCAACCTGGTTGGAGCTCGGAGCCTGGCTCACGGCAACCTGGTCGGAGCTCGGAGCCTGACTCACGGCACCCTGGTTGGTGCTCGGAGTCTCGGTCACGCCAACTTGGTTGGTGCTCGGAGCTTCGGTCACGCCAACCTGGTTCGAACCCGAAGCCGCACTCACGGGAAGTTGGGAACCGCTCGCGAGGGTGGACTGATCGCCCGGATCGCCGTCGACCAGCATCTGGGGGTTGAAGTGCAGGTCGTTGGTTTGCGGGTCGAAGATCTGGAATCCGCGGTCTTGGAGTCCCAGGAAGGCAGCCGTACGCTGATCTTGGCTGACGTCGCTTTCCGGGCTCAGCCGGTTGATCAACTCCTGCGTGGACATCGCGCGTGCTTCGTTGATCCGGTCGGAAGCAACGGTCATGGGCTGGAAGAACAGCCTGTTGGTTTTCTGATCGGAGACGAACGTCCCGCGATTTCCGAGTTCTTGGGCGGCCGCCGCACGCTCAGCTGTGCTGTTTTGGCATTCGGGGCTCAGCTCCTTGATCAGCTGCTGCGTGGACTTCGCACTCGCGTCGCAGTTCTGCTTCGTCGGTTGTGCCGAGCCACCCCCGTGCACGACCTGATCAACCACTCCATGGGGAGCGATGTCCGAAGTCCTGTATTCCGACGGCTCGCTGTCCGCATACGCAGCGTCGGCGCGCGAGTACTGAGTGTCGGAGGCTCGGCCCTTCGCGGCCCCGTCCGCAAGGGCGGCACTCGCCCCGCCGGCCACGGCCACACTGGAAACCAGTCCGACCACAGCCTTGCCCACGGCCTTGGCCCCTGTCGCCTCCGGGGTCTTGGCGCGTCTGTGCTTTCCCTTGCCCATATGCATTTTTCCTCGTCTGCCCTGCCCTCACGCGGAGGGAAACGATGATCCGCGAAGCCGCCGTACCGCTCGGCAAGTTATAGCGACTGTCTCGAATACCCACCTGACCCACGATCACGACATGTTGGCATGTGCGGTTCAACTACTCGCAGAATTCTCGCCAACTCGCTAAGAAATTCCCTTGATCCGAAACGGCAGGTGTTTCGGGGACGTTGATCAGGTTCACTGCCGCACGGCAGTTGGAGGCCGTCAGGTGATCACCGAACGAGCCCGGTCTCGTAGGCAGGTCCGGTCGTAGACGCCGTCCGTTTCGTCTGCGTTCTCGTTTGCGGTGACGAGACGCGCCACGGCCTTGAGGGGCCCTGGCGCCGGCCGGCAGTCCTCGGCGTCACCCGCCACGTGCGCCCCTTGTGCACCGGCAGTCGGCTGACTGACGGTCAGTTCTCCCGGCTTCACCGTTCTCTCCCGGTTTCACCGTTCTCGCCGTCGCGCCGGCCTGACCGCCGGCGGCGACGTCCGCTGCGCACCCGTCACTGCCGCCGGCTTCCGCTTCACCCGTCGGTGGCCTTGGCCGGAAGGGTCGCGAGAATCCCGCCCGTGATGAACGCGACGAGCCGCTCGCAGTCGGCGGCTCCGTGCCCGCTCGCCGCCGTGCCGTCGTCCGTCTCCGGTGCCCAGCCCAGTGTGGCGAACGTCCCGGACTGGTAGACGCCGAGCAGTCCGACCATGCCGGCGTACGCGAACTGGACACCGCGCTCGTCGAGTTCGGGAAGGGCGTGGCGCAGCGCCGTCAGGTAGCGCCCTTCGACCGGCTCGACCTGTTGCGCGAAGATCTCCCGGACCCGGGCGTTCGGCTCGCCCATCACGCGGCCGATGAAGCGTGCGACGTCGGGCCCACGACTGCCGTGGGCCTCCGCCAGGCCGACGCCCGGTTCGACGAAGGCACGCACCAGGGCGGCAACGGACGGCGGCTGAGGTGCCGCTTCGAGCTGTTCCAGCCGGACGCGCCGCTCCTCGTTGACGGCTCGCATCGTCTGGTCGATGACCGCGCGCAGGAGCCCTTCCTTGGACCCGAAGTGGTAGTTGACCGCGGCGATATTGCTTCCGGCCGCTTCGGTCAGTGCCCGTAGCGAGGTCGCCTCGATCCCGCGCTCACCGCACAGCCGAACCGCCGCGTCGATCAGCCGCTCCCGCGTGGACGCCCGCTGCCCCACGGCGGGCACCTGGTCGGACCCGGTCACCGCACCTCCTTGTGTCGCCGGTCGGGGGCACATGCTATAACACTCGATTAAAGTGGTCGTTTGAAACGACTGATTGAGTTCAGGAGGGGTGGCAACCATGGGCCCGAGCAAGGCGCTTGTAGTCGGCGCGGGAATCGGCGGCCTGACAGCGGCCCAGGCGTTGCAGCGCATCGGGTGGCATGTGGCGCTCTATGAGCAGGCACCGCTCATCGGGCCGGTCGGTGCGGGTCTGGGCATCGCGCCGAATGCCGTCAAGGCGCTGGATCATCTCGGCCTGGGTGCGGCTCTGCGCGATCGCGGTCTGCGTCAGGACGGGCTGGAGATACGACTGCGAGCGGGCAGGCGCGTGGCACGGATTCCAGCGCCCGGTATCGAGCGTCGCTACGGTGCGCCCTTCTACGCGTTGCATCGTGCCGAGATGCACCGTCTGCTCATGACGGGTCTCGACGCCGCGGAGCTGCACACCGGTCATCGCGCCGCGAGCGTCACCACCGCGGCCGATTCATCCTCGGTCACCTTCGACACGGCACAAGGCCCGGTCACAGAGACGGCCGATCTGGTCGTGGCCGCGGACGGCGTGGGCAGCGCGCTTCGCGCGGCGCTGCTGCCCGGCTATCAAGGGGCTGACTATGCCGGTTACACGGTCTGGCGCGGGATCGTCCCCGCCCGGAGAGCCGCATCTCTGGGCGTCGCGCCGATCCTCACGGAGACGTGGGGACGCGGCGCCCGCTTCGGAGTCGCCGCGATCAACGACGGTCAGATCTACTGGTTCGCCGGCGAAAGCGTCCCCGAACACGCCACCCTTGAACACGACTTGGGTCAGGTGGTAAGCCGCTTCCGGGACTGGCACGCCCCCATCCCCGAACTGCTCGCCGCCACCCCGGAAGAGAGCCTGCTGCGTCACGACGTGTACTACCTGCACGCGAGACTGCCCACCTTCGTCCACGGCCGCGTGGCCCTGCTCGGCGACGCCGCCCACGCGGTCACACCCGACATCGGCCAAGGAGCCTGCCTCGCGATCGAGGACGCCGTGACCCTTGCGGCCGCCGTCGAACGATCGGGAGTCGACGACGGCTTGAGCGTCTACGACGCTGTCCGCCGCCCCCGCACCCAGCGGATGGCCCGTACGTCCGGTCGGCTCGGCCGCATCCTGCAGACCCGCAACCGCGCCGCAGCCGCCGTGCGCGACTCCATCGCCTCCGTCATTCCCACCCCGTTGCTGACGGGGGCGACCGGGGCCGCCTTCGCCTGGAATCCCCCTTCGGGCTGAGAGAGTTCGGCGTCATCGCGCTTCAGGTCGTTCGCCTTCGGGGGCCGGACGTACTGCAAGCCTCGTCGTGATCGGACTCGCGCCGTACGGGGCCTGCGGACGTTCTGGCCGGCCCGGCCTTCGACGCTCACTCAGGAGCGCGAGCTCGCGCAGTTCATGGCGGACGCCCGCGCCGCCGAGTACCGGGCGGTCATCGAGGCGGCCTGTGAGGCCATCAGGGCGGGGAGCGGCACGGCGGGGTCGGTGCGCAGACTGCGGGCGGAGCTGCGGCGCATCGGGCGGCGCGACTTCTTCCCACCCCCGGAGCGCGAGCGCGCACACGCGGCCGTCCGGACCCTGGCCGATGAATTCACCCCGCCCGGCGCGACCGCCGCCAGGGCAGGACGTCCCGAGAAGGAGCAGGCGTGAAGTGGGCAACCCGTGCTCGAATCCACATCGACCGGGCCGCCTGTGCCTGGCTGATCCGCCGGCACCTCGACCAGGACGCCGAGTTCGTCTTCGTCACCGATCCCGCCCCAAGTACCCGAAGACGCAACACCGTTCGACATGCGCGGGGTCGAGCTCGGCCATCACGGCGATGACTGCTCCTTCGAGACGATCCTGCGCCGGTACAGGCTGATGGATCCGGTGCTGTGGAGGCTCGCGGAGATCGTTCACGAAGCCGACCTACCTGGGCCTCTACTTCGCGCTGCACACCCTCTTCGCCGATGTCGACGCAGGCAGTCGGGGACCGCTGGAGCTCCAACTCCCCGACCTCAGCACTGTTCGCCCGACCGCCGTCGCCATCACGGCCGCAGCCCTCCTGATGATCTTCAAGCTGCGCTGGAGCGTCCTGCGGACCCTCGGAGTCTGCGCCGCACTGGGTCTGGCGGTCGCAGCAGCCACGACCCTCACGTGAACCACGCCATTGGGGTTGTCGTGCAACCGATCGGCGTTGCGCTGGAGTTCGGCCCGTGAGGGGCGGCGCACCCGCCGGATGGGGCCTCCCTTGTGGCTACGTGCAGGGGCGCCTTCCGAGTCGCCTTCGGCGGACCGATTGAGCCGGGGGGTCTTCACGGCCGCCACGTCGGAGCGTAAGAACCGCGTGTGCACTGCCGGTTGTGACCTCGGCGTCCCAGTTCGCCTTCGGCAGGACGACGCTGGTGAACTCACCATGTGCACCCGTTGTGCACCGGCCACTGCGCATGCCGGGCCCCGCAGGTCGACATGGTTTCCCGGCTGTACTTCGACCGCTGGAAACGACGCAGGTCAGAGCGCCCGTTCGCTCTCCTGGGCCGTAACGGGCCGTGGGCCGCACTTCCCGCTCTGGGAGGTGCGGCCCACGGCCGTTCGTGCGCGGAGCGTCGAGCTGAGTGGCCTCCGGTTCGCCGCCGACGGTCGCGCCGCGGGGTGTCCCGTCGACGGCCCGCCGCCTACGTGCCTGGCTGTCGGCATGAGACGCGGGTACGTCCTCAGCGTGAAGCCCGGGTCACGGTGCCCCAAGTCTCTTCGCGGCGCACCGTGAGCACCTGGGTCGGATCAACTTTCGGTACGGGCCCTAGCGGGGGCCTCCCCCTTGCTGGGCGCCGCCTTGCGGACCGCCGCCGCCTTGTTGGCCTCCGCCTTGGGGACCGCCACCACCTTGCTGGGGACCGCCGCCCTGCGGGCCGCCGCCTTGCTGGGCGCCGCCACCCTGCGGACCGCCGCCTTGTTGGCCGCCGCCTTGGGGACCGCCTCCGCCTTGTTGCGCGCCGCCGCCTTGCGGACCGCCGCCTTGTTGGCCTCCGCCTTGGGGACCGCCACCACCTTGCTGGGGACCGCCGCCTTGGTGGCCTCCGCCCTGCTGGGCGCCGCCGCCTTGGTGGCCTCCGCCCTGCGGGCCGCCTCCGCCTTGCGGACCGCCGCCGCCCTGGGGGCCTCCGCCTTGGGGACCGCCACCACCCTGGTGACCACCGCCTTGGTGGCCACCGCCGCCCTGGGGGCCTCCGCCTTGCTGGCCTCCGCCCTGGTGACCACCGCCTTGGTGGCCACCGCCGCCCTGAGGACCGCCACCCTGAGGACCGCCCCCACCGTGGTGGCCTCCGCCTTGCGGACCGCCTCCGCCTTGGTGGCCTCCGCCCTGGTGGCCACCGCCACCCTGAGGACCGCCCCCGCCCTGGGGACCGCCGCCGCCTTGGTGGCCTCCGCCCTGCGGACCGCCGCCGCCTTGGTGGCCTCCGCCCTGCGGACCGCCCTGCTGGTGACCGCCTCCGACTTGGCTGCCGCCGCCACCCTGGTGACCACCGCCGTGGTGGCTGCGGCCGCCACCGTCGAGCAGGCCACCGACTCTGCCCAGCAGCCTGTCCAATCCGTGGCCCTTGTTCGACGAGCTGCCTCCGCCGCCGTTGGGCGGGGTTCCTCCGTCGTCGTTCGGTGGGGTTCCTCCGCCGCCGTTGGGTGGGGCGCCTCCGTCGTCGCTGGGCGGGGTTCCTCCGCCGCCGTTGGGTGGGGCGCCTCCGTCGTCGCTGGGCGGGGTTCCTCCGCCGCCGTTGGGTGGGGCGCCTCCGTCGTCGCTGGGCGGGATGCCTCCACCGTTGCTGGGTGGGGCGCCTCCGCCGTTGCTGGGCGGGATGCCTCCACCGTTGCTGGGTGGGGCGCCACCGCCGTCGTCCGACGGGGGCTGAGGTGCGGGGTCATCGTGGTGCCGCTTGGGGGGCGGCATATCAGGGTGCAACCCACCGTCATCATCACTGACTTGGTCCGACCAGTCCGAGGAACCACCCCCGGCGGGTGGGCCGTCGCCGGTCGCATCACCCGGGTCAGTGCCGCCCAGGCCGGGTGGAAGCAAGAGGGACGGCGCGCCGCCGCTCTCGTCTCTCGTCTCACCGTCGTTCAACGACTGCACGCTGAATGCCACTGTCCCGAACGCCGCGGCCGCTGCGATGGCCATGAGAAGGGTCTTGCCGCGTCGGCCCGGACGCGAGTCGTCTGTGTCGTCCGAGGCAGGTGCAGGCGGTGCGGTGGTCTTGGCACGCTTGGACGGGACGGGGTCCCACCTGTACTGGAACGTCTCGAAGGCCCGGTCGACCTCTGCCGCGGCCATGAGCACGCACGGACATGGCGATGTGCCGTCGGTCTGGATAAGTGCCCCGCATGTTGAGCACGTTAGTGCTGCCACCCTCGGCCTCCTCAACGGATCCGCTGTGTCGCGTTCCCCCGCGGCACTGTTCGTGCGCCGACCACGGTGCACAGTCCGCAGACAGGTTCGACGGTAGAGGCAAATGCAGTGGCAGGAGCGATAGTGCTCTGCATATGAGCAGACTCGGCATGGATGAATCGTGCTGCACCCGACAACACGGCCGAATCCCAAGGCATCAATGACCCATCAATGACCCTCGTCTCGCACGAGACGTCGGCACATGAATTGGGCCTGTCGATCACCGAGTTGTTGCGCGTCTGCCGTGAACCGCTCCATGCGGAACGGGCGTTGCGTCGTTTTCGTCCACGACGCGCTGGTTCGGGCCTGTTGGGGAGAAGTTGACCGCCGGTCGGACCCGGGGCCCGTGTGAACAGTCCCGAACCCGCGACGGAGAACGGGCGAACCTCGGCGTGTGGGTGCGGCCAGCGAGCTTGAACGGCTCCCGACCCGAGCTGGTGCCGTGCAGTCAAAGGACCCCGGCCGTCACTGAACACCGCTGCGTTCGGGGCCGGGCTTGTCGGACGAGTCCCCTCGGAGCGGCCCCCGCCCGGCCGTCTTGTGCTCGTAGCGCGATCCCCGCCAGAGCGGCGAAGGCACCTCTTCACCGTGCCTGCCGACCGCGATCACGACATCCCCCGAAAGTCGGCTCACCTTCTCCGGTGGGGAACTGCCCTACGGCACCGGTGGATTGCTTGCTCGGGCCTTACGGAATTGCCTGGCCCGACAGCAGTTGAACTTGGCAGTGAGTCAGAACCGCCCACGAAGCGGCTGCCTGCCGCGTAGGGCGGAAGAAGGAATGCTCGCGCTGCACACCCGCGGTGCACCGACCCATCCGACCTCCTGATTCTGTGCACGTCAGAGCTGCCTTCCACCCGTACTTCGAGATCTGAACCGGGGCCGGTCGACCCGGCCTTCGGCAGGGCACCACATCGATGGCCCGCGAAAGCGCCGCTCGGCGTCTTCCGCGGGCCACCGTCTGTTTCGCCCTCATACGCACCGCGTGTGCGCTCGGCACCCGAAACTGAAACCGCGTCGGCTCGCAGAAGTGTGTGACCGGTAGGGCGCTGCGGCCCGGAGCGGTCGTCCAGGTAGGGCCGCACAGTTCGGGGCCTGGAGCAGGCGTGATCCGTGTCCGGCGGTCGATGGTCGGCGGTCGTCAGTCCAGCAGGTCCGGTTGCAGGTGCACCATCTGCCGGTAGAGCGGCTGAAAGTTCAGCCAACCCACGAACTCTCCGCCGAGTTGCTTATGCGTGCGCGCTGCGTTCTCCTCGTCGATCCGGACCGGATTCCCGGCTGCCTCGGCCAGGAGCTGGGCCTGGCAGGACCGTTCCATGGAGATGAACCACCAGGTGGCCGCGTCGACCGATTCGCCGACCGTGAGCAGGCCGTGGTTGCGGAGGATCACGCCCTTGGCCTCCCCGAGGGCGTCGGCGAGGCGTTTGCCCTCGGCCTCGTCGAGCACCACCCCGGTGTAGTCGTCCAGGTATCCCTGATCGTTGAAGAAGGCGCACGCATCCTGGGTGTAGGGCTCCACCGGCACACCGAGCGAGGACAGCGCCCGTCCGTGGATGGAGTGGCTGTGGGCGACGGCCTGTGCGCCCTTCCGGGCCCGATAGACCGCGGAGTGGATCGAGAACGGCGCCTCATGGGTCTCGTGGTCTCCCGCGACGACCTCGCCCCGGTCGTCGACCAGGATGAGGTCGCTCACCCGTATCAGCGAGAACGGCATCCCGACGGGGTTGATCCAGAAACAGTCCTGGTGCTCGGGATCCCGGGTCGAGATGTGCCCGGCGACGCCGTCCTCGTATCCGAACGAGGCGAACAGGCGCAGCGATGCAGCCAGCCTCTCCTTGCGGTGCCGCCGCTCGTCCTCCACCGAATCGAAGGTGGGCGGCACAAGGTCGATCGAACGCGCCGTCATGCCGTCCTCCCCGCGTCAGCCCGCAGAACGACGACCGAGATCTCGCCCGCCGTGTGTACGCCCGAGATCGCGAGCCCGCAGTCCTCGGCGAGCTTCCCGATCTGGCTGATCGGGCGCTCCTGGCCGTCCACGAAGGCAAGCATCCGCATGTCCATGGCCGTGCTCGGCGACTCGCCGTCAGCGCCGAACTCGCCGATGACACACACCTGTCCGCCCTCTCCGGCCGCCTCGGCGCAGCGCCGCAGTACGGCCTTCGCCTCTTCGTCTGCCCAGTCGTGCAGCACATCGGAGAGCAGGTAGGCGTCGGCGCCGGCCGGGAGGGGATCGAAGAAGCTCTGCGGAAAGACGTCGACGCGGTCCGCCAGACCCGCCGCTTCGAAGGTGCGCCCGGCCGCCTCTGCCGACTGGGGCAGGTCCACAAGCCCGCCGCGCAGGTTCGGGTGCTCGCTGAGGAGGTTCGCCAGCAGGGCCCCGTTCCCGCCGCCCACGTCGACCACGCTCTTGAGCGAACTCCAGTCGTACGCCGCGAGGATGGAGCGCACCACCTCGCTCATGTTGAACGCCATCATCTCGTCGAAGGACTCCGAGAGCGCGGCATCGGCGGCCAGGTCCTCCCACAGGGAACGTCCGTACCGCGCGCGGTAGGCGTTCCGGCCGGTGCGCAGCGTTCCCAGCAGTTCCACGAAGGAGAGTTCGGCCCGGCCGAGTGCGCCCTCCATGTCGAGGCGGCGGCGTATGCGGGACGGATGGCCGTCGCGCAGGGCCTCGCTGTGAGGCGTCAGTCCGTACCGGCCGGACTCGTCCTTGCTGAGCACCCCGGTCGCGGCCAGCCGGTTGAGTACCGTGCCGAGCGGCCCCGGCCGCACCTCCGCCCTCTTCGCCAACTCCGTTGCGGTGCGTGCCCCTTCGGCGATGTGGTCGGCGATGCGCAGCGTGGCCGCCACCCGGATCGCCAGCGGGACGGTGAGGTCTGCCATGGCCCCAAGCGTGGGACCCGGTCCATTCTGCTCCGTCAAGGTGGTCTCCCTCTCCTGGTGTGCGTGACGACGTGTCCGGTCAGCCTGTGACGAGCCGTTCGAACTCCGCCCGGTCCGGGCCGCGTGCGGGAGCGGCAGGGTCCCCGTGCTCCCGGAGATGGTCGTGGACTCTCGGAGCCGCGACGGGGTGGCTCAGCAGCGCCTGAGGCGTCATGAGCATATTGAAGAACTGAAGCTGTACGGCATCGATGTCCGGCTGCTCTTCGCTGAGGACGGCCAGTGCGTCGAGGAAGCGGCTCACCCGGCTGCTCGCCGGCGGCACCGGCTCACCGCGGACGCCGGCCTCGATGTGCTCCCTCTGTTCGCGGGAGCTGGCCAGTTGGGCGTTGAACCACACCCCGAGGTGCTGCTCTGCCCACTCGTCGAACTGCACGGTGAAACCGGCCGGATCGGCGCGGGCCGCCTCGACCGTCTCGGCAAGACGCCGGGCCTGTAGGAAGGCGAGCGGTACGCCGCGCCCGAAGGCGGGATTGGTCTGCATCGCCGCATCGCCCAGCAGCAAGTACCCGGCGACGACGGGGACTCCACCGCTGACCAGCCGGCGCCACCGGTCCTCCAGCCGGGCCATCGGGTGCGGCTCGTCCATCGGCGTACTGCGCTCCAGCCACGGAACCGTCAACGGCACCGTCTCCAGGAAGCGCTGGTACACCCCGGGCTCCCGAAGGCGGTGGCGCAGCGGATCTCCGGTCGCCACGGTCATGGACACCTGGAAGCAGCCGTTGTCCGCGGCGAACACGACGAGCTTCGTGTAATCCAGCTTCGCGTAGATCGGCACCGTCGACCGGGGGAACGACTCGCCCTCACGCAGCCGGAAGTGCTGTGTGAGGTAGTGGAATCCGCAGGGCTGAGCGGTCTCCACCGCCGCACGGCAGCCTGCCTCGGCCAGCCACCGGTCCGAACGCGCCCGCCGCCCCGCCGCGTCGACGACGAGGTCCGCGGCGATCTCCTCGCCTCCGGGCAGCCGCACGCCCACGACGTGCGGCACTCCGGCGGCCTCGCCCCGTGTCACCAGGCCCTCGGCGGACGTCCCCGGGTACACCTCGACGCCCGGCTCCGCATCGACGATCCGGCGAAGCGCTCCCTCGTAGACGAGGCGTCGGGACAGCAGGTTCTCGTCCTCGCCGGCACCCGGTACGGGTACCCGCGGCGCGCCGCGGGCGGCGACGGCGTCGAGCACGTCAGGCGCCTCCTCGCGCATGACCCTGCTGGAGAGGCCGAGGAAGTTGTGGCCCTGCCGGGCGTGCGGCACCCCGGCCCGCTCCCAGGACCGGAAATCCTCGTCGGCCGAGGCATCGGGTTTGGGCCGGTCGTCCCGCTCCAGCACGGTGACCGTGTGGCCGCGCCGGGCGCAGAACAGCGCGGTCGCCAATCCGCCCATGCCGGCACCGATCACTACTATCTTCGTCATCGATCTGCCCATTCTGTCGCTACCAAAGGCGGTTCCGCCGAGCCGGAACTCATACAACGGCAGATTTCTGTTGCGCCTCGGCGACCCGTTACCCCTGCCGGTCGGTGCGCGTGGACCGATTGCTATCAGAGCGGAGTCGGGCCGGACAAGAGAATCCCTCCGCGGCCGGTTCCCAAGAAATTCGCGGGATTTCTTCCCGTGCAATCCCCGTACGGGAAGACCACACGTCAGACGGCAGATTGCGGCTTGCTCAATTATTGCCCGCCACAGTTGCCCGTGGAGAACAGCACCTGATCGACGGCGTACCGTGCGCAAACCGTGTGAGACGCACCACAAAAAAGCCGTGCCGAATCCGAACCGCCTTGCGGCAGTTCGGGGTTGACCGGCCGGCCGCGGCACCTGTACAGCTATTCGGGTCCTTGGCTTGCAATCCCGCCCGGCGGTGTTCCGCCGTCAGGCGGGGAGAGCCTGCCACGGGAAGAAATCCGTCGACTCTCCGATTCGCTCGGAACACGATCCCGTTCCAGACCGATGTCTCCCGGTCGACGGCGGCGAAGCCGGTCGACCGGAAGGCAACGGGGACTCTTCACGGGCGGCCGGTCCGCATTTCCCGCAGATTCGCCGCCCGCGATGCTCTCGCGTATTCGAGCACTTCACTCTCACACGGATGGATCCACCACCATGCCTGTCCTGTGCAAACCGGTCGTCGCCGTCCCGGAGAACATCGTGACGCTGGACGACACGCTCGATCTGGCCAAGCGCCTGCATGCCGACCATCCAAAGCTGAAGCTGGCCCTCCGCCTGATCCGCAACACGGGCGTACTCAAGCGGCACACGATCCTTCCGATCGAAGAGACGCTCAAGCACCCGGGTCTGGAGCAGCGGAACCTCACCTACGAGCGGCACGCGAAGATGCGCGTCCCGCCGGTCGTGGAGCAGGCGCTGAAGAACGCGCAACTGCGGCCCTCGGACATCGACGTCATCATCTTCGTCTCGTGCACCGGCTTCATGATGCCGTCGCTGTCCGCCTGGCTGATCAACACCATGGGCTTCCGCCACGACACCAGGCAGATACCCATCGCCCAACTCGGCTGCGCCGCGGGCGGGGCCGCGATCAACCGGGCCCACGACTTCTGCTCCGCTCATGCGGGGAGCAACGCGCTGATCGTCTCCTGTGAGTTCTGCTCCATGTGCTATCAGCCCACCGACCACGACATCGGATCGCTGCTGTCCGACGGCCTGTTCGGCGACGCCGTCGCCGCCGCAGTCGTCCGCGGTCACGGCGGCACCGGGATGAGTCTGGAGCGGAACGGCTCGTACCTCATACCGCACACCGAGGACTGGATCTCGTACGCGGTGAAGGAGACGGGGTTCCACTTCCAGCTCGACAAGAGGGTCCCGACCACCATGGAGCCACTGGCCCCGGTGCTGCGGGATCTGGTCGCCGACCACGGCTGGGACGCCTCCAACCTGGGCTTCTACATCATCCACGCCGGCGGCCCGCGGATCCTCGACGACCTGTGCCGGTTCCTCGATGTCAAGCCGCACGCGTTCCGGCACAGCAGGACGACGCTGACGGAGTTCGGGAACATCGCGAGCGCTGTCGTCCTGGACGCACTGCGCCGCCTCTTCGACGAGGGCGGCGCCAGGGAGGCGGAGAGGGGGATCATCGCCGGCTTCGGGCCGGGCATCACCGCCGAAATGGCTGTGGGGACGTGGGCGGAGGGTGCGGCTGGAGGAACGGAGGCGCCCACGGCGAAGGCCACGTTCCTCGGTTCCTGACCCCGATTTCCCGCAGTTCAGATCCGGAGGGAGTAAACCGTGTCCGAGGGGCTGATCGTACCGCCCGGCGGCGGAAGGAAGATCGTCACCAAAGCCCAGGAAGTGACCTTCAAGGTGACCGGCGATCATTCGCGCACCGGCTCGCTCTTCGAGGTCGTCGTGCCCCCGGGCTTCGATGTCGGCGCACATGTCCACGACCGCAGCGAGGAGATCTTCTACGTCCTGGAGGGGGAGCTCGACCTTCTCGCGTTCGAGCCCGAGGAGCGCACCCCCGAGGACTGGCGTTCCTGGCGGGGCGCCGACGGCAGCACTCCGACCCGTGCCGGAGCGGGGAGCTGCATGTTCGTACCCGCCGGCTGCCCGCACGCCTTCACCAATCCGCACGATTCGCCGGCACGGATGCTCTTCCTCTCCGCGCCGCCGCCTGATCACGAGCGCTACTTCGAGGAGCTGCTGGAGATTCTCGGCAGCCGCGGCGCCCCCGAGGAGGAGGCCGTGATGCACCTGCGGGAGAAGTACGACATCCAGCAGATCACCCCCCTCCGTTACGACGCCCGACGAACGCAGTGAACCCGGCTGAGGGGAGGTCGGAGATGTTCGACGTACTGGCGATCTCCGGATCGCTGCGCAGGGACTCCTTCAACACCCGACTGCTGGGTGTGCTGCCGTCGTTGGCCCCTGCGGGGATGCGCCTGCGCCTCTTCGAGGGCCTGGGCGCGCTCCCCATGTTCAACGAGGACGACGAGTTTCCCGCGGCGCCGCCGCCCGTCAGGAGCATGTGCGACGCGATCCGGGCAGCGGACGGGGTGGTCATCGCCACGCCCGAGTACAACCACTCCGTTCCGGCGGTGCTCAAGAACGCCGTCGACTGGGCCTCCCGGCCCCACGGAGCCGGAGCGCTCACCGGAAAGCCGGTCGCGGTGATGTCCGCCACGACCGGCCCCAGGGGCGGGTATCGCGGCCTCAGCGAGACCATGCGAATCCTCACCGAGCTAGGCAACCTCGTAGTGCCCGAGCCCGAGGTGGTGGTCCAGTCGGCGCGCTCCAACCTGGTCGTCGGTCCGGACGGAGGGCCGCAGTTGCTGGACGGTACGGCTGCCACGCTGCTGCGCATCCAGCTGGAGGCGCTGGCCGACCTCATTGCCTCGGGTGCGGCCGAGGTCGCCCTCCGCGCTGCGCACCGGCACCGCGCCGCCGTGCTCAGTGCGCTGGACATCCCCCATGACGGCGGCCCGACGGCCGGCTCCATCGAACAGCGCGGCGCCACTGCGGCGCGGTGACTCTCCCTCAGCCGCCTGTGGCGTACGGGCCCGGCCTCATGGTCGAGGGGCGCTCCACACGGCCGGTTCGGTGATCGACGAGTGACGGGATCGGGCCATGACGTATCACTGCCGACGAAACCGCAGCGCATGCACGAGGCGACGTGACGGCCCCGCCATACTGCGCCGCCTGGACACCGGGTTCGCAGCTCTCGGGGACACGCAGTTCCTGCCGGGTTGTTCGGTTCTCCTGGCGGACGAACCCGGAGTGACGCACCTGTCGGATCTGCCGAGGAGCAGGCGCCTGTCCTTCCTCTCGGACCTGGACCGTCTCGGGGAGGCGGTGGAGGAGTCCTGCCGGCGCATGGACAGCGCCTTTCGCCATGTCGATCTGGAGATAGTGGGCGACGGCGGCAGGTTCCTGCACGCGCATGTGTGGCCGCGCTTCGCCTGGGAGCCGGCCGAACTGGCCGACAGGCCGGTGGGGCTCTATCCGTCCGACAGGTGGAGTGACCGGCGGTTCCGGCTCGGCCCGCAGCACGACGCACTGCGGAGGGCGATAGGCAGCGAACTCGACCGGTCGCGGCCGTCGGAGGACGCCGGACCGCCCGCCGCGGGCGTCTCGGCGAGCCCGCCCCTCGGGGGAGTGGAGTCGCTTCTGATCGAGGTCTTCACCGCGGCAGGGCGGGCGTCCCGTGCCCCAGGGTCCGCGCCGGACCGGTCCGCGCCCGCGCTCCTCGATACCCCCTGCGGGAACCGGCTTCTCTTTCCTGCCCAATCGAACCGTGATACAAGTAGTAACCGATGATACGAGCTGTATCACTTGGAGGTAAGCGCCCGTGACCACCGACCAGCGTGGCGAGGCAGCAGCAGGCAAGGGTGCGAAGGGCACCCTGTCGCGGCCGTTGATGATCGTGTTGGCGACGGCGGTGGGCGCAGCGGTGGCCAACCGCTTCTACATCGAGCCGCTGCTGAGCCTTGTCGCGGGGACGTTCCACGTCTCCACCACGGCCGCCGGGCTGCTGGTGACCTGCGCCAACGTGGGATATGTGATCGGCCTCGTGCTGCTGGTGCCGCTGGGCGACCTGGTGGAGCAGCGCCGCCTGGTCACGCTCATGCTGGTGGCCGCAGGCGTGATCGCCGCAGCGTGCGCCGCCGCACCGAACTTGCCCGTCCTGATGCTGACCTTGGGCGGTCTGGCGATGCTGTCGGTGTGCGCCCAGATTCTCGTGCCGCTCGCCGCCACACTCGCGGCCCCGGAGGAACGCGGCCACGTCGTGGGGTTCGTGACCAGCGGGCTGCTGATCGGGACCCTCTCGGCCCGCACAGTGAGCGGGTTCGCCGCGGGTCTGGCAGGATTCCGGCTGATCTTCGCCGTCGCGGCAGTGGTGATGATCGTTCTCGCCGTGCTGCTGAAGCGGGTGCTGCCCCCCACCCCGCCCGCCCAACGGCAGGGTTACGGCGGCTTGTTGGGCTCGGTCGTGACCCTGGTGGCCACCGAGCCGGAGCTTCAGCGGCGCATGATTCTCGCCTTCTTGCAGTTCGCCGGCTTCACGGTGCTGTGGACCCCGATGGCGTTTCTCCTCGCCGGTCCGCCGTACCACTACGGGGCCACGGTCATCGGGCTCTTCGGGCTCTTCGGCGTGGTAAGCGCGATGGCCGCCCCTGTGGCGGGCCGGCTGGGCGACAAGGGCCGCAGCGGGCTGACCGTAACGCTCTCCCTGGCCCTGATGGTCGTCAGCTGGGGCGCGCTCGCGCTGGGCGCCTCGTCACTCGTCGCGCTCATCGCCGGAATCGTGCTGCTCGATGCCGGCTTCCAGGGCGCCCACATCAACCATCAGCGAACGGTCTTCGCTCTTCAGCCCGAGGCACGCAGCCGCATCAACACCGCCTACATGTTCGCCTTCTTCCTCGGCGGGGTGGCCGGATCGAGCCTGGCCGCCGTCGTATACGACGCAGGGGGATGGACCGGGACCTGCCTGCTCGGACTCGTCCTGGCACTAGTGGCCCTGCTGCTGTGGTTGCTCCGGATACCGCGCCGACGGTCCGATGCCGTTCTGGAGGGCGTCCCGGATGCGGGAGCGTAACCAGGTGTGCGCCGGGTCGGCGTCGCTGCGCGGGTGCCACACCATGCGGATGGCGAAGGGGGCGATGGGGACGGGGAGTTCGAATGAACGGAGGCCCGCCATCAAAGACCCCGATTTGACGAGGATCTCCGGCACGACGGCGACGAGGTCGGTCTGGCCGATCATGGAGAGCGCCGAGGTGTAGTGCGGTGTCGTCACGGCCACTGTGCGGCGCAGGTCGTATTCGGCCAACGACGCCTCGACGGTGGACGCCGCACCGTCGCCCCTGAGAATGTCGATGTGTGAGGCCCGCGCGAAATCCTCGACACTGACGGACCCCTTCAGCAGATCGTGGCCCAGCGCGGCGACACCGACAAAGCGACTGTAGGTCAGGTTTTCCACGCGGAGTTCGGGCGAGCTGGAATACACCCTTCCGATTTTGAGGTCCGCGGTTCCCTCACTCAAAGCCTTCCTGTCTCCCTGCCCTTCGGGGAGAAAGTCGAAAGCCTGCGCCCGGCTGTGCGAGGCGAGATGCGGCGCGAGTACGCCCGCGTACCCGTCGTCCACGATGAGCGCGAAATTCCGGCCCACCTCGGGGACGTCGTTCTCGCCTCCCGCGGAAAGCAGGACCTGGGCCTCGCGTACGAGTATGTGCACCCGCTCTCGTAACTCCACTCCTTTCGGTGTGACGACCATGCCGCGGCCGGCGCGGGCCAGTATCGGATCTCCGAGTTTGTGCCGGATGCGGTGGAGCGTCCGGCTCATCGCGGAAGGGGAGAGTTGCAGGCGCTCCGCAGCCTTGGTCACGCTCCCGGTCTGAAGGAGGGCGTCCAGGGCGACCAGCAGTCGGAGGTCGCCGAGGGGTGGTATGTGGGCATCGTCGCGGGGTGGGGAATCGATCAACGTGTCTCCTCACAGCGGTACCCGATGGCGGGTATCCCAGATGTAGATTTCCCCCGTTGCACGCGGCGTCCGTGGTGAGATCGCCCGTGCGCAGTTGAGGGGCAGGTTGATCCTTGCTCGGGGCAATGCGGTACTGCTATGTCGGAACCGAATGACTTGTGGTCAAGAAACTATCATTTTCCGTCGCTGAACCTCTTCGAAGGTTTCGGGAAGAAACCTAAATTTGTTCAAAAAAATACGGGGCGCTGCCGACGGGTTATGCGGAAGCGGTCCGTCCGCGTCCTTGATTCACCGCAGCACGGTGTTCGCGCTCCATGTGGAACAGGACGTCAGAACATCGCAGGATCGCGCAGAACGCCGACCGGACAGGTTCCGGAAGCATCCGTCCAAGCGCGGCAGAAGGACACCCGCCGGTATCCTCGCACCATTCGAATGCGGGCGCAGAAACGGCGTATTGCGGATCGGTATTCGTACCGGACAGCCGGTTTTCGCTATTGCCGCGTAAAGAGGGCGAGGTCCTGACTCGTCACGGCGGCCGGTAAAGGCGGGCGCGCTGCCGGGAACGATGGCGCTCTTCCGCGGAGCGGCCCGATTCGCCCCCGGCGTCCACAGCTTCGACGTGCCCCGGATGCGGTCGCCTGGGGCGGCGCATACCGGCCACGGCGGTCACCCCGGGCCGGCCGTACCGGGGTGCGAGGTGCGCAGCAGAGCAAGAGCCTCGGCCAAGTCCTCGGCAGGCCGGTCCCGAAGCGGGCTCCAGCGTCCGAACACCTCGCCCACTGCCTGTGCCATGTCGTCAGACAGCTCGGCAGCGGTCAGCGTCTCCGCGATCTCCGCCATCTCCAGCTCCCAGCGCCAGCCTCGTACGGCGGCGGGCATCAGGTACTCGTCCGGACTGCTCAGCGGGGAGGGGCCGGTCCTCTCGGTCTCCGCCTCGGCCTCGGTCTCGGCCTCCGAGCACAGCCGCCCGGCCACCTGGTACCGATCGGCCAGCGCGTACGAGACCGCGGCCAGGGCGCGGGCGCCCTTCTGCCACAGGGCGAAGGCCAGTTTCAGAGCCGAAGCGGTGCCGACCTCTTCACTGTCCAGCGGTATCGCCGACACCCCGGTGCCGTCGAACAGGCCCCGCACGGCGCCGACTTCCTTGGACGGTCCCGAGAGATAGAAGCGCATCTTCGCGCCGGACGCACCGAGGATTCCACCGTCGAGCACGGTGGCGCCGCCCGCTTCGAGAACCTTCGCGATCCCCCTGACACGCTCCGGGCCGATCGCGTTGGCCTCGACGTAGATACCGGTGAAGCCCTGGTTCGCGACCTCTTGAGCCACATCCTCCGCCGCATCGGACGGGCAGATGGACATCACCACCGAGCTCTCGGCGGCCAGCGCCCCGATGTCGCCGACCGCTCTGAGACCGGCCTGCTCCGCCCGCTCGCGGGTGGCCGGACTTCGTCCCGCCGGCAGCCAGACGACGTCCGCATGGTCGTTGCGGAGCATCTCCCGGGCGACCGCGGTGCCCATCTGTCCCGGATGCAGAATTGCTGTAGTCATCGCGTCTGCCACCTACTCGTCCCTGTGACGTGAGGCTCTGTCACGGCTTGTCGTCGGAAGAGGGCACGGGCCCTCGGGGATAGCGGTCGCCGGCCGCCGATCCGGCGGGAATCGCACGTTCGACGGCCGCGAGGTCCTCGGCGCTGAGACCGAGCCCTCCGGCCCTCAGCGTTTCGGCGAGCTGTGTCCGGCTGCGGGCCCCGACCACGGGAACGATGTCCGCTCCCTGCGCCAGCACCCAGGCGATGGCGAGCTGAGAGGTCGTCATCCCCCTGGCCTCCGCAACCGCTTGAAGCCGGTGGACCAGCGTCAGATTGTGCTCCAGGTTGTCCCCCTGGAAGCGGGGGAACACAGCCCGGACATCGCCGTCGCGGTCCTCGGGTCGCCGTCCTGTGAGCAGACCGCGCGAGAGCACGCCGTAGGCGGTGATCCCCACGCCGAGCTGCCTGGCGAGCTGTAGAAGGCCGCCTTCGATGTCGCGCGAGAGCAGCGAGTACTCGATCTGGAGATCGCTGATCGGATGGGTCTCGTGCGCCCGCCGAAGGGTGTCGGCGTCGACTTCGGAGAGACCCACGAACCGTACGTAGCCCGCGGACACCATCTCGGAGATCGCTCCGACGGTCTCTTCGACGGGCACGTCGGGGTCGCAGCGGGCCGGACGGTAGACGTCCACGTAGTCCGTCCCGAGGCGGCGGAGGGTGTAGGCGAGTGAGTGGCGCACCATCTCGGGGCGGGTGTCGAGGCGCCGCCACTCTCCACCGGGCTCGCACAGCATCCCGAACTTCACGCTCAGTGCGGTCTGTTCGCGTCTCCTTCCGCGCAGAGCGCGGCCGATGAGCTGCTCGGTGCTCCCCACTCCGTAGAAGTCGCCGGTGTCGAGCAGGGTCACTCCGGCGTCCAGCGCCGCGTGCAGTGTGGCAAGGCTCTCCGCTTCGTCGGAAGGCCCGTAGCGCCCTGCCATTCCGAGGGAGCCGATCCCGAGCGCGGAGACCAGGGGACCGTCCGAACCAAGCCGACGTTGCTCCATGTCTCCTCCGTGTATCCGAAGTGTTTACCCGGGCGCAGCACAGCAGAGATCGGAGTGACGGCTTTCTCGATTTCCCCCGATTCGGATCCCCCGGGGTCCGACTCGCGCCGTCACGCTATCAATGGCGTCGGGTACCCACAAGTGGCTTTTCCGATGCACGACTTGAGACAATCAGGTTGTGCCGGGGGCATGTGATGCACCTCACTCGGTGCTTTTCGATTCGTCGCCCGACAAGCATTTTTTCCTCCGGAGCAACAATGCAGGAATCTATTTGACCATTCTGCAAGTCTGCTCTGACCTGCGGGTTTGTGCTTCTCATGCTGGGTTCTGGCTGATTTTTGCGGCGCGGTGGAGGAACCTGCACAGCCTTGCAGGTGCAGCCGTGCTCTGTTAGAAGTACAAATCTGCCTCCTGCTGAAATTACGGCGAAAAGCGAGCGGAGTACCGGCCATATCTCGCCGCTATCAAGCGCAACTCACCCGGGTCATGAGGCACACGCGAGCGCCTTCGCACACGTCCAGTACTAGCCCGTAGGGGAGACGAACGTATGAGAGCACAGCCCGCTGCGTTCAGTGAGTGCCTTGAACTGTTCTCTCACGCAGAGGAAGAGGAGGCGTACAGCCGTTATCTCGATCTGCTTCTTTCCGTGTGGTCCGACGGGAGTGCCCTGCCCGGCGCGCCCCGGGCGGCGGAGGATGCGGCCGAAAAGATCCGCCAGGCGCCGGACGGGCGGCGCGGCCACCTCGCTCTGCTGCTCGGGCTGTTGACCGAAACCGGCGAACCCGGCCTGCGCCGCCGCGTACGAGCGGGGCTGCACCACTACCTGGCGCTGCTGGACACCCTGCGCGATGAAGTGCCCCTGGGTACCGCCCTGGTCTACCTCCTGGCCCACTTCCCCGAGGACGCCGACCGGATCCTGCCCACGGCGCGAAAAGCTCCGCTCGACCCGGACGACCTCGCACGCCTGGAGCGCTGTCTCGCGTCGTTCGATCCGGAGTCGCCCGGCATCGGCCGCAGTTGGCCCTCCCCGGCCAGGTGGGTGCTCAGTCACGCGGAGCGCGACCAGGAGCGACGCTGGCTCGCGACGCTGGGCCACGAGGCGAAGACCGCGTTCTGGGAGAAGGACACGCGAACGCTCCTCGCATACATGGGAGCCAAGGCGGCCTGCGCCGTAGCGACCGGACGCGTCGAGTCCGAGGCTCCGGCCGAGGTGGACCCGGTTCTCCTTCCCGACCGTGCGGCAGCCGAAATGCCGCAATTCAACGGGCACTTGGACCTGATGCACTGTCCGGCCTGCCGCGGGCGGCTCTCCCGCCGGGCCACGGGAGTCGTCTGCCGCGACTGCGCCGTCGGATACCCCGCCCGTCAGGGGTACCTCGACCTGTCCGGCGAGGCCGTCGGGACCGGAGACCAGATCGCCGGCAACTCGCCGCTCTATCTGTCCTGGTACGAGCCCTTGCTGCGCCCGGCCTTCCTCCGGGTGAACGGGACCAACTGGAACGGGGCGGTGTCCGTCGCGGACGAGGACCGGTACCTGGCCGAGCATGTGCGCCCGGTGGACGGTCCCCTCCTCGATCTCGGGGCCGGCACCGGCCGTTGGACACAGGTGCTGACCCGCATCCTCGGCGGTGAGCGGGTCGTCGCCTTCGATCTCGCGGCGACGATGGCCGCACGGCTGACGAAGGTCGTGCCGGACAGTCTGGTGGTCCGCGGGTCGGGCGGGGGCATTCCCTTCGCCGACGGCTCCCTGGGCGCGGTGAACTGCTGGAACACCGTGCAGTCGATCGACCAGCCCTTCGCGACGGTGCGCGAGGTCGGAAGGTGCCTGGGCAAGGGCGGCACCTTCACGATGCTCACCTACCGCAAGTCCCACGATCCGCTCTACAGGTACTTCCAGCGGCAGCACGAAGAGTGTCTGGGCGTCGCCGCGTTCGACCAGAAGGAGATGAACGAGGCGCTCGACTCCGCGGAGATGGACGTGGTGGACGAGTACACGCCGGGGACCTTCCTCATCGTCACCGCGGTGCGCCGCTGAGCATCCCACCCGCCGCCTGCGGCGTCCGGGCACTACGGGACGTCGGCCGGCCCTTGAACACGAAGGGGACTGATCAAGATTTCCACGGCGCACACCACGTCCACCGGGGCGGACCCGGCACACGCGAGGAAGGTCCCCACCATCGCGGTCGTCATGACCGGGGTCCTGCTCTCCGGAGTGGACACCACGATCGTGGTCCTCGCCCTGCCGACTCTGGAGCGGACCCTCGATGCGGCCTTGACCTCGCTCGTGTGGCTCGTCGTCGGCTTCCTCCTGGTCAACACTCTGCTGACGACGCAGGCGGGCCGGCTCGGGGACATGTTCGGTCCCGCCCGGATCTACAAGATCGGTTTCGCCCTGTTCACCCTGGCGTCGCTGCTGTGCGGGCTCGCCTGGGACCTGCCGTCGCTGGTGGCCTTCCGGCTGCTCCAGGGAGTGGGCACGGCGTGCGTGACCGCGAACAGCGGCGCCATCATCGCGTCCGTCTTCTCCCGAGGCGAACGCGGAAGGGCGTACGGGAACACCGGCGTCGCATTCAGCCTGGGCGCGGTGCTGGGCATCGTGCTCGGCGGACTGCTGGTCACCTACGTGTCATGGCGCTGGATCTTCTGGATCAATGTGCCTATCGGCGCGGCGGTGATGTTGTTGTCCCGCACCGTTCTCCAGGACGGGGTGCGGCGGGTCCGCAGGAACCTCGACCTCGTCGGGATGGGCACTCTGGGAGCCGGCCTGTTCTGCGTCATATGGGCCGTCACCGAACTGTCGACGGAAGAGTTCCGCCCCCTGATCGCAGCATCCTTCGCCTGCGGTGCGGTACTGCTCGGCGTCTTCGTCTGGAACGAACGGCTACAGACCGAGCCGATGCTGCGGCTTTCGCTGTTCCGGATACCAGCGGTGTCGGCGCCGCTTCTTGCCGCGCTCTTCCAGGGTCTGGCCAACTACGCCGTGCTCTGGCTGGCCATCATGTACCTCCAGGGCCCCAAGGGCCTCTCGCCCCTTGACACTTCACTGCTGCTGATGCCCGGCTATGTGCTCGCCGGGCTGATCTGCCTCGTGAGCGGCCGGACCGCGGACCGCTTCGGCCCGCTGCTGCCGGTCTCGGTCGGGCTTGGCGCCGAACTCCTCGCGCTGCTCGCGTTCGCCCGGATCTCGCCCTCCAGCGGACTGTGGCTCCTTGTCGCCGCGAACACCGTCAACGGCATAGGCCTGGGCTTCTTCATTCCCGCGAACAGCTCGGCGGTGATGAAGGCCGCGCCGCAGGAGTTCATCGGTGTCTCCTCCGGGATGCTGCGGACCTTCGCCGGCATCGGCTGGGTCTTCTCGTTCCCGCTGGTGATGATGTTCGCCTCCCGGTCCATTCCGAGGGATCGCGCGGTCTCCATCTTCGTCGGATCGGCCAAGCTCGACGGGCGCCTGGCCACGGCGTTCACCAACGGTCTGAGTTACTCGTTCTACGCGCTGTCCGGAATCATGGTGCTGGCCGTGTTCGCGTCGCTGATCCGCCTGGCCGGCGTACGTCGAAGCGGAGCCGGAGCCGCGCACCCACCGGTGGGGACGGTGCGGTCCGAGTGCCGGACGGCACGTGATCGTGGCCGCACCGAGTCTCTGCTACGTGAGAGGGGCGCTTCCGTAGGGGCATGCGCGCCCGTCTGCTCCCGCCCGTCAGTCCAGCCGCACGACGCTGGTGAGCAGCGGCAGCAGCAGCCCCGTCAACTCGCCGAGATCCAGCCGGAGCCGGGTGGCGATCTCGTCGCAGGACGGGAAGCTCGTCACGGCGCCGACGACCGCGGTGGCCTGCTGCACGTCGAACGGCGGCAGCAGACGGTCCGCGTCGGCCAGCCGCTCTACGAGCGCCTCGATCTGCTGGTAGCGCCACTGCTCCCGGCCCGCGATGACCTGCTGGGCCTCGGGGTCCACGGCCGAGAGGCTGATCAGCCGCCGGATGACCTCCGGACCGGTGCTCCAGAACCGGCACATTTCTCCGACCGTTGCGGTGAGCGCCCGGACCGGGTCGTCGATCCGGGCGGCCTCGTGCATTCCGGAGACCAGCCCGGCCTCTTGGGCGAGGTCCTCGCCGATGGCGTCCAGCAGCCCCAGCTTGGAGTCGAAGTGCCGGTAGATGGTGACCCTGGTGACGCCCGCGTCGGCGGCCACCTCCTCCAGGCTGAGCCGGTGATAGCCGGAATCGACGAGATGGCGGCGTGCCGCGGTGAGGATGCTGCGCCGGGTCCGCTGTACACCCGCGGCCCGCAGCCCGTGCCTCACTTCGTTCGCATCTGACCTGGCCACTCGTTCATGATACAGCTCGCATCTTAAGATACAGCTTGTAACATGTTTTGCCAGTACTGATCTTGCCGACGAAGGAGGCGTCATGACCGACCGCCGAGTGGCACTCGTGACCGGGGCGAACAAGGGACTGGGCAAGGAGACCGCCCGGCAGCTCCTGGACCGCGGGATGGTCGTGGTGATGGGCAGCCGTGATCCCGAACGCGGCGCCGTCGCCGCCGAAGAGCTCTCCGCTGCCGGGAAGGCCGTGCCGACGCGGCTGGATGTGACCGACTCCGGAGACGTCGAGGCTGTGGCCGAGCTGCTGCGCCGGGACCACGGGCGTCTGGATGTGCTGGTCAACAACGCCGGAACAGTGGTGGACCGGCTGGCGGTCGACACCACGGCGGCGGAGATGCGGCAGAACTACGAGGTCAACACCTTCGGCGCGGTCACCGTCATCCACGCCATGCTGCCCCTGCTGAAGTCCTCGGCGGCGCCTCGCATCGTCAACGTGTCCAGTACGACCGCGTCGATGGGGATGACCAGCGACGGGACCGACTTCGGCGGTGATGCCGACAGCAGGATGGCGTACTCCTCGTCGAAGACGGCGCTGAACATGCTCACCGTCCAGTACTCCCACGCCTTCGCCAAGGACCCGGCGCTGTCCCACATCAAGATCAACTCGGCGACGCCCGGGTACACCGCCACCGACCTCACCCGGCACCGCGGCACCCGCACCGTCGAGGAGGGCGCCCGGATCATCGTGGACCTGGCCACGCTCGCCGATGACGGGCCCACCGGCGGGTTCTTCAACGACAAGGGGCCGGTGCCCTGGTGAGGTCCCAGGCGTGCGCCTCCCTGTCGCGGTGCGCCGTCTGGTCGCCATGACCACACCTCACGGTCCGAAGGGGCCGCGGAGTTCCGGGCGATGAAGAAGCTCCGGTTACGCCGGCAGGCCGTCGCCAACGACGGGCCGGGCAGGCGGACTTCTGAGGCTGCGTTGGCTCGATGAGGCCGTGGACTCGTAGAGCCGCCGCTCCCTTGCCTGGCCGCCCCGCACTCATGGCGGCAGCGGCCGGCGCAGACTTCTGTCGTCTTCCGGGACGGGATTGCGAACGCCCGCCCTGGAGGAAATCTGTATCGGCGGAAGTAGACATGGGGGTGTGCGGGGAGTAGAGTCCTGCTCGTACTCGCAGAGATCAGAAGGACGAGGCAGGTGACGAACTGCCTCGTATGCAGGTGGAGCAAGTTGTGGACCGGCGGTCGAGTGGTGTGGCCAGACGGTGAGGGCTCCGCCACTGGCCGCCGGGCCAGGCGACCTCAGGGGTCGCAAGCAGTTCTGCAGGATCGAGTAGTGCACGACAAGTCAGTAGAGAAGGAGGAGAGAAGCGCCATCAGGATCGCCCGGGCAGGAACGCCGCCCGGGTACCGCAGGCCCCGGATTGGAAGGTGGTCCCCGGTCACGCAGCTGCGATCCCCGCACCCGTCCTTCCGGACGGCGCTGCGGCAAGAGAAACCGGCGCGCATAGCCGGTAGATGGTGTTAATCCCTTCGGGGCCCTGGTGCCGCACGGCGCCAGGGCCCCTCGACGCGTTCCCAGAGAGGTGCCAGTGGCAGCAGACAAACCCACTACCCCGTTGAGCAACCTCGACGACGATGACTACCCCGCCTACACCATGGGGCGGGCCGCCGAAATGCTCGGCACGACGCCCGCGTTCCTGCGGGCCATCGGTGAAGCACAGCTCATCGTGCCGCTCCGCTCGAAGGGAGGGCACCGCCGCTACTCCCGCTATCAACTGCGGCTCGCCAACAGGGCCCGCGAACTGGTCGACCAGGGCACCTCCGTGGAGGCCGCCTGCCGCATCATCATCCTCGAAGACCAGCTCGAGGAAGCCAAGCGCATCAACGAGCAGCTGCGCGCCCCGGAGGCATCCTCGACCTCGAACGGCGACGGCTGACGACTCCTGCCAAGCGCCCCGCGATGGTCGGGCGGCCGACGTCGGCCTGACTCCGGGGCTCTGCCACTGGGCAGATCGAGTCCGATGCCCCAGTGGGCGCATCCGGCCGGGCAGCGCACCGGCGGTAGCACCTGAGGAATTCAGCAGTCGCCCGGATACGGATATCTCGTTTCGCCGTTGCAGAAATTCGGCTGACGAGTGGCGAGAAGGTTTGGCTCTCGGCGGGCTCGGAACGAGGGAAAACCGTATCTCCGGGCCGACCGTGCTACGGTTGCGGCAGTTGCAGTTGTGGTTCCCCAAAACTTCGAGTGCTCCTTCCAGTACCCCTGGAGAGAGTCTTGTGTATTTCGGTGTTTCCCGAGGGTGATCATCGCGGCAGCTCCGGGTCCCGCACAGTGCGGGTTCCGGGTACCGCCCCGAAGGAGAATTATCTTGGCTACTGGCACCGTGAAGTGGTTCAACGCGGAAAAGGGTTTCGGCTTCATCGAGCAGGAGGGCGGCGGTCCTGACGTGTTCGCCCACTACTCGAACATCAACGCCACCGGCTTCCGTGAGCTGCTCGAAGGCCAGACCGTGAACTTCGACGTCACGCAGGGCCAGAAGGGCCCGCAGGCGGAGAACATCGTTCCCGCCTGACGCTGACACCCGCAGCGAGCCGGGGCACGCACCTGCGTGCGGGCCCCGGCTCGTTGCGTTGTACAGGCTCGCCCGCAGCGAAGGACGTCCTTCGGCGGCGCCGAGCGAGCGGCAGCGTCGTCTGCCGTCTCACCGAGCTGTGTGCCTGGCAGAAACCCGCCTCCACGGCTCCGTTGCACCGTAAAGGGGCCGCTTTTCTCTGCGGACGTTGGTACCGGTGCATTCCATGACGACTCGGCGGCCGTTGCGGCTCTGATTTGTCTCGTCTTATTCTTCGGCTCGATCTTGCGAATCCTCGTGCGGCTCAGTACTGCTGTGATGAATTCCTCGATACGTGCCGCATCGAGGAAGGTTCTGCATGAACCGCACTGTGCCCAGTACCGTCGGCTCCTCCCGTTCAGGTGGTGGCGCCGCCCGATCCGGCCGCGGTGGCCGCCGCCCGGAGGGGAGCACCCGCCGGGGCGGGCCGTCGCGTTCGCCCAAGGTCCGGCGCGGGGGGCAGGGACGTAACGCGAGCGCCCCGAAGGAGTTCGCGCTGCCGGTCACCCACACCGCACCGCTGCCGGCCGTCGAGACGTTCGCCGGCCTGGACATGCCCGACCGGCTGAAGACCACGCTCCGCGCCGAGGGCATGAGCGCGCCGTTCCCGATCCAGGCCGCGACGCTGCCCAACGCGCTGGCCGGGCGAGACGTACTGGGCCGCGGCCGCACGGGCTCAGGCAAGACCCTCGCCTTCGGGCTCGCGCTGCTGGCCCGTACCGCAGGGCAGCGCGCCGAGTCCCGGCGCCCGCTGGCCCTCGTGCTCGTCCCGACCCGGGAGCTGGCTCAGCAGGTGACGGCCGCGCTCACTCCCTATGCCCGCCCGCTGCGGCTGCGGCTCACCACCGTCGTCGGCGGCATGTCGATCAGCCGTCAGACACGTGATCTGCATGCCGGCAGCGAGGTGGTCGTCGCGACGCCGGGCCGGCTCAAGGACCTCGTCGAGCGCGGCGACTGCCGGCTGGACCAGGTGGCCATCACGGTCCTGGACGAAGCCGACCAGATGGCCGACATGGGCTTCATGCCGCAGGTGACCCACCTGCTCGACCAGGTACGCCCGGAGGGGCAGCGTCTTCTCTTCTCCGCCACCCTGGACCGCAACGTCGACCTCCTGGTCCGCCGCTATCTCACCGACCCGGTGGTGCACTCCGTCGACCCCTCCGCGGGGGCGGTCACTTCCATGGAGCACCATCTGCTGCACGTGCACAGGGCTGACAAGCAGGCGACGGTCACCGAGATCGCCGCCCGCGACGGGCGCGTGATCATGTTCCTGGACACCAAGCACGCAGTGGACCGGCTCACCAGGGACCTTCTGGCGGTGGGCGTCCGTGCCTCGGCCTTGCACGGCGGGAAGTCGCAGTCCCAGCGCAACCGCACCCTCGCGGGTTTCAAGTCCGGCCATACGAGCGTCCTGGTGGCGACCAACGTCGCCGCACGCGGCATCCACATCGACAACCTCGACCTCGTCGTCAACGTGGACCCGCCCACCGACCACAAGGACTACCTGCACCGCGGCGGTCGCACCGCTCGCGCCGGCGAGTCCGGCACCGTCGTCACCCTCGTCCTCCCCGCACAGCGCCGCGCCATGAACCGCCTGATGTCGGACGCCGACATCACCGCACGGGAGACCCAGATCCACCTCGGCGAAGCCGAACTCAGCCGCATCACCGGCGCCAAGGCGCCCTCGGGCATTCCCCTCACCGCCGCGGACACCCAGCCGCCCAGCACCACGCCGCAGGCACCGGCACGACGCCGGCGGCCGTCCCGACAGCGGCGCCGCTCCTCCTTCAACGCGGCGGCATAGCCTTCGGCCTCCTTCTCCCTCGTTCCCGGTGTCGCCTCATGAGTCTTCGGCCGCCCGTCCATGCCGCTCGTCCTCGGGCGGCCGGCGGGCGGCCGACGCTCAAGGGGCGGCGCCCCGCCCGCCGGAGGGAGAGATTCCGAAGATCCGAAGACCTCGGCGATTCCGCGAAGAAAGAAAAAAGCCCCGGGATGAATTGACATCCGGGGCTTGCTCCTGCGTATATTCGAGCTTTCATGTCTTCACGAAAAAGGCATGAGAAAGCATCGACTAGAGGAACCATATCGCGTCGGGAGTGGAATTGTCAACCGAGGAAATGCGGCAGGAACAGCAATTCGTCACCGGCCTCTACGCCCGGCTCGATCAGCTCAGGCAGCAGGCCGAGGAGTCGGTGCGCGGTGCGCTCGCGCAGGTCGGGAACAACTTCCAGGCCAAGCTGGAGCGGGATGTGCTGGTGGCGGAGCAGTCCGGGCTGCTCGGTGCGATCAACTCCGAGGAGAGCGGGCTCTGTTTCGGCCGTCTCGACTTCCGCGACGGGCGCACCCACCACATCGGGCGCATCGGAATCCGGATGGACGACTCGTCCCGTACGCCCCTGGTGATCGACTGGCGGGCGGAGGTGGCGCGGCCCTTCTATCTGGCCACCGGTCATTCCCCGATGGGGCTGCGGCGCAGGCGGCACATCACCACCGAGGGCCGTACCGTCACCGCGCTCCACGACGAACTGATGGACCTCGAAGACCCGACCCGTACCGGCCATGAGGGCGCGGACGCAGACGAGGTCCTGCTGGCGGCGCTGGACGCGGCGCGCACCGGGCGGATGCACGACATCGTCCGCACCATTCAGGCCGAGCAGGACCGCATCATCCGTGCACCGCACCGAGGCGTGCTCGTCGTCGAGGGCGGGCCCGGCACGGGGAAGACCGCGGTGGCGCTGCACCGTGCGGCGTATCTGCTCTACGAGCACCGTGAACTGCTGGCCCGCCGCGCGGTGTTGATCGTCGGCCCGAACCCGGCGTTTCTGAGCTACATCGGCGACGTACTGCCGTCCCTGGGCGAGACGGGGGTGCTGACGGCCACCATGGGCGAACTCTTCCCCGGCGTACGTGCCACCGGCTTCGACAGCCCGGCAGCCGCGGAGGTCAAGGGCCGCGCCGAGATGGCCGGAGTACTGGCGAAGGCGCTGCGCGACCGCCAGGCCGTGCCCGAGTGGGCGACGGACATCGACCACGAGGGCTACGGGACGCTCCAGCTCGAACGGGCCATGGCCGAGGACGCGCGCTGGCGGGCGCGCGAGAGCGGTCTGCCGCACAATCTGGCGCGGCCCGTGTTCGCCTTCCACGTCATCGACGCGCTCACCGCGCAACTCGTCGAGCGGATCGGCGCCGACCCCTTCGGCGGGCCCAATCTGCTGGGGCCGGACGACATCGCGCAGTTGGGCAAGGAGATCGCCACGAGCCGGGAGGTCCATGCGGCGATCGACGAGCTGTGGCCGCAGCTCACGCCGGAGCAGTTCGTGGCGGACTTCCTCGAGGAGCCGGTCCATCTCGACGACGAGTCGGCAGCGCTGATCCGGCGGCAGGGCGGGCCGTGGACGCAGGCCGACGTGCCGCTCCTCGACGAGGCCGCCGAGCTGCTGGGCGAGGACGACAGCGCGGCCCGTGCCGCCGCCGAGGCCGAGCGCCAGGAGCGGATCGCCTACGCACAGGGCGTGCTGGAGCTGTCCGAGGGCTCGGAGACCTTCGAGTTCGAGGACGAGGAGTCCGAGGTCCTCGCGGCGCACGACATCATCGACGCCGAGCGCATGGCGGAACGGCACGAGGAGGCCGACCACCGCACCGCTGCCGAGCGCGCGGCTGCCGACCGTACCTGGGCTTTCGGCCACATCGTCGTCGACGAGGCGCAGGAGCTGTCGGCGATGGCATGGCGGCTGCTGATGCGGCGCATCCCCACGCGTTCCATGACGCTCGTCGGGGACCCGGCGCAGACGGCGGAGTCGGCGGGGCTGGGCTCGTGGGAGAGCATCCTGGAGCCGTACGCGGGCGACCGCTGGGAGCATGTGCGCCTCGGCGTCAACTACCGCACGCCTGCCGAGATCATGGAGGTCGCGGCCGGTTTCCTGCGGGCGCACGCCCCGTCGTACGTACCCCCCGAGTCGGTGCGGTCGACCGGGGTGCGGCCCTGGGCGCTGCGGGTCGCCCCCGGCGGGCTGGCCGCCGCCGTCGCCAGGGAGGCGGGGTCGGCCCGGGGGAGCGGGGGACGTGTCGCGGTCGTAGCACCGGCGGCGCTGCACGCATCGCTCCTCGCTGAGCTGCCGGAGGCGGGTCACGGTCCCGCGCTGGACCTCACCCGGGACGTGGTGCTGCTGGACCCACGGCAGGCGAAGGGGCTGGAGTTCGACACGGTGCTGGTCGTGGAACCGGCCGACTACGGGGTGAGCGACCTGTATGTGGCACTGACCCGCGCCACACAGCGTCTGGGCGTGCTGCACACCGGCGAACTGCCCGAGGCGCTCGGGGGGTTGGAGGAGCGAGGGGAGTCATGACCGGCCGCGGCGTGGCGCAGGACGGTCGGCCGTACGGATCGCCGAGGGCGATTGAGGAACGTGGCTGTCCGCAACGTATACGAGGCTGGCTCCATGACCGACCAGACATGGAACGCCCTGCTCAGGGACCAGCTCGACTGGCACTGGGCCCAGCAGCTCCGCGACCGCCTCAAGGGGCTCACGGACGACGAGTACTTCTGGGAGCCGGTGCCCGGCTGCTGGAACGTACGGCAGCGAGGCACCGGCACAGCACCGGTGCAGGCCGGGTCAGGCGCGATGGTGATCGACTTCGCCATGCCGCAGCCCGAACCGGCACCGTTCACGACGATCGCCTGGCGGCTCGCGCATGTGATCGTCGGCGTGCTCGCGATGCGCAACGCCGCACACTTCGGTCGTGCCCCGGCCGACTACCAGTCGTTCGGCTACGCCGCGACCGCGGACGAGGCGCTGGCCCAACTCGACGCGGAGTACGCCACTTGGCGGGCCGGTGTCGAATCCCTCGGCGAGGCCGGCCTGTCCCGGCCGTGCGGTGACGCCGAGGGACCGTATGCCGAACTTCCCCTGGCGGCGCTGGTGCTGCACATCAACCGGGAAGTGATCCACCACCTCTCCGAGGTGAGCCTGCTCCGCGATCTCTATCTGCACACTCACAACGAGGCCCGCCAGGAGGCGAGTTGAGATGGCACGTGACATCCAGATCACCGTGGACTGCGCCGACCCGGCCGGGCTGTCCGCCTTCTGGGCCGAGGCCCTGAGCTATCGGTTGCAGGACCCGCCGGCGGGCTTCGAATCCTGGGACCAGGCGCTGGAGGCGATGGGCGTCCCGCCTGCCAGTCGCAACGACGCCTCGGCCGTGGTCGACCCCGAGGGCTCCGGGCCCCGCCTCTTCTTCCAGCGGGTGCCGGAGGGCAAGCAGGCCAAGAACCGGGTGCATCTCGATGTGCGAGCCGCACCCGGGCTTGAAGGAGACGAGCGGATGGCGGCCCTTGAGGCGGAGGCCGAACGGCTCGCCGCCCATGGCGCCGCCCGGCTCAGCCGCCATGAGCCCGCTCCGCCGCTCGGTGCGGGGCACATCGTGATGGCCGATCCCGAGGGCAACGAGTTCTGCCTCGACTGATCGGGCGGCGGAACTGATCGGCGGGGGGACTGATCGGCGGCGGAACTGATCGGGCGCGGGAACCGGCCGGAGGGGCACGGACTGATCGGCGGGATCGTGCGTACGCCCGACGCCCGTGCCCAACACGGCGCTTCCGCCTCCGAGTTACTCGCCGTCCCCCGTCGCCGCCGCGAGCCGTTCCGCGAACACGCGGCACGACTCCATGAACTGCGGCCCCGCGCTGAGCCGGAAGTCCGCGTCCAGGAAGGCGAGGTGGAGGAGCAGCCACTGCCAGGAGTCCAGGGCGAGGCTGACGGCGGTGCTGCTCCCGGTCACGGAGTGGATCTCGGCGTCCTGGTAGCGCAGGGCGTCGGCCACGTCCGTGGCCGGGGCGTCGATGACGACGTCGACCCGCTGCCGTCCCTTGTCGAGTCCCTGCCGCAGATACTCCGCGGCGGACCCGGCAGGCAGCGGCCGCGGCTCGAACCGGTCGCCGGTTCGCATGAGTCCGGTGACGCGGTCCAGCCGGAAGACGCGCCAGTCGCTGCGTCCCAGGTCCCAGGCCAGCAGATACCAGCGCAGCAGATGGTGGATCTGGCGGTGCGGCTCGACGCGGCGGGCGGAGCGTTCACCGCGGGCGTCCGTGTAAGTGAACGACAGCGTCTCGCTGTTCGCGATGGCCTCGGCGGCGATGCCGAGCAGCCCCGCCGTCACGCTCGGGGCGCGCTGCGGGCTCGTCTCCAGGCTGGAGCGGATGGCGGCCATGCGGGGGCGGAGCCGGGCGGGCAGGAACTGATCCAGCTTGCCGTACGCGCGGGTCGCGGCGTCGTCGACGGTCCGCTCGGCGGAAGGCTCCGCTCCGGCGGGCGGTTCCATGGCGGCGAGGGAGGCGAGCGCCAGCAGCGTGGCCACCGCCTCGTCGTCGTCCAGTACGAGCGGCGGCATGGTGCGGCCTGCCGCGAGCCGGTAGTGGCCGCCCGGTCCGGGCTGCGTCTCGACGGGGTAGCCGTAGCCGCGCAGCCGGTCGACGTCGCGGCGCAGGGTGCGTGGGCTGACGCCGAGACGCCGGGTGAGTTCCTCTCCGCTGAACGGCCGGCCCGTCTGCAACGTGGAGAGCAGGGCCAGCGTGCGCTCGGTGACGTCCGCCATGGGCAGATACTGCCAGCCATAGCGGCCAGGATGCGGCCACATCTGTTCGTACCGTCCGAGGCATGACCGATAGGAACATCAGCCTTCGCGGGGCCCGTACGAACAACCTCGACGGCGTGGACGTCGACATCCCGCGCAACCGACTCGTCGTCTTCGCCGGGGTGTCCGGTTCGGGAAAGTCGTCGCTGGTGTTCGACACGATCGCCGCGGAGGCGGGCTATCAACTCAACGAGACCTTCCCGCCGTTCGCGAGGAACCGGCTGGCGAAGTGGACCCGGCCCCCGGTCGAGCACATCGGGGGCCTGACGCCCGTGGTCGTCATCGACCAGCGCAGGATCGGCGGGAACGCCCGCTCGACCGTCGGCACCATCACGGACTCCTGGACGTATCTGCGGCTGCTGTTCTCCCGGCTCAGCAGCCCCTACGTCGGCGAATCGAACCGCTTCTCCTTCAACGACCCGAGCGGCATGTGCCCGTCCTGCTCCGGCCTCGGGGAGATCGTGGTGAGCGCGGTCGAGCGCTTCCTCGACCTGGACAAGTCCCTCGCCGAGGGCGCGATCCTGCTGCCCGGCTTCGGCAACGGCGGCTACTGGTACTCGCAGTACGCCGACATCGGCAGCTTCGACGCCGGGACGCCGCTGCGGGAGTGGAGGCCGTACGAACGGGAGGCGCTGCTGTACGGCGGTGAGGCGGCGGCGCGACTGGGACGGAAGCCACCCAAGGGCTACGAGGGGGTGGTCGAGCGGTTCGAGCGGATCTATCTGCACACATCCGACGACCTGTCGGAGCGCAAGCAGGAGGCGATCCGCCGCTTCACGCGGGCCGAGACCTGCCCGGAGTGCGACGGAGACCGGCTCTGCGAGGCCGCACGCACGGCCACCGTGCTCGACCGGACCATCGGCGAGATGGCCCGCATGGAGATCACCGAACTGGTCGGGCTCGTAAGGGAGATCACCTCTGCCCGTGTGGCGCCCGCGGTCGCGGCGCTGACGGCACGACTGGAGGCGATGATCACGATCGGGCTCGGCTATCTCACGCTGTCCCGCGCGACCACGACCCTCTCCGGCGGCGAGTCACAGCGGATCAAGACCGTGCGGCACCTGGGGTCCTCCCTCACGGAGATGACGTACGTCGTCGACGAACCGACCGTTGGGCTGCACCCGACCGACGTGGAGTCCATGGTCGAGCTGCTGGAGAGCCTTCGCGACAGCGGCAACAACGTCCTCGTCGTCGAGCACGATCCCGCGGTCATGTCCCGCGCGGACCAGGTGATCGAGATCGGGCCGGGCGCGGGCGCCGCCGGCGGCGGACGGCTGGTGTTCCAGGGCAGCTACGCACGGCTCCGCGACGCCGGTACGCCGACCGGGCGGGCCCTGGCGCGGAGACGGCCGCTCAAGCGCGAACCGCGTGCCGCCACGGGGCACTTCACCGTCGCCGGGGCCCGTCGCAACAATCTGCGGGACGTGACCGTGCGCTTCCCGGCGGGCGTGATGACCGTGCTCACCGGGGTGGCCGGCTCCGGCAAGTCCAGCCTCGCCGAGGAGCTGGTGGCCCAGCACGGCGCCACCGTGATCGACCAGAGGCCGGTCAGCGCCAACAGGCGCTCCACGCCCGTCACTTACACGGGCATCGCGCCCGCGGTCCGCAGGCTGTTCGCCAGGCACAACCACGTCCCCGCGGGTCTCTTCAGCGCCAACTCCGAGGGTGGCTGCGCCGATTGCAAGGGGCTCGGGGTCGTCTACACCGATCTCGCCTTCATGGACGGCCAGGAGGTCGTCTGCGATACGTGCCGGGGCCGGCGTTTCACCCCCGAGGCGCTCGCCCACACCGTGGACGGGCTGTCGATCGCCGACGTCGGGGGGCTCACCGTGGAGGAGGCCGTCGCAAGGCTGCCCGACCAGGGCATCGCCCGCGCCCTGGAGCAGCTCGCCGCGGTCGGTCTGGGTTATCTGCGGCTGGGGCAGTCCCTGAGCACGCTGTCCGGCGGAGAGTGCCAACGCGTCAAGATCGCCAAGGAGTTGCGCCAGGCGGAGCGGCCCACGACGTACGTACTGGACGAGCCCACGACCGGCCTGCACATGGACGACGTGGGCACGCTCCTGAACGTCCTCGACCGGCTCGTCGGACAGGGCCACACGGCAGTCGTGATCGAGCACGACCTCGACGTCGTCCGCCATGCCGACTGGCTCGTCGACCTCGGCCCGGGGCCGGGCCGACACGGGGGAACGGTCCTCTTCGAGGGCCATGTCGCCGACTGCGAGGACAGCACGACGCCTACGGGGCGGGCGCTGGCCGGTGCGGGGGGTGGTCGCTCGCGCTGAGCGGCAAGGCGCCATGGTGGCGCCGGAGTTGGCCGCCGCAGGCGTTCCCCGCTCAGAGATTCCGCCATTACCGGCATGAGTCAGGCCATGGTTGGTGAAGCGGATAAAGCCGGTACATCACCAGTGGAACGATTGCCCACGGCCGCACAGGGAGGGGTTCATGGGTGGGCTGGTCGTCACGCTGGATGTCACGTTGCTCCTGGGGGTCTGGATCTTCCTTCGGCTGAGACGGCGCACTGAGGCCAGGAGCAGGAAGGACGAGAGGGAGACCGTCCTCATCGTGACGGTCTTCGGGATACTCCTCGCGCCGACGGAGTTCGGCAAGTGGGTCGTGAACACGCTGACGGCGATGGTTAGTTCGGTGAACGGCATGCACCTGTAGGCGCGGGCGACGCTGAGGCTGCGACACCTCGCGGCGAATTGCGCCGACTCCGCGGCGGGCGTCAATAGGCGCCCGCCGCAGGTCGTTTGCGGTCGGGGAGTGCGTCGGCCGACGGCGTCGGAGAAGCTGCGAGGGCTTCCCCTGGCCGTCAGCCGAACGCGTCCAGGATCTGCTGCCGCACCGTCAGCACGGACAGCACGCCGAACAGCACGACCACCCACACCAGCGCCGCCACCCGGTACCCCCGCACCTTGATCGGAGCGGGAAGCGCCTTGCGGTTGATGTAGAGCAGCAGGCCGCCGTAGACGAACATCATCAGGCCGGCGACGCACGCGGAGATCACCAGCAGCACCAGCGGCTGGTCGATGCCGAGCAGCAGGATCGCCATGCCGATGACGACGAGGCCCCACACCAGCCAGAAGTACAGCCGGCTCTCGGAGACGCGGGAGCGGGGCAGATACGTGGACTTGAGGACGTCCGCCGCGAGCCTGCTCGTGTAGTCGACGATGCCTACCGCCGCGCTGAACAGCGAGAACGCCCCGATCAGCCAGAAGAGCACGCCGAACCAGGAGCCGACCTGCGACTTCAGCGCCTCGCCCTCGTCCTGGAGGAAGCTGACGTCGTTGGCCAGGCCCTCGGAGCCGAAGAGCGTGGAGTGCGCCAGGAGGGAGGAGAGCACGATGGTCAGGACCGTGACCAGGACGAACGTCAGGGCCTGTTCGGTGTTGGCGAAGCGCCACCAGCGCTTCCAGCGCGCCATGTTCTGCGCGTCGGGTGTGAAGACGTAGCCGGAGGTGGCTCCCGGGGCGTTGCCGGTGGCCGCCGCAGCGGTGTCCTCCTTGCCGGTGACGGGGCTGACCAGGCGGGGCACGTAGTGGCCCATGCCGAAGCCCTTGTCGCGGATCCAGTTGCTCTGGCAGAGGTTCTGACCGCCGCCGGCTCCCGCGTATGCGAGTGCTCCCATCAGCACCGCCACGCCCAGCTCGCTGGGGAACTGCCCTATGTGCGTGGCGCCTTGGGGCAGGTCGGCCCAACTCGACGCCTTCACCGCGAAGATCACAGCGAGCGCGAAGAACCCGCCGATCACCGCGACCTTCAGGAACAGCAGCCGTTCCAGCGCCGTGTAGACGACGGGTGCGAGCGTGAGGATCGCGCCGATGCACGGCAGCAGGACGAGCGCGATCAGCGTGGGATTGCCGCCGAAGACGTAGGAGGCCATGGTGGCGGAGCTGGTCACCCAGCCCGGCCAGAGGTTCGCCGCGTAGGTCAGTACGACCATGACCGCGCCCCAGTGGCGCCAGTAGCGGTTGAAGCCGGTGACGGCGGTCTCCCCGGTGGCGAGCGTGTAGCGCTCGATCTCCATGTTGAGGAACCACTGGGTGACGACTCCGACGACGGCGCCCCACAGGAACACGAGACCGGCCTGCGAGGCGATGTACGGCCAGAGGATGAACTCGCCGGAGGCGAGGCCCACACCGGCGCCGACGATGCCGGGGCCGATGATCTTCCAGGTCTGACGGGGCGGGGGAGGCAGCTCCCGTACCTGGGGCGGAGGCAGATTGCGGGTGTTGAGGGGGAACGGGGAGTCGGCGGGCCGGCCGGTGCCGCTGCGGTCGTCGGTGTACGTCATCGAAACGCCTCTCGTGGGCGGGGGCGGAGCGCGGGCTCGTGACATCGCGGCAATCATGAGGTGATTGGCCGGACCCGTCCAGGGGGTCGTCGCTGCTCGTGCTGTCATACGGAACGGCGCCGGCGTGAGACGGCCGCGAATCGAGTCGCCGACGAGGCCCCGCATGCTCCGCGCCCCGTCTCAGCAGCCTGTCGCAGCAGCCCGATGCGCCCGCCCCTCCCCCGTGGAGGGCGGGTGCATCGGGCGTCGCACGGCCGTCGTCTCCGGCGCGGGGCCCACCCGGTCGCCGTCGCGTTCCCGGGGCTGCTGCCTGCCTTTTCGGCGACGGCCTCGTCCCTGAGGATGTCCGCTCGTATGGCCGATGAGGTACCCTCTGTTCATCTCAGCGAACATGACGAAGGTAACCGTCCGCGCCCGATCATGTCAACTACGATGTACGGCAGCCTGAGTTGGAGATCATCTCAGCGAACGAAGGGGTCCCTGTGCCTTCACTGGCCGAGAAGATCGACAAGCTCTTCAAGAGCATCGCGCCAGGTGGGAGGGAGTACACCTACGAAGAGGTCGCCCGGGGATGCAGCGAGCTGTCCGGCGGCACCTTCTCCAAGACGTACATCTGGCAGCTTCGTACCGGGCAGCGGGACAACCCCACCAAGCGCCACCTCGAAGCCCTCGCGGCGTTCTTCCACGTGCCCGTGGCCTACTTCTTCGACGAGGACACCGCCGAGCGCATCGACACCCAGATCGCCCTCGCCTCCGCGATGCGCAACGCCGAGGTACGCGACATCGCGCTCCGTGCGATGAGCATGGACGACGCGGGGCGGGCGTCGCTGCTCCGCATCATCGCGGAGGTCAGCGGACTCCAGTCGTCCGGCACGGGCGGCGACGGGCAGCAGGAGACGGGGAGACGCGAGGGCGGGAGAGGACAGGGCGGCGGGCCGGGGAAGCGGAAGGACTGAACGGCCGGGGCGCTGCCTGCCAGGGGGCTTACGGGGAACGGGAGTTGGGGGCAGGGCCTCAGTCACCCGGGCGTTCGACGACCGGCGGATCGATCCCGGGGGGATCGGCGGAACCGTTACGGGTGATCAGTGGCCGAGGCGGGAGAGGGCCTGCTCGGGATAGCGTCCGCCTGCCACCGCGCTCGCGGGCACGGCTTCACCGATCCGGGCCGTCTGAGCGGGAGTCAGGGCCACGTCGACCGCTGCGACGTTCTCCTCCAGATAGCGCGTGCGCTTCGTCCCCGGGATCGGCAGGATGTCCGGGCCCTGCGCCAGAAGCCAGGCCAGAGCGGCCTGCGCGGGCGTGCAGCCGATCTCGGCCGCGACGCCCCTCACCGCCTCCACCAGTGCGAGGTTGGCGTCGATGTTGTCGCTGGCGAAGCGCGGCCAGCGCCTGCGGTTGTCCTCCTCCGACAGGGCCTCACGGGAGTGCAGCGCGCCCCCGAGCATGCCGCGCCCCAGCGGTGAGTACGCAACGACGGCTACACCGAGTTCACGGCAGGCGGCGAGCATCTCTCCCTCCACCACGTCCCTGGTGAACAGCGAGTATTCGAGCTGGATCGCCGCGATCGGGTGGACGGCGTGCGCGCGGCGCAGCGTCTGCGGGCTGACCTCGGACAGCCCGAGGTGGCGTACCTTGCCCGCCTCGACCAGCGCGGCCATCGCGCCGACGGTCTCCTCGACGGGTACGGCCGGGTCGCGTCGGTGCGCGTAGTACAGGTCGATGTGGTCGACGCCGAGCCGCCTCAGCGAGGCGTCGCAGGCGGCGGGCACATACCCGGCGGAGGTGTCGACCTCGTCCACCCTTCCGGTCGTGGCGCTGCGCTTGAGGCCGAACTTGGTCGACAGGAACACCGATTCGCGGTCCCGGCCGTGCAGCCAGCGGCCCAGCAGTTCCTCGTTGGCTCCCACGCCGTACACGTCCGCCGTGTCGAGGAGGCTGACGCCCAGTTCGGCCGCACGGTCCAGGGTGCGCAGGCTCTCCTGTTCGTCGGCGGCTCCGTAGGCGATCGACATGCCCATGCAGCCGAGACCGATCGCTGACACCTGCGTGGCCGGATCACTGCCGAGCGACCGGAACTTCATCTGCCATCTCTCCCTGTCATGCCGGGCGCCGGACGTCGGCGTACGCCTTCGCCAACTGGAGCAGCCAGCCGAGTTCGCCGGCGTAGTCGTCGCTGATGCGGGACGCCGTGTCCGTATCGCCGCCGCTCTTCTCCTGTACGTAATCCTGGCCGGGTGCGCCCTGCGCGGACGGCTCCGGCGCGGACGGGCCTGGTACGGACGGCTCTTGTACGGACACCTCTTGTACGGATGTCTCCGGCGCGGGCGCCGAAGTGGCCGTCGCCGTGGACGAGTTCCCGTCGGCGGCGGACGCGGGAACGGACGCCGAAACGTGCGCGGGCGACGGGCCGTCGTCGGCCTTGGCGCTGAGGGCGGCCTTCAGCCGTGCCGCCTCCACTGCCGCGCGCCGGGCCTGCCCGTCCGCCGGTTCCCCGACTCCCGGCCCGGCCGGGCGCGTCGAAGCCCCGTCATGGTCTCCGTCAGCAGCGGCACCCGGTTCCGTGCTCATATACGGGCGCATCGCCAGGAGGCCGTCGCGAATCTCGATCACCCGCCGGTACAGCCGGTATCGGAGGTCGCCGTGGCTGATCCGTTCCATGAACGAGGGCGCGGGCGGATCGAGCGCGATCTCGGGTACGGCCCGGTACAGATCGCTCCACAGCGGATAGAGCCGTTGGTAGGCACGGTAGTTGGAGACCCACACGCGGGCGGCCGACAGCCGCGGCCCCCAGGACGGCATGGTGAACCCGGTCGCGACGAGGAGGATTCCGATGCCGTTCGACAGCGGAGTGACCAACTCCCATTGCAGCGGGTCGAGTTCGAGCCGCACGGCGACAACGGCCCAAGCGCGGTTGACGCAGTACGCGATATAGATGCCCGCCCCGACGGACATCGTCCCCAGGCCGCGACGCACCCAGGCACGCCCTGCCGACTTCGCGTAACGGCGGCCCAGCCTTACGATTTCGGCCATTCCCGCCGCGAACGCCGTCACGTAAAGGAGCAAGTAGGCGGCGACGACGGGCCGATGGACGTTCTGAAGCAGATAGTGGGGCGAGCGTTCGTGGCTGCCGCTTCCCGCGACGTACCAGAGCACGAACATGGTCACCGCGACGAGCCCGAAGAGCAGCATGCGCCGCCGCACCTTCGGCCATGCCTGCTCGGCCGGGTACACCCAGAAGACCAGCGCGGAGAGGAACGCCGCGCTCGAAGTGACCCCGCCTGTCAGGTGGATGCCCAGCGCGCCGAGGTTGGGCACGCCCGAGTACTCGTCGACCGCCGCCGAGACCACAGCCGTCGACAGCGTGAAGGAGATCCCTTTGAACAGGAACGCGATCAGGAGCGCGAGAAGCGCCGGGTCGCGGCGGCCCGGACGGAGATCGCGGGACTTGTAGAGGAAGGCCAGCGCGCAGATCCCGGCGCTCACCGGGAAGAAGACGCTCTTCAGGTCGGTCATGTCGTCGTCTCCCCGCCGGGGTGCGGGGTTGCGCTCCGTTCGCTCTCGCCGCCGTCTTCACGCGCAGTGTCAGGCCGGTCGCCGTCGTCGGACCGGTCCCCGTCGTCAGGCCGGTCGCCGTCCTCGCGCTCCCCGTCGGGGTCCGCCGGTGCCCGTACCGCGGCCCGGCGCCGCAGGGAGCGCTCGATACGTTCCATGGCTTCCGCGTCCTCGGCGGGCACGGCCGAAATCCGTTCCAGCACCGGCCGGTTGATGCGTTCGAGGATGAGGGACGCGGTGACCTCGGCCTCACGCTCCTCGACGCTGGAGTAATTGCCCCGTCCGAGGATCTTCTGTACCAGTTCGGGGGCCAGGTCGGGGAAGAGGAGGCGGGCGGTGCCGTCGTCGACGGAGTTCCCCGCGCCGCTGCGGTGGCCGCAGACCATATGGGCCAACTCGTGCGCGATGATGTGGTCTTGGTGCGGCTTGCTGGTCTGGGACTCGTAGACGATGAAGTCGACGGTCTGCGTCATGATCCACAGGCCGCAGGGGTGTGCGCCGGGCACGCTGACCGGCATCAGACGCAGCGGGCGCCCCCGCCTCTCGCTCAAACGGTCGCACAGGTCGGCGATGTCGCACTCGTCCGGGAGGTCCAGGCTCGCGAAGAGCTTCTCGCTTTCGCGGCGTATTCGTTTCAGCTCTCGACTCCGGTGCCACCAATTCGGTCGGCGCAACACGCACTCCTGGCTAGAAACCCTTCCGCCCGTATGCGGGTGGCGACCCACTGTCAGGGCGATTGCCGACCTTAGCGCGGTATCGCCCGTTGAATGAACCCGGGCCCCAGCCATTCACGGTCAAAGCCGACAGGCCCGCCGCACCCCCCAACTGCCTTTCTTAACCGGAGCCTTCGGGTCTCTTAACTGTGGCCTAAGTCCCATCGCCGGTGGACCTCATCGTGTGCTTTGTCCCAGGCGGGCTCGCTAGTTTTGGCGCACGTCGGAATCACGACCCCCCCACCGCGCCTGAAGGAGGCAGCCCGACGATGAGTGACCGCGCGGACGCGCAGCATCCCCGTACCTCCACGACCACGACTGAGAACACGGCTGCGACCGCGACTGCGAAGGCCCGGACCTCTCGTATGTCTCGTACGGGCCGCACCCGCGGGCCCGTTCGGAACTCGCCGGTCGCGGTGGCCGCTGTGGCCGCGGTGGTGGCGGCGTCGCTGCTCGCCGGGTGCTCGGGGGAGCAGGGGTCGTCCGAGCCGACGGGCCCGCCTCCGCTGTCGAACCCGCCCGAGGAGAGCCAGAAGCCCGCGCCTCCCGGGGCGGACCGGTTCTCGCCTTATGTGGACACCCTGCTCAGCCCCTCCTACGACCTCCTGGGGAACTCCCAGAAGACCGGCGTGAAGGACTACACCCTGGCCTTTGTCTCACCGGCAGGGAGCAAGTGCGTGCCGCGGTGGGGCGGCCGCCAGTCCCTGAAGGCGAACCCGGTGGCGGCGCAGGTGGAGGACCTGCGCGAAGAGGGCGGCGGCGACGTGGCGGTCTCCTTCGGCGGGCAGAGCGGCCGCGAACTCGCCCGCGTATGCGGCTCGGTGGACAAGCTCGCCGCCGCGTACATCAAGGTCATCGACGCATTCGGCCTCACGCGGCTCGATTTCGACCTCGAAGGCCCGGCCCTGACGGACAAGAAGGCCGCGCAGCTGCGCAACCAGGCGATCGTCCGCCTCCAGCGGCAGAAGCCGAACCTCAAGGTCTCCTACACCCTCCCGGTGATGCCCTCCGGCCTCGGCGCCGACGCCCGTGCGGTGCTTGAGAACGCGAAGAAGAACGGCGCCCGCGTCAACCGGGTCAACATCATGGCCATGGACTACGGCACCTCGTTCGCGGGCGACATGGGCGGCTACGCCGTGAAGGCCGCCACCGCCGCCCACAAGCAGATCATGCCCGCGCTCGGCATCAGGGACGAGGCGGAGGCGTGGGACTCCCTCGCGGTCACACCGATGGTCGGCGTCAACGACGTCAAGGGCGAGGTCTTCCGCCCCCAGGACGCCGCCGAACTGCGGAAGTTCGCGGAGAAGAGAGAGATGGGCGGTCTTTCGATGTGGTCCGCCACCCGGGACAAGCCGTGTCCCGGTGGCCCCAAGACCAAGGCGCAGGCGACGTGTTCGGGCCTGAAGGAGAAGGCAGGCGCGTTCGCGGAGGCGTTCGTGGGCTGAACGCCGGTCTGCCTCTTGGACCGCCGCGTCCCGGCCGTTGCGTGGTCGGCCGGGCTCGCGGCAGCTCACGGCCGTGCCGTCCCCGGAGCCCTGGTCGGACCCTCCGGGGCCGGCACGAGCCGTGAGATTCCCTGTCCCGCGGCCCCTCTGCGTCTCTACGCCCTCGGTACGCAACGGTGCGACTCGGATACGCCCTGTCACCGGGCGGAGCCGGCGTTCAGGCTCGGAACAATCGGAGTACGCAGCCGGGCGCCCGAGGCTCGCGCTGACCGCCGAGTGGCGAACGACCGCCGCTCGGGCGGCAGTCGAGCGCCTCAGTCCGGCAGAGGACGCATACGGCCTGTTCGCCGGGGCCACCGGAGGCCGCCGGGTGCCGCGCGGGAGGGGGCGCGGCACCCGGTCCCCGCGCGGCGTCAGCAGTGCGCCGGTTTCCTCCAGGAGCACTCCAGGCCGGAGTCGGAGCCGGACGACCCGGACGACGCGGACGACGCGGCGCCGCCCGCCCGGTCCGCGGCGCTCTTGTCGTGCTTCGCACCGTCCCCGTCGTCCTGCTTGCCGTACTTGCCGTCCGTGCCGTCCTTGGGGCTCTTGCCGTCCTTCCCGTACGACGCCAGCGTCACCACGATCGAGTCCTCGATGTCCTTCACCGAGTCGGCGAGGTAGTTGTTGAGGACGATGCTGTACGCCAGTTCGCGGCCGTCGGCGTCGGTGACGTAGCCCGAGAGTCCCGAAGCGCCCGTCAGGGAGCCCGTCTTGGCGTGGGTGTTCTTCTCAGCGGGGGTGTCGCACATGCGGGAGCGCAGCGTCCCTCCCGTCATGCGGTCCGGTTCGCATGCGATGGGCAGCGCGTCGTACCACTTCTTGAACCAGGGCTTCTTGCGTACCGAGTGGAGAAGCGTGGCGATGTGCCCGGCGGAGACGTTGTCCATGCGGGACAGTCCCGAGCCGTCGACCTGACGCAGCGTCCCGGTGTCCACGCCCTCCTTCTTCAGGAAGCCGCTGATCGCCTTCAGCCCGTCGTCCCAGGTGCCGTGGCCCTTGCCGGCGGTCTCGTAGCCCATGGTCTTGGTGAGGACCTCGGCGTGGTTGTTGTTCGACAACTTCAGGAAAGGGACGCTGAGTTCGGCGAGCGTCATCGACGAGTGGCGGGCGACGCGGCGGGCGCCGGCCGGGGTCGCCTCGCCCAGTTCGGTCTTCCCGGCGACCTTCACACCGTGCCGCTCAAGGGCGTCCGCGAAGACGGAGGCGGCGTACCCGGTGGGCTCCCATACGCTCGTCCACTCCTGCTTCGGATCGGCGCCCACGGGGATGCCGCCGGAGACGGTGACGGTGTTACCGCCGTGTTCGCGCTCGACGGTCAGGGTGTCCGAGCCGTCCTTGTCGACGGTGGTGGCGGTGGTCTCGACGTCGACGTAGCTGTTGGACGGCGTGACCTTCACCTTCGGCTTCTCGCCCGCCTTCTCCGCCGGTACGACCTCGACGATGACGTTGCCCGCGTCGTAGTCGGTGTCGGGGGCGAGGCTCAGCGCGGAGATCTGCGAGGAGTAGTACGCGGATTCGTCGTCTGCCGCCCAGGAGCGCCCGAGGCGCTGCGAGTCGAAGCGGGTGTCGTCGGCGACGAGCTTCCCGGTGACCTGCTCGATGCCGGAGTCGGCGACGTCGGCGGCGAGAGCGTCGTAGTCCTTCGCCAGCAGCGTCGGATCGCCCGTGCCCCGTACGTACAGGTCGCCGTCGAGGCGGTCGCCCTCACGGTCGCCGTGTGCCAGTACGTCGGTGCGGTAGCGGTAGCCGGGGCCGAGCACGTCCATGGCTGCGGCGGAGGTCAGCAGCTTCGTGTTGGACGCGGGCATCAGGCGCCTGCCGGGGTCGTGGTCGTAGAGCACCCGGCCGCTCTTCGCGTCGCTGATCACGACGCCGGCGGGCCGCTCCGTCCAGCCGCTTGTCGGCGAGTATCCGGTCGACCGCCTTGCCCCAGGCGGGCTCCGGTTCGGCGCTGCGGGCCCCCGCCGCGCCGCCCGTACCGAGCACGAGCGCGAGGCCGGCCGCGACGGCGACGACCCTCGTGCGTACACGGGGCCAGGGCAGACCCGAACCGGGGAACGCCTTGCCCGGGCCGGGCGGCCTGCCGGTCGCCGTGCGGAGGGAGGCGGGGGAGAGCGGTGGAGGTGTGTGTCTGCTCATGGCAGGAGCCTGGCATCTGCCGAAGCCCGTGGCGACGGTCCCGACGTGCCATTCCGGGCCGCCCGGACCGGCCCCCGGCCGCCTGCCCTGCACCGTCCGGGCTCCCTCCGTCGCGGCGGCCCCCGGCCAGCGCAGGAACCCGGCTAGCGCAGGAACCCGGCCAGGCCCTCCAGCAGCCGGTCCACGTCCTCGTCGTTGTTGTACGGGGCGACGCCCACGCGCAGGGCGCCCTCGTCGCCGAGGCCGAGGTGCCGGGACGCCTCCAGCGCGTAGAAGGACCCGGAGGGCGCGTTGACACCGCATTCCGCCAAGTGGGCCGCGGCGTCACGGGTGTCGCGGCCGTCCAGGCTCAGCAGCAGCGTCGGGGTGCGTACGGCGGCACGCGAGTGCACCCGTACCGCATCGAGCTCCGCCAGGCCGTCCTCGATGCGCGCGAGCAGCGACTCCTCGTGCTTCTCCAGCAACTCGAAGGCGGCGACGAGCCGTTCACGGCGGTCACGCTCCGGGTGCGCACCGGGCCCCGCCAGTACGTCGACGGCGGCGCGGGCACCAGCGAGCATCTCGTAAGGCAGCGTGCCGTATTCGAAGCGCTCGGGGACGGCGTCCGTCGAGGGGAGCAGCTTGTCCGGCGCCAGGGTCTCCAGCAGCGCCGGGCGGGCCGCGAGCACGCCCATGTGCGGGCCGAGGAACTTGTACGGCGAGCAGGCGTAGAAGTCCGCGCCCAGCTCGTCCAGATCGACGAGCGAGTGCGCGGTGAGGTGTACGCCGTCGACGTACAGCAGTGCCCCGGCCTCATGGACGAGCCGCGCGATCTCCTGAACTGGCGGACGGGTGCCGATCAGGTTCGAGGCGCCCGTCACGGCGACGAGCCTCGTGCGCGGCGAGAGGACCGAGGCGACGGCCTCCGCCGTCAACTCGCCGCTCTGCGCGTCGAATTCGGCCCACCGCACGGTGGCGCCGGCCTGCTCCGCCGCCTGGACCCAGGGGCGGATGTTGGAGTCGTGGTCGAGCCGCGTCACCACGACCTCGTCGCCCGGCGACCAGGACTTCGCGAGCGTACGGGAGAAGTCGTAGGCGAGCTGTGTGGCGCTGCGCCCGAAGACGACGCCCGAGGGGTCGGCGCCGAGGAGATCGCCGAGTGCCTGCCGGGCTTCGGCGACCAGAGTCTCCGCATTGCGCTCGGCCGGGTTGCCGTGGCCCCGGTTGGAGAGGGGACCCGCGAGCGCGGACGCCATCGCCTCGATGACCGCACGGGGGGTCTGGGTCCCTCCCGGCCCGTCGAAGAAGGCCGTTCCGGTCGCGAGGGCGGGGAACTGCGCGCGGAACAGTTCGATGTCGTAGGTCATACGGGCTCCGGCAGAGGGTCCTTCGAGCGGTCGACGGCAGCCATGATCAACCGTGCCGGGCCGGTTTGGCCAGTGCGCGCCGAGGCCGCCAGGTCAGCGCGGGGGAGGGCGTCGATGAGCGCTCCAAGGCGCGGGCTCCGCCCGGGAGTTACGCAGTCGGCCGTGACGCCGGTGGCGAGCGGTGGTCCGGTGGCCGGTGGTCTGGTGGTGGAGCGGCCTAGTGGTGGCCGTACCCGCCGCCATGACCGTGCCCGCCGCCGTAGCCGCCGTGGCCGCCGTGGCCGTAACCTCCGTGACCGTAGCCGCCGTGGCCCCGGCCGTCGTAGTAGCCGCCGTTCTGGTGGCCGCCGTCGTCGTGGTGGTCGTCGTGCCCGTCGCCGCCGCCGAAGAGACCGCCGAAGAGCAGGCCGCCCAGCAGGCCACCGCCGTGCTGGTCGCCGCCGCCGTCCGAGCCGCCGTCGTCGCCGCCCGGGTCGCCGGTGCCGCCGCCGGTCGAGGTGCCTCCGTCGGCAGTGCCCCCGTCCGCGGTGCCGCCGCCCGACGCGTCGCCGGACGGCGAGGGAGAGGGTGCCTCGTCGCTCGGTGCGGGGGGCTCGGAACCGGGGTGCTTGCCCTTGCCCTCGCCCTCGCTCATCGGCCACATGCCGTTGTCGGCGGGCTTGGAGGGGGTGACCGTGCCGGGGTCGTCCGGTGCGTCCTGCTGTGCGTTCTGGGCCACTTCGCGCGCCACGATGTCAGGGTCGGGGGACACCGAGACCGCCGGCCTGCCGCGGTCCGCAGACGCGGGCCCCGAACTCGTACCGTCCAGCGCGAACGCGACCGTGCCGATCGTCACCGCCGCGGCGACGCCCACGAGTACGCTCGTGCTGCGGCGGCTGATGCGCGGGCGGCCGGTACCCGCCACGGGCGGGTCCTCGGCGCCGTCCTCGGAACGCCCGTCCGGGAGTTCGTTGAGACGAGGCCGGAAAGGCTCGAAGTCCGCCGGTTCGATTTCACGGCTGGCAAAGGGCGTACACGTGCACGCGGACGTGCCGTCCACTTGAATGCGCGCCCCGCATCTGAAGCATCTCAGTCTTGCCATCGCCGGCCCCCTCAGTGGAATCCGTCGCGACGCGTTCCCTCGCGGTCCCGCTGCGCGCCGTTCCATACGCGCAGTCGGCAGGTCGACACCAACGTAGCGGTCCAGTACGGCGAATGTGGGATTGTTGTCAACTTACGAGCGGCCTTGTTTCGGTGGATCACCGCTGCGTTTCGGCCGGTCGGAGGGCGATTTCAAGACTCGCGACGGCAACTGCCGAGGCTCTGCGGGGAGTTGCCCGGAAGGTCCGCAGCCACGGCCGTTTCCGCCTCCGCGATCGACTCGACCAGCCGCCGGGCATTGGCCGGTGAACGCAGCAGACGGATCGTCTCCTCCCAGGAGATGTAATCCCACTCCGATCTCTCTGGGGACAAGAAATCGTGCCACTACTCGAAGTGGCCAGAGCCGCCTGACCGGTGGCGCTGCAATCGTCGGTCGGTGACACAGGTGCCCACGTAAGCCCGCCCCCCAGCCCCCCGCAGGGGCTGGTGTCCGGTCCCGTGGCGGAACGAGATATCTTGACGTCGAGACGATGTAGACATGGAGCACGTGGAGCGGAGTACCGGTGACTGACTCGACCATCATCTATACGGACACCGACGAGGCCCCGGCCCTGGCGACGTATTCGTTCCTGCCCGTGGTCCGGGCATACGCCTCGACCGCCGGAGTCGGCGTCGAGAGCCGCGACATCTCCCTGGCCGGGCGGATCATGGCCCAGTTCCCGGAGTGGCTGGAGCCGGAGCAGCGCGTCGAGGACGCACTCGGCAACCTCGGTGAGCTGGCCCGCACCCCGCAGGCCAACATCATCAAGCTGCCGAACATCTCGGCGTCGATCCCGCAGCTCAAGGCGGCGATCGCCGAGCTGAAGGAGAAGGGCTACGCGCTGCCGGACTACCCGGACGAGCCCAAGACCGACGAAGAGCGCGACATCCGCGCCCGCTACGACAAGGTCAAGGGCAGCGCCGTCAACCCGGTGCTTCGCGAGGGCAACTCCGACCGGCGCGCTCCCGCGTCCGTGAAGCAGTACGCACGTTCCAACCCGCACCGCATGGGCGCCTGGTCCGCGGATTCGAAGACGAACGTCGCGCACATGGACGGCGACGACTTCCGCTCCACCGAGAAGTCCGTGATCGTCCCCGAGGACGGCTCGCTGCGCATCGAACTGGCAGCGGACGACGGCACCACCACCGTGCTGCGCGAGTCGGTGCCCGTGCTCGCCGGCGAGATCGTGGACGCGGCGGTGATGCGCGTCGCGGCGCTGCGGGAGTTCCTCACGGCACAGGTCGCACGGGCCAAGGCAGAAGGCGTGCTCTTCTCCGTGCATCTGAAGGCCACGATGATGAAGGTCTCCGACCCGATCATCTTCGGCCACGTCGTACGCGCCTTCTTCCCCAAGACGTTCGCCGAGTACGGCAAGACCCTCGCCGCCGCGGGCCTCACCCCCAACGACGGGCTGGGCGGCATCTTCAAGGGCCTGGAGTCGCTGCCCGAGGGCGCGAAGATCAAGGAGTCCTTCGAGGCGGAGCTGGCCGCGGGCCCGGACCTGGCGATGGTCGACTCCCACCGCGGCATCAGCAATCTCCACGTCCCGAGCGACGTCATCGTGGACGCGTCGATGCCGGCGATGATCCGTACGTCGGGCCACATGTGGAACAAGGACGACCAGGAGCAGGACACCCTCGCCGTCATCCCCGACAGCAGCTACGCGGGCATCTACCAGGCGGTGATCGACGACTGCCGTGCCAACGGCGCGTACGACCCGTCCACGATGGGCTCCGTGCCCAACGTCGGCCTGATGGCGCAGAAGGCCGAGGAGTACGGCAGCCACGACAAGACGTTCGAGATCCCCGCGACCGGCACGGTGCGCGTCGTGAACGCCGAAGGAGAGGCCGTGCTGGAGCAGGCGGTCAGCAGCGGCGACATCTTCCGCATGTGCCAGACCAAGGACGTGCCGGTACGGGACTGGGTCAAGCTCGCCGTCACCCGCGCCCGCGCGACCGGGGACCCCGCGGTGTTCTGGCTGGACGAGGGCCGCGCGCACGACGCGAATCTGATCGCGAAGGTCCGCCGGTACCTCCCGGAGCACGACACGGAAGGGCTGCGCATCGAGATCATGTCGCCGGTCGACGCGATCGCCTTCTCCCTGGAGCGCATCCGCCGTGGCGAGAACACGATCTCCGTGACCGGCAATGTGCTGCGCGACTACCTGACGGACCTCTTCCCCATTCTGGAGCTGGGCACGAGCGCCAAGATGCTCTCGGTCGTACCGCTCATCAACGGCGGCGGGCTCTTCGAGACCGGTGCCGGCGGGTCCGCGCCCAAGCATGTGCAGCAGCTCGTCAAGGAGAACTATCTGCGCTGGGACAGCCTCGGTGAATTCCTCGCGCTCGCCGTGAGCTTCGAGCACCTGGCGCAGAAGACGGGCAACGCACGCGCGCAGATCCTCGCCGACACCCTCGACCGTGCGACGGCGACCTTCCTCCAGGAGAACAAGTCCCCGACGCGCAGGCTCGGCGGCCTCGACAACCGGGGCAGCCACTTCTATCTGGCCCTGTACTGGGCGCAGGAGCTGGCGAAGCAGACCGACGACGCACAGCTCGCGTCGGCCTTCGCCGACCTCGCCCGCACGCTGGGTGAGCAGGAGCAGGCGATCGTCGACGAGTTGATCGCGGTGCAGGGCTCGCCCGCGGACATCGGCGGCTACTACTGGCCGGACGCCGCGAAGGCGTCGGCGGTGATGCGGCCGTCGAAGACCTTCAACGACGCGCTGGCGGCGCTGGGCTGACACCAGGCGGCGGGCCTGCGGGTCCGCCGGGCCGTCCGGCCGTCGGCCGCAGCGCCTGCAAGCCGGTGGGTGTGCGTGTGTGAGTGTGGGCCGTGTCCTCCTTCCGGGAGGCGCGGCCCACAGCCGTGTGCACGGCCCGTAGCGCATGGCGAGTGCGCTCCCGCGGACGGCCGGAATCACCGCAGCCGGGCTGCGCATCACGTCGCTACGCTCCGGGCATGGCTTCCTCGGAGTCCTCAGCCCCGCGCCCCGGGCGTCCCGCCGTGCACGGCTTCTGGGAGGGCACGGGCGCGGCCAAGACCTTCACCCATCCCCTCGACCACGGGCTGCTGGAGCAGTACGTGCCACGTGAGGCGAGGATTCTCGACTACGGGTGCGGCTACGGGCGGTTGACGGCGCAGCTCGTCGAGCTGGGCTACGGCGGCGTACACGGCGTAGACCCGTCGCGGGCCCTCATCGAGCGGGGGCTCCGCGAACACCCGGAGCTGAGGCTGGAGTTGTTCACCGCGCTGCCTCTGCCGTTCGCGGACGGCTCCTTCGACGCGGCGCTGCTCTTCGTGGTGCTCGGCGTCGTCACAGGCGACGCGGACCAGCACGCGGTCATGGCCGAACTCGCCCGTCTGGTACGGCCGTCGGGGGTGCTCTACCTCAGCGACGTGCCGTTGCAGAGCGACGAGCGCCATGTGCGCCGCTACGAGGAGGGCGCGGCTGCGGACCCCGGCCGCCCGTACGGCGTCTTCACCACGCCCGACGGCGGGCTCTTCAGGCACCATCGGCCCCAGGAGCTACGGGAGTTGCTGCACGCCCACGGTTTCACCGTCGAGGAGGAGCGCCCTATGGCGACCGCCACGCTGCACCACGGTGAGACCACCCGCAGCGTGCAGGTGATCGCCCGCCGTGCCGCCTCCGGATGAACGAGTGCCACGGGCGGGCGCCCTCGGCGAAGCCCATGCGGCCGCCGTCAGCGGAAAGCGACCTCGCCTGTGAGCGCCTGGCCGATCACGAGCTGATGCACCTCGGAGGTGCCCTCGTAAGTGAGCACGGACTCAAGGTTGTTGGCGTGCCGCATCACCGGGTACTCCAGGGTGATCCCGGCGGCGCCGAGCATCGTGCGGCACTCGCGGGCGATGGCGATGGCCTCGCGGGTGCTGTTGAGCTTGCCGAGGCTGATCTGCTCGGGGCGCAGCGTCCCGGCGTCCTTGAGCGAGGCCAGATGCAGCGCCAGCAGCATGCCCTTGCCCAACTCCAGTGACATGTCGGCGAGTTTGGCCTGGGAGAGCTGGTAGGCGGCGAGGGGCTTGTCGAAGATCTCCCGCTGCCGCGCATATCCGAGGGTGGTCTCCAGGCAGTCGCGTGCCGCCCCGAGGGCGCCGAAGACGATGCCGTAGCGCGCCTCGTTGAGACAGGAGAGGGGCCCGGAGAGCCCGACGGCGTCCGGCAGGACGGCCGAGTCCGGCAACCGCACGCTCTCCAGGACGAGTTCGGAGGTCACCGACGCACGCAGCGACATCTTCCTCTTGATCTCCGGGGCGGAGAAGCCGGGCGTGCCCGCGGGCACGAGGAATCCGCGCACCCTGCCCGCCCTGCCCCCGGCGCCGCCGCCCGTGCCATCGCCGCCGGCGCCCTCGTCCTCCGTACGTGCCCATACGACGGCGACATCGGCGACGGACCCGTTCGTGATCCACATCTTGGTGCCGTCGAGGACCCAGTCGGAGCCGTCGCGCCTCGCCCGTGTACGCATGCCCGCCGGGTTGGAGCCGAAGTCCGGTTCGGTCAGGCCGAAGCAGCCGATGGCCTCGCCCGAGGCCATGCGGGGCAGCCACTGCTGCTTCTGCTCCTCGCTGCCGTACTTCCAGATCGCGAACATCGCCAGCGAGCCCTGCACGGAGACCAGGGAGCGCAGCCCCGAGTCGCCCGCCTCCAGCTCCATGCACGCCAGTCCGTAGGCGGTGGCGCTGGTGCCCGCGCAGCCGTAGCCCTCCAGATGCATGCCGAGGACGCCCAACGTGCCCAGTTCCCTTGCGAGTTCGCGTGCGGGGATGGCGCCCTCCTCGTACCAGCCTGCGAGGTTCGGGCGCACCTTGTCGGACACGTACTGCCGAACGGTGTCCCGGATCGCGCGGTCCTCCTCGCCGATCAGGGCTTCGGTGCCGAAGAGTCCGAGCGGGGTCTGGGGCGTCACGGGCGGCACGGAGATCTCCTCGTCCTCGTACGTCACGGACTGCGCGAAGTCGTCGCGAACAGCGTTAGGTTTCCGTGTGCCCGCACGCTAACCTTACGGCGTTAGTTTTCACAAGGAGCCCATCTGCCGATGCCTCGTCCGAAATCGCCCCTCCTCAGCCGGGAGCGCATCCGTGACGCCGCGCTGGAGCTGATCGACGCGGAGGGCATCGGCGCGCTCTCCATGCGGAACCTGGCCCTGAGGCTCGATGTGAAGGCCGCCTCCCTCTACAGCCACTATCCGAACAAGGACGCCGTCCTCGACGCCGTCGCCAACCTCCTCACGCGGCAGGTGGACACCTCGGGCTTCGAACGGGGCTGGCGTGCCGGGCTGGAGACATGGGGCAGGTCGTATCACGCGGCGCTCCGCGGGCATCCCAACGCGGCGCCCGTGGTGGCCGCCGGGACCGGCCGCCGCGAGGACTTCCTCGCCATGGCGGACGCCGTGCACGGCGGGCTCGTGGGGGACGGCTGGCCGCCGCGCTATGCGACGATGATCGCCGCCTCCGTGAAGTACCTGGTCATCGGGGCGGCCACCACGCCGTTCGCGAGCGGTTTCGCCGACGACACACGCGTCTACTTCGAGCGCTACCCCAATCTCGTACAGGCGCATCTGATTCCCGCGCACGCCGAGGAGATCGACAGCGACAGCTTCGAACTCGCCCTCGCCGGCCTGCTGGCGGGGCTGGAGCCGCTGCATGCCTCGCTGACGGCGGGGGAGAGGCGGGGCGCCCGCGAGGCGGGGCGGTAGGGGCCGCCCCACGCGGACGCGCCGACCGCTTCGGCGGCGACTGCCCGGCGCCGCAGGGCGGTTCGCGCCCCGGCGCCAGGTCCTACGTGATGCCGACGGGGAACCGCGCGTGAGGCTCCTGCGGCAGTCACGCCTCGAACTCCCTGGCACCCGAGCCCAGTTCCAGCAGCACGTCGGCACAGCGCGGATCGAGCTTCACCGCGAACGACAGCGGACCGCTGCCGTCCTGGAAGACCCAGTGGATCTGCGTCCACACCTCCAGCGCCAGGGCCTCGGCCGCGCGCCGTGTCGCCCGTAGCGTGCACTCCTCGCGCAGGGAGGCGTCGGCGGTGCCCTCCCTCAAACGCAGGTCGGCGGCTGCCGACTCGACCAGTGCGGAGGCCCGTTCACCACGGGAGTGCATCGCCAGGGCGAACGCGTCGGCACGTGCGTGCTCGCCGGTGAGCGCTGCGGCCTTCGCCAGGGCCCGCTGTGGGCCTCGTCGGGGCCGTGGCGGCGGGTGACGAAGAACGACGCCACGTCGACACCGCTCGGCGGTTCCAGCACGAACGAGGACATCAGCGCCGTCTTCCCCGCCCACGGAGCCGCCTGCCACCACAGGTACCGCTGATCTCCGGCGCAGAACTCCACCAGTTCGGCCAGCTCCTCCTCCCGGTCCAGCAGCCGCTCAGGTGCGAACCTCTCGCGGACGGCGGCCAGATGGGCTCCGGCGGCCCCCGGCAGTGCCGCCCCCGACCGGGCCGGGAGCGCGTCGCCCCGCGGGTCCAGTACCGACGGAGCCAGCGCTGCCAGCAGCAACTCCCGTTCCGCGGGCGGCAGTTCCGCGATGCAGCGGTCCACTCGGCGGGCCCACCTGGCCAACCGGCCAACCGGCCAATTGGCCAGGTGCCCAAGTGTCTTGCTGTGCCTACGGGGGGGGCTAGTCCGCGAGCAGCTCCCGCAGTTCGGCCACCGCGCCCTTCAACTCCTCCGCGAACGTGTGCATCTGCTCGGCCACCGCACGCGGCGTGCTCAGATAGAGGTTGAAGCGCTCCGGCAGCAGCACATACGCCACGCCGATGCAGCGGCTGCTCGTCGAACCGAAGCCGAAGAACTGGATGTTGGTGGACGGAGCGGAGCTGGTGCTCAGATAGTCGTCCCTCATCGTCAGCCAGCCCGCGCTGCGGTACAGCGACGGCTGCTCCGGCACGCCCAGCTCCTCGCCCCGCCGCCGCTGGATCAACTCCAGTTCCCACAGGTGCTGTTCGGGCGCCTCGACGGCCTGGCACTCCTTCGCACGCCGCACATGCCCCTCCGCCGCCGCCCGGAAGGCCGCGCGCCGCGTCGCCGCGTCCGCCTCCGGGTCCTCCATGGCGTCCGTGAACGCGAACATCTCCGGGGTGACGACGCGCATCGCCTCCGTACGGCCGTGCCTGTACTGCCGCGTGGCGATCGACTCGTAGGTGGCGCCCAGATGGCCCTTGGCCCTCCGGTGCGCCAACTGGTAGGCCGCCTGCACGAAGGCGTCCGGCGAGACGCCGAGCGACTTCGCGTTGTTGCTGCCGAAATCGTCGAAGGTGACCGTGCGGGTCGCCGTGCTGCGTCCGTACTCCGCGAACTCCTCGGCGGCGGTGCGCACTTGGCCGCGCAGCGCATCGTTCAGCGTGAAGCGCACCGGCTCCGTCGACGGCGGGCCCTGTGCCCGTGCACCCGACTGCTCGGAGTGCACCGACGCCGGAACGGGCAGCAGCGCGTCGACGAAGCTGAGGATGGTGGTGCCGTCCAGCTCGCAGTGCTCCACGTTCAGCCCGGCGCGACCGTCCTCGAAGACCACGAACGACACGGACTTGTCGAACCAGCGGTTGCCGCGGTCCCCGTACAGCAGCTCGTCGCACGCCTCCTGGACGCCCGAAGGCGCGAAGTCCTCCAGGCACACGCAGAACAGCGCGTCCTCGACCGTACGCAGGGCCTCGGCGTTGCCGGGATCCACGTCCAGCAGCGACGCACGCGCACGTGCCCAGTCCGCGCGGGCCATGGTGGTGAGGTGGCCCACCGACGTGCCGGGGGCGGCCGGTTCGGCGCCGGCCTTCATCACGTCGCGCAGCCCCGCCTGAAGGTCCTCCAGGTCGTGCGGCGCGCCGTCCTCTCCGACGACGTCCATGCGGAAGATGTTGCCGCGGAAGAAGACCAGGATGTGGCGCGCCCGGGACGGTCCGGGCCGCTCCTGCGAATACGGCGTACGGGACGTGTCCTGCTCGGTTCCCGGAATGCGGGTGCTGGAGAAGAGGTACTTGAGCTGCTGCATCGACTGCGGCCTGCCCCGCTGCACGACCGGCGGGATCGCCTCCTCGTCGATCTGCCGCTTGAAGTCGAGGGCGCCGGCGATGAGTCCGGCCGCCCGCTCGACCTGCTGCTCGTCGGAGTCCCTGAAGAGGAAGAAGAAGTTGGCGTTCAGCGCGATGCGGTCACGCCGCCCCAGATAGCGGTACGGCCAGAAGGTGTCGAGCCAACTGTGCACGCCCTCCGAGGAGTTGTACTCCTCCAGCGCCGCGTGCAGCGTACGGCCCGGTCCGTCGGCGGCGAGGAAGGCCGCCACCTCCTCCTTGGTCGCGGCCAGTTCGCCCGGGGGAAGCAGCGGCGCGCACCACTCGAGGAACTTCTCGCAGCTCGCCTCCAGCGTGGGCAGCGGTACGCGCGGCAGGGTCTCCTCCAGCGCGAACGTGGGGGTGGTCGGGGCGCTTCCGCTTCCCTGGGGCGCGCTCGGCTGACTGGTGTTCAATTCCGTTCTCACTTCGGTTCGTCGACGGGTCGGGTGACGGATGGGGTGCGCGGGGACGTCGGCGGGCCCTCGGCAGGGCCCGGTGCGGCGGCGGTCTCCCGCGCGAGACGCTCCGGGGACCACGGCCACCCCTCGGTGCCGGCGGGACGGGAAAGATACAGCCGTGCGTGGAGCCAGCCGTCGGCCTCCAGGCCGTCCGCGTCGACCCCGGCCTCCTTCATCGTCTCCAGCACCTGCGTCTGCTCCTGCTCCGACGCGAACCGGCGCTGCCGGAAGACGTCACCGGCGCACACCGTGCTGTATCCCAGCTCCTCAAGTGCCTTCTCCACGGGGCCGAACGGGAACATGCGCAGCACGAAGTGCGCCATCCACGGCCGCCGCTCTCCCATGGAGCGGACGATACGCGTAAGAGTGCGCTCGGTGACATAGCCGATGCAGCCCGTCGAGATCACCAGATCCGTACCGGCGAACTGCTCACGCTGGCGCGGCGAGGGCTCGGCGCGCTCCAGGTCGGCGTGGACCGCGTCGTCGAGGAAGCCCGCCTCCAGCGCATACGACAGTGCGCTGCCGGAGGTGTCGAGACCGGTGACGCTCACCGGGCGCACCGGACGGTGAGCGCGGGCCAGTCTGCGGTCGCGGGCCAGCAGGGCCTCAGGGGACTCCTCGGCGCGCGGGTCCGATCCGTCGCCGGCGTCGAGGTGTTCGTCGCAGTAGCGGGCGTAGAGCGCGTCCATGGTCACGTCGTACTTCAGCAGCGCGGCGTTGATCCCGTAGGAGCAGCCGATGTCGAGCACCTTGGGCACCGCGACCTGCCGGGCGTCGCGGTACTCCTCGATGAGCTTGGCGAAGTAGGGCTTCGCCTGCTGCGGCACGCAGTAGTCGAGCTTGCGCAACTCCCTGAAGTACGCCCGTGGATCGGGCTGGTTGTAGATGTGGTCGAGCGTGACTTTTCCGGTGGCGTCGAAGCGCACGACTGCTCCTGTGGAGGTGGCCGGGGCGGGGGACTCACGGCGGGAGGTGGGCGATGGGGGGAGGCAGGGGGTCAGTCGAGCAGCCGGTCGCCGCGCACCGCGCGGCCCTGCGCCTCCAGATGCTCCGGCAGTACGCGTCCGAAGAGCTGCTGAGTACGGGACACGCTCCCCACGACACCGGGCCGCTCGCTGTAGGCGAAGATCGCCGAGTGCCGGGCGAGACCGCCCCGCACGGGGCTGACGCGGTGCAGCGAGAAGCGGCCCTTGAAGAGCTGGAGGTCGCCGGGCCGAAGCCGCAGGCGCCGGGTCGACCCCTCGCCCCTGCCCTGAAGCACGTCGCGCACCCCGTCGAAGTTCTCCTCGTCCGCCGACCTGATGTTGGGGCAGTACTCGAAGACTCCGCCCTCCTCGGCCTCCTGGGTGAGCATGCTG